>DYIT01000049.1:0-30223 GCA_020723505.1 Candidatus Kuenenia stuttgartensis
GAGAGGTTTCCGTAGCAACTCGACTCCTCTCGCGTGAAAATCCCGTCTCTAATAAAAAGGGCTCTTTTTACGAAGGAATCATACTTGACCTCATCCAAGGAGGGCTCCTGAGCACGAGAAAGAAGGTTTTCGAACTGGGCCGGGATGTTCCCCCTGAGCTTTCTAACGTGCTCAGTCCATGCCGGCTCAAGACGGTCGAGAATCTTACTGACCCGGAGGGCGAGGATTCGGTCAGCATTGGGCAGGCTCCACCAGGCGCCGTTCCTTTTGAGGCGCAGGTTCAATGCCTGCTTCACAAAGGATTCAATCTTTCCGCTGCCGATGGGGAACCCTCTTCTACGGAAAGCCATGTATCTACATTGGTCGCGGCGAGGTTCGAGATACCCGATGAGACCTTCGAGAGCATTCGAGGCTGCTGTCCCGAGATTGGAAATCCTTGGTCTGGAGCTTTTCAGCCTGTAAAGGATGAAGTCTATCCTGCCCCGCTTCAGCATCTTTACGTACTTGCCGGCCCAGGACATCGCCTTCACCCCTTCGCCGAAAATCTCCTTGGACGCCTCGTGCACATGCTCCGCGGCGTGATAGAAATCGAGGATGAGGGTCGCCTCGGGAAACCGGGACTTCGCTTCGCCGAGAATCCAATCAGACCCGTCGCCGATGAAGGCGAGGAGGCCGCACGCCTTCGCGCCGACAGCGTGAAGAACAGGCTCCAGAAGGCTCCAGAAGGCCTTTGCTTCGCAAATCCTGGTCAAAGCGAACGTCAGTACAACCCCGACTGCGTTGACGACTTCGATGCGCGCAAGGCGTGGCTCCTTCCAACCCTGGTCCGTGTTGACGCGCCCGCCGTCGATGAAAACCGAAATCCTTTCCGGTTTGCCGAAGGAGTCCGGAATCCTCGGTTGAAGTTGTTCCTCCATCGCCGTCTGTCCGACCTCGAGACAGATGCTTCGTATGGTCTCTGCGCAAACCCGGGCTCCGGCAAGATCGAACAGTTCCTGCTGCGACAAGGCAAACGGAAGTTCGGCCCCAATCGAGGCACACATCTTCAGAAGAAGAGGGGAAATGAATTTCCTCAGTCCCAGCGCCGCCTCCGCAGGCCGGAGGTCGGGCTTTCCTTTCTTCCAGAAGGAAGGGACAGCAAGCTTTATGGTCCCCACCGCCGTATTCAGGGTTATGCGAGGCCACTGCTTGAGCCTGTAAGGCTCCCCGCCTTCCTCGTCCGGAATCTCCTTCGGCCAGGCAATGGAATTGACCCATTTCGTCAGCGCACGGTCCAGAATCGTACGCGCCGCGTTCCTCCCGAAGCGAAGAGCTCTCTTCTCCAAATCCGCTATCCCGGTAACCTGAAAAGCCATGATGCCCCCTCTCAAAACGATATTCGGCCTTACTCGGCTTATCGGCATCTAGGCTTTATAACTTTAGAAAATTCCAAATATATTGTTTACACCCGTCGAAAGTCCAATGTCTAAAGTCAGAAGTCCAAAAGCAAGCCCCGATTGAGTCTGCCAAAGCGGACGAATCGCAAGGATCCAAAGCGATCACGGCGCCTGAGCGCCGTGGCTACAACCCGAGGGAATTCGCGATTCCCCTTTGATATTCCTCGAGTGTTCCGTGAAACGGCTCGTTTATATGCGACTACGGGAGCTATTTCAGCCTCAGGCTCTTCAGGGTTTCCTCTGCCCTCTTGAGCACGTTCGTGCCGGGATGCTTCTTCTCCAGGATGCGGTACAGACCCTCAATCTGGGCTATTACCGCCTGGTTCTTCACCCGCCATTTCTCCTCGGTCTGCTCCTGCCTGCGCGGCTTCAGATTCTCCGCGGCTTTCTCCATGACTTC
This sequence comes from Candidatus Kuenenia stuttgartensis, assembly GCA_020723505.1. Taxonomy (GTDB): domain Bacteria; phylum Planctomycetota; class JAKEIC01; order JAKEIC01; family DYIT01; genus DYIT01. The sequence goes on from DYIT01000049.1 coordinate 1,837, forward strand.
GAAGACCTTGAGGGCCTGCAACTCGTTCTTGAACGCCGGGTCGGTCTCCTTCTGCTTGACGGCATCTGCGGCTTTCTCGCCGATTGAATCCCCCTGGAAATCGGCAGCGACCTTCTTCCAGAGGTCGAGGGCGTCGGAAGGGGCGCCGGCGGCAAGGCGGGCGGCCGCCCTCTTCATGAGCCCTTCAGAATAGCGCTCGAGCCGGGCAAGAAGCTCCTTGGCCTCCTCCTTCTCGAGGGCATCCTCGGACCACGACTTCTGGCGGAGCGCGGCGGCTGCTGATCCGAGGGTCTTGCGGTTGCGGACCTGATCGGCCTCCGCGGCGACTTTCTCGTAGTTGCGCGGCCCCGCCACCCAGTCAGGCGCGGCTTTGAGCAAGCCCTCGAGCATTTTCTCCTGGCCTGCGAAAAGGCCGTTGTGAACGAGTTTCCCGGTGGAGTCGAAGATGTAGACCGTGGGAGTGCCGTCCACCCCCTTGAGTTCGAGCCAGCCCGTGGAGTAGTTCGGGAAGTTCATCTTGTGCGCACGGCACAAGTCCAAGGCCTGGTCTTTCACCGAGGGCTTCACGTGGACTCCGACCACGAGCAACCCCTTTTCCCGCCACTCGTCCTGCATCTTCACGAGCACCGGGAGATCAGGCCATACGGGCGGTCAGTCCGCCGCCCAGAAATACACGGCCACGACGCGATCCTTGAGATCCGCGGGGTCGATTGGCTCCCCCCAGAGCGGATCACGGAATTCGAGGTCCGCGACGGTGGCCCCGGACGCTGCTGCCGCCCCTGCAAGCAGCACAGCTCCGGCCAATGCCGTCCAGGTCGCTTTCATCATCCCTCCTGAAAAAGGGTGTGGAAGTCCTTTCACTGCCTCCAATTATCATTTGTTGCGCCATTGTCCTATAATAGTACAGGGTTTTTCCGAGACGGTCATGGATGGCGGCGCGCAAGCCTGATTCCGCCGCAAAAACCCGGATTCAAGCTGCCGTCGGAAATATTATTGCAGAAATTGAAAAAAACTTAGAAAGGCATGCGCGGAGCGCGTTATATAACCCGGACGAACCTTGACTTGCATCAATGTCTGGTTCCGGCTCGTCCGGGATATGTTTCGAGGATTGTTGAATATGCGGATTTGCGCATTTTTCATGCTTGCGCTTCTCTCTCTTTCGGCGCCGGTTCTTGCGGAATCCAGGAGCGGCGAGGATGGGCAGCAGGGCGCCGACACGGCATACAAGGCGGCGATGGACGAGGGGAAGCAGGCGGAGAAGAAGAAGGATTGGAAGGCTGCGCTGGAAGCCTACCGGCGTGCCCTGGAAGCCAGGCCTGGAGATTCGGAGGCGAAAAAGGCTGTCGAGAAGATAGAGAAGAAAACAGGAGTGCTTCCGGCAGGCTTCGAAACGGATTTCGAAATGCCTTCCTCCGACAAGGACCAGCATGGCAATCCGGTCAACGTCCGCATGGGAAAGCAGGCGGACGCGGCAACGTGCCTTCCATTCGAAATATGGTTCAGGGAACCCCGCATCGAGTTCGTCCTGGCGCCTGCGGGATCGTTCCAGATGGGTTCCCCGGAGTCCGAGGGGGGCAGGAACCCCAACGAAGGCCCGGTGCACAAGGTCGTGCTGACGAAACCGTTCTACATCGCGAAGTACGAGATAACGCAGGCGCAGTGGGTCGCCGTCATGGGCGAAAATCCCTCGCGCTTCAAGGACGGGGGCGGGAACCTCCCGGTCGAGCAGGTCACCTGGGAGGACTGCAGGCAGTTCTGCGCGAAGAAGGGACTGGCGCTGCCTGCCGAGGCCCAATGGGAATATGCCTGCCGCGCCGGTACCCAGATGCCTTTCTGGTTCGGCCGTACCGTGACAGTGGACCAGGTGAATTATCACGGAGACTACCCGTACGGGGGCTCGCCGAAGGGCGTGAACAGGCAGACCACCGTGCGGGTGGGGTCGTTCCCGCCGAATCCATTCGGGCTGTACGACGTCCACGGCAACGTCTGGGAATGGTGCGAGGACGTGTACCAGGCTGACTGGTACGCCAGGGCCGAGGCCTCGAAGCCGGATCCTGTCTGCAGTGCCGGCTCGACTCTTCGCTCGTTTCGCGGCGGGAGCTGGATCGGATACGCCTGGTACTGCAGGTCAGCGAACAGGGACGGCCAGGAGCCCGGGTTCCGGGGCGGATTCATAGGATTCAGGCCGGTCAAGGCGCTGCCCGCGACGCCAGGGAAGAAGTAGCGATCCTCGCCCAAAGGGCGAGAATCGTCACCCCGGCTTGCGGGAGATGTCGATTCTGCGGAAAAGTGCCTTGACGATGATGCTCAGGACGTGAGGCTGCCTGAGCAGGATTGGCAGGCGGCGGAGAATCTTGTGCCATGCCGTCGACCGGAAGTGGCCGTACAGCCGCTCGTAGATGCCCTGGACGCCCTGTTCCAGGTCCTCCCTGCTCATCCTTGCAGGCCGGAATACGGCGTTGGACCACCCGTAGTCGAGACGCTGGGCGCTGACCATGCGCCCTTCGCGCACGAACTTGTCGTACATCTCAGTTCCGGGATACGGAGTGAGGATGTAGAGGCACGCGTCGTCCAGGTCGATGCGCTTGATTGCCTCCTCGGTGGCCCTGAAGATGCGCCTGTCGTCGTCGTCGAACCCGAACATGAAGAAGCCCAGGACAAGGATTCGGTGCCTGTGGAACGCTTGCACGACCTTGCTGTACTCCTCTATCCGGTTCTGAGCTATGCCGGCGGACCTGAGAGATCCGGGATTCACGGTCTGGAACCCGACCTGCACGTGGAAGCACCCGGCCCTGGCCATGGCGGAGAGCAGGGCCTCGTTCCTGGCGACGTTGGTCGGCGCCTGGACTGACCAGAGCTTGCCGAGCGGAGCGATTTTCCTGCACAGGCGGATTACGTAGTCCTCGTCGGCGAACATGTTGTCGTCCACGAAGAACACCACGTTCTGGCGGAGCCCTTTGAGCTCCTCGTACACGAGGTCGATGTCCCTTATGCGGTGGCGGTGCCAGGGGACGCTCGGCAGATAGCAGAACCTGCAGCGGTTCGGGCAGCCGCGGCTGGCCTGCACGGTCGCCACCCAGTAGTCCTCCTTGAACAGGTCCCGCCTCGGCAGCGGGACGTCGTTCATGTCCGTGGGCCTGCCCTGGTCGTATACGCCCCTGAGCCTGCCTGCCTCGGCGTCGCGGAGGACGTCCTTCCAGACATATTCGGCCTCTCCCACGACGGCGGCGTCCGCATGCTCGAGGCATTCATCCGGCATGAGCGAGGCGTGGACCCCGCCGAGCACGACCTTCGCGCCCCGCGAGCGCCAGCGGTCGGCGATTTCGTACGCCCTGCCGGAGGTGAAGGTCGCCGTAGTGATGCCCACGAGGTCGAAGGACTCGCCGTAGGGTATCTCTTCCCAGTCGTTGTCGCAGAGCCTCACTTCGTGCCCGTCGGACAGGGCGGCGATGACGGCGATGTGCAGGGGCGTGAACTTGACTTCCTCGAGGAACCTGTAGACGCCGCCGTGGACGAACCATTTGGGTTTAATCAGCAGAATCTTCATTCTTCAACCGCCCCCTTGCGGGGTGGAACGAGTCGCGAATCCTGGCCGCGGACCTGATAATTGAAGCGCCTATCCTGCCCGGCAAGTCGCCAGCGAAGATGTCCCTCCAGGGCTGGCGGGCGGCGACGAACTCCATGAAGGACCGCGCGTTCCGGCCGGTCTCCTCCTCGAAGGGGGACTTCACGCTTGCGTCCGCCGGCTCGAAAAAGCAGGTGGGGTCCTCTGCGAAGCAGTCGCCGGTCGCGTAGAATGCGAGCGCCCTGCATCCTCCGCAGGCGGCGTGGTAGCGGCACCGGCCGCACCTGCCCTTGAGCCCCCTTCCTTCCCTCAACGCGGCCATTACCGGGTCTGTCCGGAAAAGCACGGACAGTGGCGTCCGCTTCACGTTTCCGCGGACCGCCGGGGAATCCAGGAGGTGGACGCACGGCGCCACGTCCCCCTCGGGCGAGATCCCGACGAATCCGCGCGCCGCCTGGCATCCGAGCTGGCCAAGCGATACGCCGAGTTTCGAGAGCCCGAAACGCGTGGCGCCCGGGGACGCGAAGAACGGGGTGTAGCTCACGTATCCCAGCGGGTTGGACAGCAGCACGGGGTGGATTGCCTCTTCCACGTCCCTGCGAGTGAACATGAGGTCCCGCCGGGACGCCGCCGCCCCGCGGGGGACGTAGGGCGAGCGAATCATAGGGATTCCCCGCTCCCTGAGGAAATCGGACGTACTCGCGAGGGTGGACAGGTTAGCCTTGGAGACGGTGACCAGCACGAAATAGCCCAGGCCGGCCTCGTCGCACACCGCCGCTCTCTTCAGGAACTCCTCCCTGCTGCCGGACCTGCAGACGCGCTGGACGTCGTTGTCGATGGAATCGAGCGAAAAGCCGAAAGTAATCCTTCCTTTCGAAGCCTTCTTAATCTCCCCGACCAGTCGGGGCTCGATGAGCGATCCGTTCGTGTTGATGAACGAATGCAGCCCGCGGTCCGAGGCGTGGGCAAGGAGGTCCAGCGCGTCGGGCCGCAGGAGGAATTCCCCCCCTGAGAACGCGACCTACCCGGTGGAGCAGATTTTGGCCGCTTCGTCTATTACGAGCGCTTTCGCCTCCCCGGTCGTGAGGCAGGGGCGCGCCGGGGCGTCCAGGCGGGTCATGCACCCGGGGCAATTCTGGTTGCATTCCCGCGTGGTTTCGAAATAGCACATGAAGAATCGCATGGCGCAAGTCCATGAATCGGAAAAGCCCAGTAACTATATCCGGGCGAGGTGCAAATGCAACTGCGGTCATCGTAGGTCGGCTGCGAAGAGCCGGGAGGCGCGGGGAGCGGACGGGAACCTGGCCGAAGAGCCTGGCGGTACGGGGAAGACTTGCCTATTCCACACGAAGCCCGCAGCCAGGCGCTTCGTGTGGAATACGTTCATGAATCTGGAACGCAGGGTCCCATGAAAGACGCGATTCAAGGCAGGGTCATTCCGGCGAAAGCCGGAATCCAGGATGCCTTCGAGTTCATATCGGATTCGGACTGAAATATAGCCGCAAAGAGGCGCAAGAGGCGCAAAAGGGAACCACCGAAGACTCCGGTCCCTCGGAAGCATCAAGCGATGACCGGGAGGGTTCTGCTGCGAGTCGACGCGAATGCGGGTCAGCTGAACGGGAATGAAGTCACCGAGGTTTGCCGGCGGGGGCATGGGAACGCACAGCGGTCTAATCGTGCCCCTGGACGCGAAGCGGCCTTATGGCAGGGGCGAAGGAGGATCGGAAGAATTCGATTATTCTGGCCTCACGTTCTTCCGCGCCTTCTTCGCCCCTGCCGTCGCCGGCAAGCGGGAGATCCTTGTCGCCTGTCTTTCCCGCGGCCGTCTTCGAGCCCTCTTGCGCTTTTTGCGCCTCTTGGCGGCGAAATAAGGCTCCTCCTTCTCCTGGGTGAGTTCCAGATTCCCCTCTTCTTCCAGAGCCCTGGATTCCGGCTTTCGCCGGAATGACGATTCCACGCGAAGCGCGTAGCTTATGCTTCGCGTGGAATGAAGATCCCGGACTCTTCAGTGCTGTGCTTCCGCCCGCAATTCATTTCGCTGCGCGACGAATCTCCCGTATGAGCTTGCGGGCATCCTCGCCGGCAACCCTGTCGGCAGCAATCTTTTCCAGGGCCGGGACTGCGGGCAGTCCGATGCGCAGAAGCGCGGACCTGCAATCATCGGCGCGATTGTGCAGGTTCTTCTTCTTCAGCAGTCCGACCCACCCTTCAATCCTGAAGTCCCGGGTGGATTCCAGGACCTCATCCGTCATCTCCATTGCCCTGAGCGCCGCGGCCCTCAAGTCGAACGCTTCCGAAGCCGTCAGCTGCCTGAGTTCACCGACCGCCCCCGCCGCGTCCGACCCGAATTCCCCGACGGCGTCCAGGCACTCGCAGCGCAAGGCCATGTCCTCCTTGTCATCCTTCGCGATGCCGAGCAGCACCGGCAGAGCCTCGGAGGGGGAAGCGCCGATTTTTCCCAGCGCCCTCGCGGCGCCGGCGCGGTAGTATGCTCCGGCGCCCTTCAGGATTCTAAGCAGGCCGGGGACCGCCCGGGACGCCCGGACTCCCCAGACGGCGAGCGCCGAGGCGGCGTCCTGTGCCCTGTATTCGTCCCCATCCAGCTCCGCAATGAGCCCGTCGATTGCCGTCTTCTCCTCCTCCGGCGAAAGAGTGGGGAGGTCCTCGCCGCCGTCTGCCTCCCGGACGACGGACCACTGGTCTCCTTCTGGATTGGAGGGGAACCGCTCGACCGCCTTTCCGCCCGTGTCCTTCATCCAGATGGTCCCGGTCTGGTCCATGAGGTAGGTGTTCCGCCTGCCCCGGCCGTAAACGGCGGGATACGCGCAGAATGCGAAGCGAGCGCGGTTCCGCCACGCACGGCCCGATCCGTCCGTGTCCGTCCCCAGCGGCTTTCCCTCCGAATCCAGGGAGACCGCCAGGAGGAGATACACCCTGTAGTCGGCAGCCCGCGGCATCGCGCCAAGCGCCGAGTCTTCCTTGAGGGGGCTCCCATCTTCGGCTGCGATGTCGCCCGGCACGCAGGCGATTGGCCGGCCGCGGGGCTTGAGGCGGTATAGACCGGACACGTCCGCGGTCCAGAAGTCGTTCGCCCCGTTGCGGTCGGGATCCGTCCTTCGGAACTCCATCTCAGTCCTGTGGAGCTGCTCGAGCCGATCCCTGGCTCGCTCCTGGGAGTACTCCGCCATCCGGGTGTTGCGGCTTGTCAGCATGGCGGTGAAATCCTCGGCCACCTTCGGGTGGCTGCCCGCCACGATAGCCCGGACCTTGGCGGGGAGGTCGATCTCCGGATGAAGCCCAAGCGTCCATTCCTCAATCCCGGTCTTGAATATCTCCGTGGAGAGCTTCTCAATCGTCAGAGCCCTCTCCTCGGCGGCCTCGCTTTCCAGCATGAGCCGCACGTCCACGACCCGCCTGACGAATTCGGCGATGTACGCGGCGCAGTCCTTCTCCCTGTCGGCAACGGGCGGGGCCGCGTCGTATTCGGTCCTGCATCGGCTCGGACCTCCGCCCTCGGGCTTGTACACCTGGTTCCAGCATCCGCCGAAATGATAGCTGACGAACTTCGAGAGCTCGCCCTTCTCCATCCTTCCAGCGAGACCGGCGTCGTGCTTGCGCAGAAGCTTGAGCATGTAGTCCGCGTGGATGTCGTCGAACACGCCGGGCAGGTCCTTCGTTTCGTTCAGGAGCTCGTGGAACCTCCGCAGGAAGGGGAACATGTCGTTCTTGCTCTGCCATTCCTGCATTTCCCGCGCCCTGTCCTGCAAGCCCCAGAGTTCGACGAGCAATGCGGTGAAACGCTCCTCAGGCGAAGGGGGATTCTGCCGCGCCTGCACGGGTTCCGCCTGCTGGCCGGCGCCTCCGGACCCGCAGGCCGCCAGCGTGAGGAGCAGAGCAAGGGATAGGCACAGGATTCGAATCGCGGAGTTCATTCAATCACCTCGTTTCAAAGCGTCCTTGCAGGACCGTTCGAACTCCTCAATCCCGGGGATTGCTCCTGCCGGCGAGGATGCGCGGGCGGTCTCGAGGTCGGCAACGGAGATTTCCAGGCAAAGCCGCGCGATTCTGCGAAGAAGGACATCCGGATTCTGAACCTGCAAATCAGCGAAAGAGACCTTCACGCGTGATGCCTGGGATGCCATCGCCTCGATTATGCGCGCGGCGAAGCTCTCGGACGAGACGAATGCGGCGGCTGATTGGGCGGCGGCGCACAGAATCTCGGCCCTCCTTATTCTGGCGCGCCAGAGGGCTGGATTCAGGAGAATCGCGGTGTTGCAGTCCAAGAGCGACCTGGAAACGGCCTCCAGCGCGGCCCCGCGCGGAGGGCTTCCGCCGCGGGCGATGGAATCGGACTCGGCGCAAAGGAGAGCGCGCAGTTCGTAGGCCCCGGCCATTGCCGGGGAAGACCTGATTACCCTGTCGCACAAGGCCGCAGGCCCGCTCCTGTCGCCCTCGAGGGCGAGGATTCGCGCCTTCATAATCAGGGCCTCGGGATGGTTCGGGTTCTTCTCCAGCGCGGAGTTCAAATCCGAAAGCGCGGGTCCCGTGTCCCATGATTCCACCGCCATGCGGATGGAGGCCCTGGCGACCAGGGCCTCGAGCGAACCGGGTTCCAGTTCCAGGGCCTTCGAAGCCGCCTCAAGGGCGGGCTTTGAACGTCCGAGGCCCATGAGGGCGCGCGCCTTGAGTATCTGGAGCCTTGCGTCGTCGCCCGCGGCCCGGACTGCCGATTCGATTTCCTCGAGCACAGCCTCGTTTTTTCCGGTCGCGTAGAGCAGCTCGGCTGCGAGGGCGCGTGGTTTCCTGTCGCCCGGGCGGAGAGAAGAGGCTCTCCTCGCGGCGGCCAGGGCGAGCTCGGGCGAGCCCGAAGCCGCATTGCGCCCAGCCAGAAGAAGGTAGTGGTCCGCCAGACGATTCCTGATTCCGCCGTCCAGAGCGCCCGGGTCAGCGACCGTCCCCCTCTCGATTAGGAAACGGATGCGCATGAGGCGGAACAGAGGGTCGCCGCCTCCGAGCGATTCCGCCGCGAGCGCGTCGGAATCCGCAAGTCTCCATCGGCCCAGCATCGCACGGGCTTCGGCCCTCAGCCTCAGTGCTTCAGAGTTCCCTGGATTCCTGCGGATTATCTCCGACAGGAGGACGGCGGCGCGGTCCGGCATGCCCGACCATACGCACCTTGCTGCTTCGAGCAGCCCGGATTCCGCGGCTGAGGACGAATCCGCGGCCCTGGCCAGCGGAATCGAGGCTTCCACCCCCGCGGCAGGGCCGTCCGAACCGCGGATCCGTTCAAGCAGTTCGCGCATCTCCGGCAGATCCGCGCGCAGAAGCGAGTGCCCGCCGAGGGGAGCATGGAGCTCGACTCCGCCCGACAGGCTTCCTATCCTCGTCCCGTTGACCTCGATTAGTGCCTGCAATGCGGGATAGGCCGCCGGCACCGACGCGTCGAGGGTCGGAAGCCCTGCAAGGCTGCCGAGGCATTCGAAATCGAGCCCGAGCAATCTGCAGATTGAGGCTGCCAGCATGATATCGAATAGCGCATGAAGCTTCCTGAGCGACGCGACCTCCTGTTCCAGCGAATCGAGGTTCATGGTGAACGACTCCGCCTGTCTCACCGCGACCTTGCCCGCGCGTCCGGTCCCGGTCAGAAGCCCCCCCTGAGAAATCATGTCTTCGGATAAAAGCCTCATCCCTGCCCTGAAAACAACGATTCCGCCGTCCCGGGAGACGAGTATGCTCCCGGGCGACGGGATTGCGGGCGTGAACCAGAAACGGGACTTGAACTCAATCCTCTCCAGGGAACCGGACTTGACCGAGGATTCCAGTTCTTCCGCCATCAGAGCGCGCAAATCCGTGAAACCCGCGGTCCGGACCCCTCTGGTCCCGAGAATGCAGGCTTTCATGTCATAGTCGGCCTCGAGCATGGTCCGGGCGAAATTCGAATCGGGCGGGATTCCCTGGATCACGGTCCGCTGGATTCCGCCCGGCATGGAAGGATCGGGGTCGATGGAGCACACCGGGCAGGATCCATCGCGCCATCCCGCGCGGAATCCGACGGCAAGGTCGTCGATGTCCACCGATTCGCCCGGGCCTTCTCCTGTGCCAAGCAGGACGACGTCGCGCGTTTCCCTGACGACGACCATGCCGATTATCCTGCGCAAGGAACCGGGTCGGCGGAGTTCCACGGGAAGGCTTTTCCACCTGTCCCTGTAAGCGCCTGAGGCGGCGCATAGATCGCGGATTGAGACTCGGACCATGCGGACGGCAGCCGAGGAGCGCTCTTCGCCGAAAAACCGTGAAATCATACGCCGCTCGACCGCGGCAATGACTTTCTCGATTCCGGCGACATCCCGGACCGCGGCGAGAGATTCCTCCATCTCTTCCACGGATTCGGACGAGCTCAAGGCGGATCTCAGCGCAACCGCGTCGAATTCAATGCGCACCCCCTTTTCGGCGACATCCCGACCGGTCGATTGCGGGGAGTGAACCTTCGTGGGCGGCGGCGGTGGAGGCTTCCTGAGCGGGTCGGGTCTGCCGGGGAAATGCGTCGAAGCGTCGTGGATTCCCTTGATGGAGAAGACGGACGGCGGCTTGGGCGTTCCGTCGAGCGGTTTGCCGCCGTGCCCGGAAGGGCCTTCGAATGCCTCGATGGCCAGGGCCTTCGCCTCTTCCATGGTCGGTGCTCCCGCCGCGAGCCTGGAAACAGGATCGGTTCGGGTGGAAAGCTGGCGGAAGGCCAGGCTGCCGTCCAAAATCAGCGTGCTCCTGCCCTGATTCCGAAGCGTCTGCGAGGGCCCTGCCGATTCGGAAAGGCGTTTTTCGGCGGCCAGCGCCATCTCGAGCATGCGGGCGCCGGCTTCCCTGTTCTTCGCGAGGATGTGCTCGGCGATGAACCGCTTCATTTCGTCAAGCCGGGCGAGATCCGCGGATGAGATGAGCTTCTCTGCTTCCTCCCATGCGGCTTTTCCTTCCGGGATCGGGGCGGCCTGGTCTTCGGCGGCGAGCGGCGGGGCCGAAGCGCAGAAGAGCGCAGCCAGGGCGGCGACAGCAGCGATGAATGCCGTTCTTGCAGTCATTTCCGCTCCCCCGATCCGGCGGCTTCCGCGAAAAAGCGCGCGACCCGCGCGCGGACCTCCTCGAATGTCGGTTTTGATCCGCCGTACATCACGATTGGCAACACCCTGTTGAACGAGAGGAAGCAGAGGTACCATTTCTCCCTGCCGTCCGTCCCGCGCCTCGAGAGAGTGCACGCCGCGTTCCTGCACAAGAGCGCTTCCCGGGGGGGCGTCGCTAGGAAATAAGTATCGGCCCACAGGAGGTTCGGATCGGGCGGCTTGCCCGCGGATTTAACCACGCGAACCGCCAGTCTCCCGGCTTCGAATCCGCCAGCCTCCTCGAACTTGTCCTGGCCGAGCGCCTTGAGAGCGGATTCCACGTCCGGTTCGCCGCGGGCGGCTGCGGCAGCCTCTGCGGCGAGCGGGTGCAGTCCCATCACGAGGAGGATCCAGGCGCGCAGACGCTGGGCAAGGATGCGGTCGGCCGGTTCTGCGATGGCATCGAAGTCACGGAGGTATCTCGAGGCGAGGCTGCAGATGTTGGCGCCGAGGCCGGTCTCCCGTTCGAATATGAGCAGCTGCACGCATGCGGTCAGCAAATCCCGCAGAACGCCAAGATGGCTCTCGTCGGACAGATGAAGATCCTCGAGGTTTTCGACGGTTTCGAGCAGCGCGTCATGCGTCTCTTCGCCTGAGGTCGGGGGTCCGAGGGCGAGACGATTCTTGCATGCCTGCCAGCGAGCCCATGATGCCCGTTCGCGCGAGACGATTTCCCTTTCCTCGTCTGCGCCCAGGGATGTCCTCGGGTCTTTCGCGCTCCTGATTAGGACGTCTTCGTCCGAGCCGGGATCACGCAGATGGACGCGAAGTATGCCTTCCCTGATGCTGGCCGAGAATCGCGGCTCGCGGGAGCCGCCCGCCCGGTCGGCGATTACGGGCGCGGCCGGCTCTGCGGCGGTTTTGTCCTCGAGAGCGGAGACGGACGCGTCTCCGCAAGCCCACAGGGCAAGGCAGGCGCATGGAATGATCGCCGCTGCGAGTAGCCTGCCGTCTCTGAAGAACGCCGAAGCAGGATTCCTCAATCGCCTGTCCGGGTCGGTCATGGCGCGGATCATCTTCATATGATGGATTTTAAATCCGCTCGGCGGAATTGGTATTTGAAAAGCTGAATCGTCCGTCACTTCCCCGGCCTTGAGATCCCCATCCCGAGCCCGTCGACCGCGTATTTGCGGGCGATCTCGAGCATCGATGCGGTCTCGAGGGCCAGGTTGTCAGGATTCGAAGGGCAAAGCCACCTGTCCTGCGCCGAACCGTCCGCCTTCACCTTCCCACTTGTCAGTTCCCTTCCTCTTCTCGCCTACACCTACCCTTTCTCTTCCCTTCTACCATAAAGCTGCACGGAAGCTCCCCCCTTTCCCTTGAAAGTCGTGTGCGGGTACGAAAACGTGGACGGGAACGAATACGCGGCATGAAAACTCGTGTATGAGGGAAGTGAGTTCCACGGTGAAATCACCCGACGGCACATCAGAGAAAACATAAGCCCCCGCCGCCCGAAGATTCCGGGCTCTTCGCCCCTGGACAGAACAAGGATGCTTTGACATGCATGAGGCCGAAGGCTGCCGAATCCCCCTCACCCTTCCCTCTCCCGCGGCGGGGAGAGGGTATCCGCTTCACAGAGGTGTAATTCCATATGCAGCGGGGGCGGCGCGCTTCGTGCTGAATATTGCTATTCCCTTCCCGCGGCGTGCCTTTTTCGCGCATCCGTGTCGAGTATCCTCTTGCGCAGGCGGAGGTGGCTTGGGGTGACTTCGATCAGCTCGTCCTCGCGGATGAATTCGATGCATTCCTCGAGGGACATTTTTCTCGGGGGAGTCATCTTCTCGAAGAACTCCGCGGTCGACGTGCGGATGTTGGTGAGCCTCTTCTCCTTGGTGATGTTCACGGCAAGGTCCATGTCGCGGGGATTCTCGCCGATGATCATGCCGCAGTAGACGTCCTCTCCGGGCGAGACGAAGAGCTGTCCCCTTTCCTGCAGGTTGACCACCGCATACCCGGTCACGCGGCCGGTCCTGTCCGCGATGATTCCCCCCGTGGTGCGATGGGATATTTCCCCTGCCCAGGGCCTGTAGCCGCTGTGGAGGTGGGTCAGTATGCCGGTGCCCTTGGTGTCGGTGAGGAACTCCGTCCTGTATCCGATGAGGCCGCGGCTGGGCGCGTCGAATTCCATGCGCACCCTGCCCGACCCGTGGTTTATCATCCTTGTCATGCTTCCCCTGCGGGAGTTGACCTTGCTGACCACGATCCCGATGTAATCCTCGGGCACGTCGATGAGGACGTGCTCGAAGGGCTCGTGGACCTTGCCGTCCACGGTCTTCGTGATCACCCGCGGCATCCCGACCGCGAGCTCGTAGCCTTCCCTGCGCATCTGCTCGATGAGGATGGCCATCTGGAGCTCCCCGCGGCCGTGGACCTTGAACCTGTCGGTGACGTCGGTCTCCTCTACTTTTATCGCGAGGTTTCCCGTCGCCTCCTTCATGAGCCTTTCGCGAACGTTCCTCGACGTCACGTACTTTCCGTCCAGGCCGCTGAGCGGGGAATCGTTGGCCAGGAATTCCATGGACATGGTCGGCTCGTCCACGTGCAGTGGATTGAGGGGGAGCGGATTCTCGGCGTCCGCGATGCTTTCGCCGAGTCCGACGCCCGTCATGCCGGCGATGCCGACGATTTCGCCCGGGCCGGCGCCGTCGGCCTCGGCGCGCTCGAGCCCTTCGAAGGTGAAGAGCGCCGTGACCGAGGCGCGGGTCATGGACCCGTCCCTGTGGCAGACCGTGACGGGCGAGCGGGTCCGGACGGTCCCCTGAACCACGCGGCCTATGGCAATCGGCCCGAGGTACGAGTCCGGGTTGACGTTGGTGACGATGGCCTGGAGTGAAGCTTCCGGATCGCCGACCGGGGCCGGAATCCGATTGAGGATAGAGTCGAAGAGCGGGGTGAGGCTGGTCAGGGGCGATTCGAGCGAGAGCGTGCAGCTGCCCGTCTTCGAGACCGAGTAGATTACCGGGAAATCAATCTGGCTCTCCGAGGCGTCCAAATCGATGAACAGGTCATATATCTCGTCGAGCACTTCCCTTGGCCGCGCGTCGTGCCGGTCGATTTTATTGATGACCACGATTGCGGGCAGGCAAAGCTCGAGCGCCTTGGAAAGCACGAAGCGCGTCTGCGGGAGCGGCCCCTCGGCAGCGTCGACGAGGAGCATGATTCCGTCGACCATTCTCAGAGTCCGCTCCACTTCCCCGCCGAAGTCGGCGTGGCCCGGGGTGTCGACGATGTTGATCTTGACGCCCCTGTACCTGACGGAGGTGTTCTTGGCGAGTATCGTGATGCCCTTTTCCCGTTCCAGGTCCATGGAATCCATGACGCGCTCGCGCACCTCCTGGTTCGCGCGGAACGTGCCGCTCTGCCAGAGCATGGCGTCCACGAGCGTGGTCTTGCCGTGGTCCACATGCGCCACAATGGCGATGTTTCTCAATGCGGATTGGTGCAGTGCCATGAACGCCTTTTTCAGAAGCCCGGCGGAAGTCAGGAGGTCGAGCTGAGCTCGGACGGTCGACAGCGGCGGGGACTGCTGAATCGCAACGGAACCAAATCTTCGAATCGGGTAACAGAGGCGGCATGCTAGTTGACGGAGGATAAACTGTCAAGGATTTCCGCGCCGTTGCGGCGCTGAAGAGCCGTGTACGCGCGCGGAAACGACCATGCGGCAGCACCAATCATGCCATCATGTCGCCTATTCCGGCTCTGGCTAGCTTCGCGGCGAATTTGGCGGCGGCCGGCGTGCCCTCATCGGGCGCCCATGGGGCGGACTCGGCGGCGGTCTTCGGGTCGTACGGGCCCATCTTGACCTCGAAGAAGACCGAATCCTCCTCCAGCGGAATCCAGGAGTGCCACGTGTCCGGCGCCATCTCGAAGGCGATTGCTTCCGCGCCGGGGCCCAGCGTCCGGCGGTCCATCACGCAGCCGTCGCCGTTGAATTCGAGCACGTCGAACCTGCCCCTTATTACGATGGCGAATTCCCAGGTCCCCAGGTGCCTGTGGGGCCTGAAATAGGACCCGCGCCTCGCGGCCACGAAAAGCCTCTGTATGGGATCGGAAAGCGATTCGTGCACGTTGTGGTTCAGGCGTTTCCTCGGGGCCGTCCCCGCCCTGGCGATGAGGTCGTCAATCAGGTCCGACGTGATGTATTTCATTATTCCCCGGACGAGCCTGCGCCCGACGTACTGGAAACAAGGCTCGTCCGGGTCATCTCCGCGCTGCGCGCGCGAATCGAATCCGGATTGGAAACCCGGGGCAAAAAGCCGAGCCTTTCCAGATATTCCGCGTCCGTTGAAAAAACTAAACTATCTCCCGAATTCGCACAATGAAAAATCGGAATCATTTTTCCTTTACCGTATGCCTCTGGCCTATGGCGAGCTTCAGCTTTTCGACGGAACCCGAAGGCCAGCGGATTTCCGCCTCCGCGTCGCCCTTCGAGGCCTTGCCCAGGCCGAAATGGATTATCGCTGAATCCTGCGAAGTGTTGCCCCTGCCGCAGGATGCATGGCGGACGAACGTTTTTCCTTGCGCGCGGACCGTCACGTGCGCGCCCAAAGCCGAGTTGTTGGACTTGCTTCCGAACAGCCGCAGTTCAATCCATCCGTTGCGCTTATGGGCCCCGTTCCGGAACAGCTTCATCCCGCCCTTGCTCGCGAGGACCAGGTCGAGATCGCCGTCTCGGTCGTAGTCGACCCATGCGTGGCAGGCCGCGTTGAACGACACGGCCCTCGACTGCCACGTGGCGTCCAGGAATCTCCCCTGCCCGTCGTTCTCGTAGAGGAAGGTCTGCGACGCGTCGCCGACCGCGCTCAGGAACAAGTCGAGGTCGCCGTCGTTGTCCGCATCCGCGAGCGAGCAGTCGGTAATCAGTTCGGAGAACCTGATTCCGCTCGACTGGAAGCGGTCCTCGAACTTGAACCCGCCGTCCTTCCCCTTGTTGACGTACAGGAGCGACGTGCCCACGACGTCGATGTACCGCGGATCGCTGATGGCCGCGGCGAAGACGTCGAAGTCGCCGTCGCCGTCGAGGTCGCCGAACGCGGATCCCTGCGTGTGGCCGTGATAGGTGTTGCCCTGGTACACCCTGGGCGTGCCTGCGATTCCATGCTCGGACGCGGTGTCCTTGAACACGCCTTTGCCGTCGTTCTCGAACAGGTAGTTCTTGTCGAGGTCGAGATTCACGTTCGAGACGTATATGTCCTGGTCGCCGTCGCCGTCGTAATCGCAAACCGATACGCCGGCGCCCAGCATCGGGGCGACGGACCCGACTCCCGATGAATCCGTGGCGTCGGCGAACTTGCCGTTCTTCGCGTTCATGTAAAGCGCGGGCTTTTCGGGCGTCAAATCGTCCCGGTCGTTCTCCCGGCCCTTCTTGCCCCGGGCGACGAGGAAATCGACGAACCCGTCGGCGTTGAAGTCGCCCACGGCAGCGCCGTTGATGATGTTCGTGCATTCCGGGATGCCCTGGTCTTTGACTTCCCTGAACTTGCAGGACCCGGCGTTCATCATGACCCGCGCCTGCCTGCCTGAGATGCAGAACACGTCCGCGAGGCCGTCGTTGTCCGCGTCCGCGCAGATTCCCGCCTCCGCGAGCGGAAGGCCGGCGTCCGGCGCAGGCGCGAACTTCTCATCGCCCGCGAACAGGAAGACCTTGCAGCCGTCCAGGAGAAGGTCGTCCTTGCCGTCGCCGTCGAGGTCGGCGACCGCGATCCTCTCGCAGGACACGCCCTTGAGCCCCGACTTCTCGGTGACGTCGGCGAACTTGGGCATGGAGGAGGCGGGGGCGTTCTTGAGGAAGAAGTTCTTCTTCTCGTCGAAGTTCGAGTTGACGAAGCATGCAAGGCCGATGAGGTTCATGTATTTCTCGTGCTCGGCCTTCTGCACCCTCTCGTCGGCCGGCTTGTCCTTGAGTTCCCTGATCGCGTCCTCGTGCACCTTCAGGAACTTCACGGCCAGCTCTTCGACCTTGTCGAGGTCGCGCCGCTCGGCGCACAGGTCCTTCACGAGGCAGTAGCCCGCTTCGCTCCTCCACAGGGCGGGGGCGTCGAGTTCCGCGGCCATGAAAGCCTTCAGGAAATCGATTCTCTTCGGCTTGTCCTTCTCGGCGATGATTGAGTTCAGCGACTGAAGGATGAGGTGCTTGCACACGGTCCTCTCCATGACCTTCACCCCGGACGCCCTGAGTCCTCCGACAAGGCTGAAGACGGCGGCATAATCGCCGCATTTGAACGCCTCGTGCGCCTTGGTCTCGGATGCCTGGATGTCGGCTTCCGCAGGCTGCTGCGCCGGCTTGTCTTCGGGAACGCCTCGCCCGGAAAGGCAAAGGAGGCAGATTGACATCAAAGCGGATAAGGCAATCGCACGCTTCATGGATTATCCCCTTCAGGCGACCGGACCTCAATGCTCCGGCTTCCTCATGGATTCTATCAGATGCGGCGGACAGGTGGAAGCGGCGAGCGCAGCGTCCTCGGCCGCGTAGTCGAAACGTGCGGGATCGACGGCGGCAGGCGGATGCGCCCTCTCCCATTCGACGGTCCGCTGAATCGCGGCGTCGATTGGGACCTTTTCCCTGAATCCCAGCTCTTTCCTAATCCGGGACGTGTCGGCGACCAGGTCGTGCCTGAAGTCCTCCGAAGCCTTCATCGAATCGGGCAGGAGCCCGGCCGGAACACGGGCAATGCGCCCGTTCCATCCTGCGGCCCTGCCGATTGCCGCCACCCATTCCTCTAGGGGCTCGGAGCGTTCTTCGCCTGCGTTGAAGACGCCCGTCGCGGGTTCCGTAGCCAGCGCGGCCGCGGCAATCGCGGCGGCCATGTTCTCCACGTATCCGCGCGTATCGCGCCACGAGGCGGCGGTCTCCTCGAGGATAATCGCGGGCCTGCCGTCGTCCATGCGTTTCAGGTACTCGAACATCCTGTGCTGGTAGTCGCGCGGCCCGTAGACCATGGGCAGCCTTACGACGGCGGCGGGGAGGGCCGTCTGGCAAAGGACGGCCCTTTCAATCGGAATCTTGTCGTAGTCGTCGAGGATGCGCCTGGGGTCGTCCGCGGCCCTGGGGACCGGCCCGCGGTACGGGTAGAGCCTGTTCCGCAGCGGGGAGTCTTCCGAGAGCGGCGAGGGGTCCGGCGCGCCTTGTTCGATGCCGATGAGTTTCCCGTACGCGAGATACACGTCCAGGCTGCTGACCACCACCGCGCGGCGTGCGAAACCTGCGAAGACGTCGAGCAGCGAGAACGCGTCCGTTTCGATGAACGCTATCATGTCGATGACGACGTCCGGCTTGAACGCCCTCAGCGCGGATTTGGATTCCGCAAGGCGTCTCCGGTCGCCGCTGATACGCTCCACTCCGGCAGGCAGCGGGGATTTCCCCCTTCCCCGGTTGAAGACCGCGGTTTCGCAGCCCTTCCCAATCAGTTCGTCGAGCACCGCCGGGCCGATGAAGCTCGTGCCGCCGAGGACAATCGCGCGCATGAAACGCCTCTTGAGTCAGGATCCGCCGCCCGTTCCGGGTATCGCGGGCCGGAATGGATGGCCGGGAATGAATCGAACGGGTACAGATGATAGCCCCGGTGCAGCCATGCCGCAACCGGAACTCACGCCCTTGTCATCAACGTAAATCTATGAGACCATAACGTTTTACATATTAATCGGTGGATTGCATGACCTCAATCCTGGGCATATCGGCGCTGTACCACGACAGCGCGGCAGCGCTCATCGTGGACGGGGAGATCCGTGCCGCGGCCCAGGAGGAGAGGTTCACGAGAATCAAGCACGACCACGACTTCCCGAAGAACGCAATAGATTACTGCCTCAGGGAAGGCGGGATGACGCCGGCCGGCCTGGACGCCGTGGCATTCTACGACAAGCCGCTGCTCAAGTTCGAGAGGCTGCTCGAGACGTACCTGGCCTATGCTCCCAGGGGGCTTTCCTCGTTCATGAAGGCCATGCCGCTGTGGCTCGGACAGAAGCTGTTCATGCCCAGGGAAATCGACAGGGGCCTCGGCGACTCGTACAAGGGCCCAATCTACTTCACGTTGCACCACGAGTCGCACGCCGCATCCGCGTTTTTCCCGTCCCCGTTCGATGAGGCGGCGGTCGTGACCCTCGACGGCGTCGGGGAGTGGACGACCACCAGCTTCGGCGTCGGCAGGGGGAACAGGGTGAAACTCCTCAAGGAAATCCGCTTCCCGCATTCGCTCGGGCTCCTCTACAGCGCCTTCACCTACTACACGGGTTTCAAGGTGAATTCGGGCGAATACAAGGTCATGGGGCTTGCGCCTTACGGGGAGCCGAAATACTGCGACCTCATTCTCGAAAAGATCATGGACCTCAAGGAGGACGGCTCCTTCTGGCTCGATCAGAGCTATTTCAACTACTGCCAGGGGCTCACGATGACGAGCCGCAAGTTCGACAGGCTTTTCGGCGGCCCCCCGCGCCCCCCTGAATCGAAAATGACCCAGAAGGAGATGGACTTGGCCGCGAGCCTTCAGAAGGTGACCGAGGAGGTGATGCTGCGCATCTCGCGTCACGTCCACGAGGAGACCGGCCTGCCGAACCTCTGCCTCGCGGGCGGGGTGGCGCTCAACTGCGTGGGGAACGGGAGGGTCCTGAGGGAAGGGCCGTTCAAGGAAATCTGGATTCAGCCCGCGGCCGGGGACGCGGGCGGTGCGGTTGGGGCTGCGCTCGTGGTCTGGCACCACGTCATGGGCAAACCGAGGTCCGCCGCGAAGCCCGACGGCCAGGCCGGGTCCTATCTCGGGCCGGACTGCACGGCTGCGGATGCGAAGAAGTACCTCGACTCGGTGGGGGCGAAGTACAGGGAGTTCGGGGCCGACGGGGAGCTCTGGCGCGAAGCCGCGAAGCTGCTCGCCGAAGGCAAGGTCCTCGGGTACTGCCGCGGAAGGATGGAGTTCGGCCCGCGCGCGCTCGGGGCCCGGAGCATCATCGGCGACGCCAGGAACACGAAGATGCAGGCGGTCATGAACCTGAAAATCAAGTTCAGGGAGTCGTTCAGGCCATTCGCCCCGAGCTGCATGGAGGAGAGGGTGTCGGAATACTTCGAGCTCGACCGGCCGAGCCCCTACATGCTCCTTGTCGCCCCCGTGGCCAGGGGCAGGCGCAAGCCCATGACGGCAGAGCAGGAGAAGCTGTTCGGGATAGACAAGCTGAACGTGTCCAGGTCCGACGTCCCGGCCATCACCCACGTGGACTACTCGGCCCGCGTGCAGACCGTGAACAGGGACACGGCGCCGAAGTACCATGGACTTCTCAAGGCGTTCGAGGACCTGACCGGGTGCGGGCTCGTCGTCAACACGTCGTTCAACATCCGGGGCGAGCCCATCGTCTGCACTCCGAAGGACGCATACCGCTGCTTCATGTTCACGGACATGGACGCGCTCGTGCTGGACACCATCCTCTGCCTCAAGGAGGAGCAGCCTCCCATGAAGGGCGCGGAGGAATACAAGAAGAAGTTCAAGCTCGATTGAGGATTCGGGAAATGGCGGGAAGAACGGGGATACTCCGCGAGTTCTGGCTTTTCATAAGGGCGAACAAGGCCTACTGGCTGGTGCCGATTATTGTCGTCCTTCTGCTTCTCATCGTCATAGTCGTGCTCGGGTCCACGTCGGCGGCTCCGTTCATCTATACGATTTTTTAAAGAGCGTCCGCATGGTCAGAATCGACTGGAATCCGACTCCGGGAAAGCTGAGGAGCTTCGGGCTGGTCGTGATTGCCGGTTTCGGCCTGCTCGGGGCGGCCTTCTGGCTGGGGAAGCCGTTCGCGGAGAACCGGACCGCCGCCGTCGCCCTGTGGGCGGCGGGGGGGCTGCTGGGGCTTCCCGGTCTCACGGGCACCAAAGCCGGTCTCCCGGGCTACCTGGCCTGGATGGCCGTTGCGTTCGCAATCGGAAGCGTGACGGGCAGGGTCATGCTCGCGCTGTTCTACTATACGATGATCACTTTCACCGGTCTCGTCATGAGGGCGACCGGCCGCGACAGGCTTAACCTGAAAAGAAGGCAGACCGGCACGTACTGGACGGATCTCAGGCATAACACTGATCCGCCGGGATATGAAAGGCAGTTCTGATGGAAGCAGGCCTGGACGCACCCATTCCGGAGAAGCCGAAACCCCCGGTCGCGGCCCGCGCAGGGCTGCGCAGGCGGATCGGCAAGGCGGTCGCGGTCTTTGCCGTCACCGTCCTGCTCCTTGTCGTATCCCTGGAGGTTCTCGGAAGGATTTCGCCTTCAATACTCGGGCCCGAGCTGTACCTTGCGCCGAAAATCACCGAGGAGGATCCCGGCACGGGTGTAAGGCTCGTTCCGGGCGTCCACGGCAGGTATAAAATCATCTCCATGCCCGGACTGCCTCCGGAGGTCGGCTTCAGGGACAACGGGATCAATCCCGGCTACGGCCGGAAAATCCTCGCGCTCGGCGATTCCTTCACGTTCGGGGACGGCGTGGACCTCGAGAAGAACTGGACCGAAATCCTCGAGCCCGGGCTGGGCGCCTCGGTCGTGAACGCGGGCATGGGCGCGACCGGGCCGGAATATGCCCTGGCCTTCCTCGATCATTACGGATTCAAGCTCAATCCGGACCTGGTGCTGTACGCGTTCTTCTCCGGGAACGATCTCCTGGACGTGGCGAGGACCGAGGGGATTACGCTGAGGAGGTTCGGCGGCGCGAGGCACTGGCTGCACGAGCATTCCGTGACATATCGCGCGTCGAAGCTCGTCGCGGGGCGGTTCGCTCCGGTCGGACAGCTAGAGATGAAGTACTACAGGACGTCCGTCGACGGCGTCGACGTCGGATTCTGGCCGTCCATGCTTGAGTTGAATTCCAGGACGCCGCATTCCGAGGATCTGACGAAATCCATGGCCGCTACCGTGGAAATAATCTCGAAGATGAAGGCGCAGTGCGACGGGCATGGCACGAAGTTCGCCGTGGCCGTCTTCCCGTTCAAGGAGCAGGTGTATTTCGACACGGTGAAGCAATGGCTCGGGAATCCGTCGGAGTACGACCGTTTGGATCCCGGGAAGACCATCGCGAAGACGTGCGCAGAGAAGGGCATTCCGGTCGTCGACCTTACGCCGCTGTTCATTTCCCGCAATTCAAAGAACCTCTATCTGCCTTCGGACAGCCACTGGAACGAGGAAGGCTACGCGCTGGCCGCGGAAGGGCTGGAAGGGTTTCTGAAGGAACTCCTGCCGGAAAAAGGGCCGTAGACCTTGACAGTTGATCTGCCTGCATTTTTGACGCGAGATCAGTCCCCTCAGAACCTGATCCCCGCCGAGACCTGCAGTCCGTACTGCCCGAAGAGGACCAGGTCGAACGAGGCGATTACATTCGCGCCGGCCTCGAGGTCCGCGCCGACCGTGACCACGACCGGCGTTACGGCTGCATACTCGGCGTCATATTTGTCGTTGCGGTCGTTGTTTCTCCAGATTTCGCGGTAGTTTCCTGCCGCGGAGTAGATTAGCGCGCCGAGCCCGATTCTGGGCGTGATGAATCCGAGCGAGTATCCGACTGAGAGCCCGATATCTGCGGTGAATACCGTGATGGTCCCCTTTGTCCTCGCCAGAAACCATTCCTGGTTCCTGTACGAGAGATGGTCGTATCCGACGCCGCCGTGAACGCCGATTCTGAATTCGGCGAATTTGAGCGTGGCGTCGGCGCCTGCGCCGAACAGGGTGCCGTTCCGGAAGTAGACGGTGTCGGTTTCCGGATCCTCGTCAGTATCCCTGAAGTAGGACCCCGAATCGTGTTCGGCGTGGTAGACCTCCCGAATCACGCCGCAGCGGATGAAGAACTTCACCGCCGCTTCCTTGACGGGATTAATTTCGACGAATCCGCGGATTCCGTAGTACGACCTGTGCGTCCTGTATTCCGCGTTCTTGTCCGTGTCCTGCGTGGCCTCTCCGGTGATGGCGGTCCCGTCCCATTCGAAGCCGTCAAATTCCTCGAGCTTGAGGTCGACATCGAAGACGAACCCTTCGATTTCCACGCCGGGCGCGACTGTCTTCGCCTGGCTGCGGCCGGACTGGGATCCTCCGCCCGAATCTCCCGCCCAGTCCTGGGCGAAGCATGCCCCGCCGAGCAGAATCAGGAACGCAGCCGATGCCGCCGTCTTCCTCATCGCGGTGTCCTCAAGAGAAGGCCATGGAACGAGCGGCCGTGAAGCCGCGATCTCGTACTCATCAACGCGCGGTCGTCAGGAACCGTTGGGATGGATTTTACACCCGGGACGGGTTGAAAGGCATCATGAAAAGGCCCCGGACGAGCGGGTGCCGGCAGGAATTGCCGTGCTGCCTGTCCGGATTATGTCCTCTTGAATCCAGCCCCGTATCGGCGACAATACTCAAAGTCCGGTTTCCGGAGCCGTCATGAAATTCGCCACTCATGTAGCCGCATTCATCGCCGCGGCCGCAATCGCGGCATCGACCGGCTGCGCCCAGCATGAGCCCAAGCCTTCGGGCAGCAGGCCCGGGACGTGGGCAAAGCCCCTGTTCATGCCCGGTCTCGACAACTTCTACAGGGTGTCGGAATCGCTCTATCGCGGGGCGCAGCCCGGCCCGGAGGGATTCAGGAAGCTCCACGGCATGGGAATAAGGACGGTCATCAACCTGAGGTCCATGCATTCAGACGCGGACGAAATCGGCGGCCTTCCCCTTCGCATGGTGGACATTGGCTGCGAAGCGCATGACCCGGACGAGGACGAGGTCGTGGAATTCCTGAAGGCCGTCACGGACAGTGCGAACCACCCGGTCTTCGTGCACTGCAAGCATGGATCCGACCGGACCGGGCTCATGTGCGCGGTCTACAGGGTTGCCGTGCAGGGATGGGAGAAGGAGCAGGCCATCGAGGAGCTGACCCTGGGCGGCTTCGGTTTCCATAAAATCTACACGGACATCCCCAAGTTTCTGAGAAACATGGACGTGGGGAAGATAATGGCAAGGGCGGGGCTGAAATGAGAACGGCCGGAATGAGAGGCTCGAATCAAGACAGAACACAAAGGTTGCAAACCTGTTGTTGCGCGGTCGCGGCCGCCTCGGCGGTCCCTCTTCGGAGTTCGAGATATGCTTCCTGAGTTCCTGAGTTCCAGATTCTCCGTTCCTGAGTTCCGGCGGCCCTGGCGGATTCCCGCCGGCATCCTTGCCGCCGCCCTCGCGGCATGCCTCCTTTCCTCCTGCAACGGCGGGAAGGGGGAGGTGTCAGGCAAGCTCGGGGTTTTCGTGAGCGTGGCGCCGCAGGCGTACTTCGTTGAGAGAATCGGCGGGCAGCGGGTCGACGTGCAGGTGCTCGTCGGCGCCGGACAGGACCCGCACAGCTTCAGCCCCACTCCCAGGCAGATAACCGAGCTGGGCAAGGCGCGGATCTACTTCATGACCGGCGTGGCGTTCGAGGAGGCGCTGTGCGCGAAACTGTCCGGTTCCGGGGACAAGCTCAAGATAGTGGACACGCGCGAGGGGATAAAACTCATCGAGGGCAATCCCTGCGAAGGCGAGGGGCACGAGGGGCATGAAGGCGCGGCGGAACACGTCGAGGACAAGGATCCCCACGTCTGGCTCGATCCGAAAATCGTCAGAATCCAGGCGGGCACGATTTGCAGAGAGCTGTGCGCAGCCGATCCCGAAGGCAGGGTCGAGTACGAGTCGAGCCTCGCGAAGTTCATCGCGGACCTCGACGCAATCGACGCCGAGCTCGTGCAGACACTCGCGCCTTTCAAGGGCAGGACCTTCTACGTGTTCCACCCTGCCTACGCATACTTCGCCGCGTCTTACGGATTGAAGCAGGAAGCGGTCGAATCAGGTGGAAAATCGCCCGGACCGAAGCATATCAACGAACTCATAAAGCAGGCCCGGGAGGAGGGGGTGAAGGTGATATTCGTCCAGCCCCAGTTCTCCACCAAGGCCGCGGAGACCATCGCCGATGGGATTGGAGGCGCCGTGGTCCCCATGGACCCGCTCGAGAAGGACTACATAGGGAACCTCAAGGACATGGCGGCGAAGATCAGGGGCTCGCTCGGCGGCAGGCAGGGATGACATAATCCGGACGGGCCGGAACCATAGGGCGGTGCAAGTACCTGCCCGTCCGGATTATTTTGGCGGATTCGGCGATGACGCAGGACTGCGTCGTGGAAATTAAGGACCTCTGGTTCTCGTACCGGGACGATACGGTCCTCAAGGACGTGAACCTGAAGATATTCGCGGGCGAAATCGCCTGCATCGTCGGCCCGAACGGCGGGGGAAAGACCACGCTTCTCAAGCTCATGCTTGGCCTCCTCGCCCCCGACCGGGGCGAAATCAGGGTCCTCGGCGGGAGCCCGGCGGATGCGCGTACCAGAATCGGGTACGCGCCGCAGCACACGAACTTCGACGCTAAATTCCCCATAAACGCGCTGGAAGTCGTGCTCATGGGCAGGCTGGGCAAGGCGGGGCTCCTGGGCAGGTACGGGAGGGAGGACAGGGAGGCGGCCGCCGAATCGCTGGCGGGCGTCGGCCTTTCGGGTTTCGAGAGGAAGCCGTTCTCAGAGCTCTCGGGCGGGCAGCGCCAGAGAATCCTCATCGCGAGGGCGCTGGCCTCGAAGCCCTCCCTTCTCCTGCTCGACGAGCCGACCTCGAGCCTGGACGTGGCGGCGGAAAGGGAGTTCTACAACAGCCTGACCCGGATGCGCGATCGGATGACCGTGGTCATGGTCTCGCACGATATCGGGTTCGTCTCGGAGTCGGTGGGCAAAGTGATATGCGTGCACAACACGGTTGCGGTTCATCCAACGGCCGACCTGACGGGAGAGCTCATGCTCGAGCTCTACGGAAGGGACGTCAGGCTCATCCGGCATGACCACGACTGCCAGAGGGAATGCGCAGAGGGGGACAGGGAATGAGCGAATTCCTCAAAGCCCTCGAGTCGGAGCCCTTCATGCAGCATGCCCTGCTGGCCGGCCTGCTGGCCTCGGTCTCGTGCGGCGTGGTCGGATCATACGTGGTGGTGAGGAGGATGACCTACCTCGCGGGGGGGATTTCCCACTGCGTTCTCGGCGGGATGGGCCTTGCGATGTACCTGAACAAGGTGCATGGGCTGGCCTGGCTCTCGCCGATGATCGGCGCGGTGGCGTCCGCGCTCGCGGCGGCGCTCATCATCGGAGTCGTGTCCTTGAGGTACCGGCAGAGGGAGGACACGGTAATATCGGCGCTCTGGGCGGTCGGCATGGCGGTCGGAATCCTGTTCATAGCCAAGACGCCGGGATATCAGACGGACCTCATGAGCTACCTGTTCGGGAACATCCTGATGGTTTCCGCCAGGGATCTCTGGCTGATTGCCGGGCTTGATGTTGCCGTTCTGCTGATTACCGCGGCGTTCTACAAGCAGCTTCTTGCGGTAAGCTTCGACGAGGAATACGCCGGCACGCGCGGAATCCGGGTCGAGTTCTACTATCTTCTTCTCCTGTGCATGACCGCGCTCACGGTCGTGCTGCTCGTGACCGTGGTCGGGATCGTGATGGTGATTGCTCTTCTCACGCTTCCGACGGCGGTGGCCGGCCAGTTCGCAGGAAGGCTCTGGAAGATGATGGCTCTCTCCGTGGTTCTCATCACCGCGTTCACGGCCGCCGGGGTCGCTTTGAGCTACAGCCCGGACCTGCCTGCAGGAGCGCTGACGATTGTGATTGCGGGAGGCGCGTACCTTGCGGTGGTGGTGGCGAAGGGCATCAAGCTCGGGCTCATGCGAAGCCGGGGAGGCGGAGAGGCGGGCGCGAAATGAGCATGCCACCCGCCGGTTCCCATGCCGCGGAAGGCGAGTGCCGCGAGCATTCCCCGGCGCCTGCGCGCCTTGGGGCGGCGATACAGTGGCTTTTCGCCGCGGCCGTGGCAGCGCTCTTCGCCTGGTACCTCGTCGCGGAAGGCGGGCGCAGAGAGGCCCTTGCTGACATCTTCACGGTGTTCCTGAGCATCGTCCTCGAGGCCCTGCCGTTCATGCTCATCGGTTCTCTTGCGGGCGGATTCATCGAGGTCTTCGTCCCGCGGGAGAAGCTGTCGGCCTTCCTTTCGAAAAGGAAATATCTTGCGCTTTTCGGCGCAGCGTCGCTGGGAATCGCGTTTCCGGTCTGCGAGTGCGCGATTATACCGGTCGTGCGGAGGCTTCTGCGCAAGGGCGTGCCTTTCTCCTCCGCCGTGGGATACATGCTTGCCGGGCCGCTCGTGAACCCCATCGTGGCCGCGTCCACGCTAGTCGCATACGGCGGCGAAATCAGGGTCGCCGCGGCCAGGCTCGGAGGGGCCTTCTGCATCGCAGTCGCGGTCGGAGCACTTATGGGGAGGCTGTTCCGCGGGGAGTCGGCCCTTGCGCCCATGCACGAAGCCGATCACGACGACCACGACGGATGCTGCTGCGCCGAAGACCTGCACGGGAACGGGGAAGGCGGCTCAATCCCCGCGAGGATTCTCGCGGCCCTCGGCCACGCGTCCGACGACTTCATGGACGTGGGCAGGTTCCTCGTCATGGGCGCGTTCCTGGCCGGCGTGCTCCGTTCCCAGATTTCCGAGGGCGCCGTTCTGGACGCGCTCTCCGGGAACGCGGCGGGTTCAATCCCCGTGATGATGGCCTTCGCCGTGGCGCTCAACCTGTGCAGCGAGGCTGACGCTTTCGTGGCCGCGTCCTTCAGGACGGTGATACCGCTTTCAGGCCAGCTTGCGTTCATGCTGATGGGTCCCATGTTCGATTTGAAGCTCCTCATGATGTACATAGGCGTTTTCCGCAGGAAGGCTATCGTCGCGCTCGCAGTCTCCGTGACGCTCGCGGTGTTCCTCGCCTGCCTCCTCATGGAGCTCGTGCTCGGATGAGCAGGACCGAAGCATTCGGAAAGGCAGCAGCCAGGGCGGTGCCCGCAGTCGCGCTGGCCGCATGGTCGGGGGCGATAATCTGGCTCCTCGACGGCGACCGCTACCAGGCGTTCCTGCAGCCAAAGCTCAAGCCCCTGCTCGCGGCCGGCGCGCTTCTGTCCGCCCTGTTCGCCGCATCGACGCTCAGGGCGCGCGCACACGGCGTCTCCTCGGGCCTGGGCCGGGCCCTGCTCAAGGGGGTGATGCTGGTCCTGCCGATTGCATTCCTGTGGGCCGTGTACGGCGAGAGCCTGGGATCTCATGCCCTGTCCAAACGCGCGCACATCATCGGCAGGACGCCCGGAATCGACTCGGGGACGCAGCAGAGCTCCGCGCAG
Organism: Candidatus Kuenenia stuttgartensis; assembly: GCA_020723505.1. Classification (GTDB taxonomy): domain Bacteria; phylum Planctomycetota; class JAKEIC01; order JAKEIC01; family DYIT01; genus DYIT01. The sequence continues at coordinate 29,756 of DYIT01000049.1, forward strand.
ATTCCCGCCGCAGGGACCGCGGCTGTTTCTCTGCTCGACCTGACCGACCGCGCTTCGGAACTGCTCGGAAGGACGGTCTCGGTCGAAGGCATGGTGAGCAGAGCCGGGGGTCTGCCGGGAGACTGGATTCTGCTCTTCAGGTTCAGGATTGTTTGCTGCGCGGCCGACGCTGTGCCTGTCGGAGTCATGGCGCGCGGGAAGGGCCTCGAAGCGCTCAAGGAGGACGCGTGGGTAAGGATAGAGGGCAGGTTCGAGAACGCGGACTTCGAAGGCGAGACCACTCCCGCAGTGACCGCGGAGAAGATTGAAATGCTATCCCCTCCCCCGCCGGAGAAGAGATATCTGTTTAAATAGAATGCTATTCATCGCCGCCTTGATGCTTCGAACGTCCCGGCGGCTCCCACAGGCTTTCAAACCGTCCCGGCGGCTCCCACAGGCTTTCAAACCGTCCCGGCGGCTCCCCCAGAC
>DYIT01000049.1:30233-30417 GCA_020723505.1 Candidatus Kuenenia stuttgartensis
GCTCTCGCGGGTGCATCAAAGCGAAGGCGGGGCGGGTCTTCGAGATTTCATTGGAAGTTGGGGTTGGAGTTCATTGGAGATTGGATGTTGGGATTTCATTGGGATTTGGCTATTGGTGGTTGGGATTTGACGCGATTAGCCTTCGCGAAGCCCTGCGAAGCTTCATCAAGGCTCTTGAGCGAAG
>DYIT01000050.1 GCA_020723505.1 Candidatus Kuenenia stuttgartensis
TGTCATCGAGCCGGGCGGGATGATTTCCATCGGCGCGAGGGAGGACGCGTATCAGCCGCATGCGAATACGGGGGGGAGCTATATTTACAATGGTGACACCCTTCTATCTGACAACATTAATCGCATGTATTCCCCAGAGCTTGGTATTTGGTGTTCATATGATACATTTGGAATCAATCAAGTCGGTAATCTATATGGCTATTGTAATTCTTCATTCAATTCATTTACCGATTATTACGGTACTATAGAAAATATAATACCGACATCCAAGACTCAATTCGTAATTGAGCAGACTTGGGGGGTTGGCTCAAACTTTAGTTTTGGAAAGGTCGTGAAAGAAGCTAAATCAATATATGGCGAGGCTAATTATGAAATGAATAAATATGCATCAAAATCAGAAATAACTAAGTCATTTGCTGAATTAGGATCCGAGGATATATATATGTATTCCGGGCATGGTACAAGAACATTTGACGATACAGGAAAGATAAAAGGCATTGGTATTGTGGCTTATGGTTTCCCGTCTAATTCAGAGATAACTAAATCTGAAATAGAAACAGCTTTAAAAGGCAAAAATGGGCCAGGGGTGGTTATTCTGATGGGATGTTATACATGGGATTTAAAAAATGCCTTTAAAAAAACATGCCTTTTTTGTGGCGTTGTTGGCACACACGATCCGATCCTTATTCAAAGCGCCGGATCGTCTGTAATGTCAGAGTTACTGAGTGGAGAGTCAGTAGGGAGCGCAGTATCTAGCTTGGGGCCGAAAGGATCCTTCTTTAAATGCGAAGTTAATCCAAAGTGTAGGAATAAATGCTGTCTTAATAATACAGCAACACTTAATCAAATATTAGGAGCCAAATACGACGAGAGCTGCAAATAAGTAATATCTTATTTGAATATTATAATTATTGTATACATCAAAATAGATATAACAAGAGGTTAATATGATATCGGCTATTAAAATGATATTTAGAGAATGGAGAATAATACTAATATCAATAATAACACTTTATTTTATGCTTATGTTGGGAGAAATGGTGGATATATACCTTAATCATTGGCTTGACGATTTGAGTAGCTATACTGAGCTTCCCTGGAGTGCAGAAATTGTTCTTGAATATTTAGCAGGCTATCGTGTAATATCGATATTTATGGCAATTTTATGGATGGTAATACCCATAAGGTTTCTTATTAATATTGGGAACTCAAAAGACATTAATTCGTTTAAAATAAAAATGTATATAACAATATTATGTGTAGTAATTATAGGAGCTACATCTGCGAGTTTAGCGATATTACCTATCTTAAGGTGTACAGTTGATTATCAGTCAACAAGGAGCGGAGAAAATATAGTTACAATTGCAATTAATTGCTTGTTTTACGCGGGATTAGTAATATTATTAATTTTAGTGGCTATTAAATATTATTATGGTAGGGGTCAAATCGAAACTTGACGCATGAGGCTGTCTGCGAACGCTCCGCGGGCCGCAGGCCCGTTCTGCTCACCAGCATGGCGGCCAGGATGTTTCTGGCGCGGTCCTTGACGCGTGAGTCGCCGATATCCGCTCTCACCACCTCTTCGACACAATCGGGCGACGCCAGCCCCAGGGCCTACATTCCGCACTTCGAAAAGCTGATTTCTCCTGAATTTCGGAGCCATCACGAGGTTTGTCATTGTCGGTTTGAAACGACCCCACTTACCGGTGAAAACGACCGCACTGGTAATGCGCTTACCGGTCGGTTGTATCGCCCCACCCGATACAAACCCTACATAACCTGGACGAACCAGAACTAGAAAAGGGAATAGAGGCTGAAGGCTGTAGACCGAAGGCTGAAGGAGGACGGAAAATTGTGAAATGATTCTTATGCCAAGTGACTATACGAGAACCGCGTCGTCGACACCCGCGCTGACGGGCAGCTGTTCGCGAGAGCGGGTTACTTCGGCAGCAGGCAAGCGCCGGACAGGATGGAGTATTTCTCTCGCGCGAGCCAGGCGAAGCCGGTGTTCGAGAAGAGCGTGGAGTACGAAGGCGCGGGATGCGAGGGCTGCGGCGGGTTCGGTGGCGAGCGGGTGAAGAGAATCGAGTATAATGTACCCGGGAGCATGGGCTACGTGGTCGAGAGGTACGAGTACGCGTACGATTCGGAGGACAGGCTGGTTTCGCAGAGCACGCTCGTGGACAGGCAGGACTTCACGTATGATTGAGAGAAGGTCCGGCATCAACTACCGGCCCGGGTCCCCCCGTACAGTCTCGATTCGCGGACGCGGCCCTCGCCCTTCGCCTCCTCGCAGAACCAGTACGGGGCCATGAGGTTCTTCTCGAGCGTATACGCGTTTGCCCTGCAATAGCCCAGGCAGACGCCCTTGAGGATGCACTTCCCGCAGACCCCTTCGAGCATGCGGGGAAGCTTCTCGCGCAGCTCCAGGAAGACCTTCCCCTCGCGCCAGGCCTTTTCCACGGCAATCTCCGGATAGCGGCCGACCACGAGGTCGGGCTCCTCCTTGCCGATTCCGCAGATGGAAATCGACCCGTCGCCGAGCACTCCCATGATGTTGAGGATGTGGCAGCGTCCGAAGCGGTCAGACTTGATTGAGTCGAAGTCGTGGAAGGAGAGCGGCAGCGAGAAGGAGACCGGCATCCGGTACCGGGCCGCCAGGACCTTCTCGGCATGCGACATGAGCTCTATGAGCCTGCCGGGCTTCAGGGCTTTCCCCTTGCTGAACATGCCCAGGCCCCTTCCCCCGGGCGTGATGGGATTGACCTTGAAGGAGTTCACCCCAATCCTGGTCGCGAGGGCAATCGCAGGCTCGAGCTCCCCTTCGTTGTCCGACATCAGGGACATGATAATCTGCACGTTGAGCCCTGCCGCGAGAAGGCGTTCTATGCCCCTCACGGTCCTGCGGAAGGTGCCCTTCACGCCCCGGAACCTGTCGTGGAACGCGGGGGTTGACGAGTCGAGGCTCACAGCGGCCTGGAAGCAGCCGCAGCGCTTCATCTTCCTCGCGTCCGCCGCGGTTACGAGCGTGGCGTTGGTCTCGATGTCGAAAGTGACGGCCGCGGACTTGAGGACCTCCATGAACTCCGTCAGGTCCTTCCTGAGGAACGGCTCGCCGCCGGTGAACTTGACCCTTGCCAGGCCAAGAGGCCTGGCCTCCCCGACCATCATGCCAAAGGTCGCCGGGCTCATTTCGCTTCTGCCGCCGGAATGCGACAGTTCGTAAGCCTTGCGGTCGGGCATGAAGGGGGGATCGACCCAGCAATGCGGGCACCTCAGGTTGCAGTCCTGGGTCGGGTAGAAATAGATTGAGGACAGCCTCGGAACATCAGCGCCGGGTTTTATCGGGGCCATTTGCCCTTCCGCCAAGAGGTCCGGGGAATCAGGTCGCCTCCGATCCGGAGTAGAACCTGTAACAGGAGTAGGGATCACGGGCGATTAGCGTTCCTTCGGTGTAGAAGGGCAGGGCGGGACACCCTCCCGTGCACAGCGGCTGGTATCTGCATCCCCTGCACGTGTCGAGGTCGTCGAGCCTCACCTCGAACCTTTTCCGGAAATCGGCGAAAACCGCGGAATCGAGCCAGATGTCGGCGAAGTCGTTCTCCCTCAAGTTCCCGGCCACGACGTCCTGGAGACGGTCGCAGGGGAGGACCCTGCCGTCGGACATCACGGTGCACTCGGTGATTCCGGTCTTGCATCCGGTGAGAAAGGGGCGGCAAGGGGAGGCCTGCATCAGCCTTTCCTCGTAGCCCTCGAACATGCGGTGCACGTCCGGAAGCGAACCCCTGACGAACCCCGGGAATTCGCCTGCCAGGGCGCCCGCCTCGGCGACGGCTGCGCGCCATTCGTCGTCCTCGAGCGCCAGGTCCTTCCTGTAGTGCAGGGCGTTGCCCTGTGGAAGGAGCATGGCGAGGGTGACGCCGCCCGTGCCGAGGTTCCTCGCGAGCATGACGAGATCCCGCAGCTCGTCCTTGTTGTACTTCGTGACCGCGGTGAACAGCGTAACGGGCTTTCCTGCGCCGACGAGGTGCCCGATTCCCTTGACCGCCCTCCTGAAGACACCCCTGCCCCTTAGCTTGTCATGGGTCGCCGGACCCGCGCCGTCTAGCCCCACCTGCACGAGGTCGAGCTTCCTGAAGGAGGCGATTCTTTCCGCCTTCGAAGCGTCAATCAGAGTGGCGTTGGTGTTCAGGCCGCCGATGTGCAGCGGCAGGGCATGCACGGCGTCGAGGATGTCGAACAGGTCCTCCCTGCAGAAAGGCTCGCCTCCGCTCAGCCAGACCGAGAGCACCTTCATTTCCGCGATTCTGCGGAAGAAGGCGCGCCATTCCGCGAGGCTGAACTCGTCCGGGCTTTCGCGGAAGGGGAACACGTTGCAGTGCTTGCACTTCAAGTTGCAGCGGCTCGTGACGGCCACGAACACTTTTTCCGGGGCGCTTAGGGGCTTGATTCTCAAGATGCCCGTCCAACAGGCGCAGCGGTCCCGGCCTCTTGAAGGCCTGCTACCGGGCTTTTCCGCCGCATTTGGAAGGGATTATAACATCCCAGAACCCGGCATCCTTTGAAAAATGCAGCAGGGATCCGCCGCATGCGGCCACGAGATCCCGCGCGATTCCGAACGCCGCCTTGCAGCCGTCGTCCGGGAACCAGCGGAAGAAGTGGATGAAGTTGTGGAGGATTTCCCCGAGGGCTTCGGGCGAGGGGCGCCTCTCCGCAAGGTGCGGGCCGCCCTTGCGGAGGAAGAACAGGCCGGCAAGCGGGGCGCGGACCCCGGCCATCGCTGCCCTCGCCGCCGCGCTGCTTCGCCTCTGCATGAACGGCACGGCGGACACCGCGAAGCCGCGGGACGATCGCCTCACGACGATCCCGTCGTCGGACAGGGCGTCGCCGCCCGTCAGCCGGGCGATCGTGGTCTTTCCCGCCCCCGAAAGCCCGAGGAACACGTAGCCTTTGGACTGACGCGCAGCCCCGGATCCATGGAGGACCAGTCCGCCTTTGAACGGAGCGGCCTGGCTAAGGCAGAAATAGACGGCCTCCCTGAAGAACGCGACCCTGCCCGGCGCCGGGAAGGAGGAGTTCACGAAGACCGTGCCGGTCCCCCGGCCGGGGCGCATGAATACCGCGCCCTGCGGTCTGGGAAAGAACACGGCCGATTCCTCGGATGCGGACGCGAAACTGCGGAGTTCCGCCTCGAAGGGGGCGGATCCGGCCAGGAGGCGCGTCCAGTCGATGGACAGGCGCACGGCGCTTTCGACGTTCCCGGAGCGCGGGAAGCGGCGGAAGACGTTTCCCAGCCGTTCGCGCAGCACGGCGGAGAGCTGAGGGTCAATCCTCATCTTCGGGGACATGGGCAGCGGCAGGACGCGCATCGAGGCCGCCGGGAGGGCGGGGTTTCCGAGAAAGCCTCTGAAGAACCGCCGCTGGGAGGAGACGAAGGCGGCATCCGCGAGCGAAGAGTCGAAGGAGACCGCGATGCCGCCTGCCGAGACGGCGAGCGCCCGGTCATGGGGGCCGCGACGCGGGGACCGCGGCGGTTCATCTCTTCTTTTCATCGACCGTCACATAACCCATGCGGGAGAGATCCCCGAGAAATGCGGACACGTCCTTCATGACCGTTTCCAGGCCCGCGTCCTCGAATTTCGCTGCGATGCCGGCGGCTATTTCGCCGACGGTCCTCTTCCCGTCTATCATCTCCCACACGGCCGAACCGACGTGGTTGAGACAGGACAGGTCGCTGGTCTCCGGGTCGAAGAGGAACGAGCCGCTCTCCTCCTTCCTGAGGACCAGTTCCCTGCCGCCCATAGACGGCACTGCGCCGGGGGGATACGGATTCGCCGCCGCGTCCGGCGCTCCTTCAGGCGCGGGGCTTGCCGCCCCGCCGCGCTCTTTTTTTTTCATGACCCACGCTCCGTTCAACAATGATTCCGAATCCGGCGAGGTCCCGCACGGACTTGTCCACTCCGGACGCGGCCGCCGCCGGGCAAATGCGGAATTCGCATGCCAGACCCTCTGCGATTTCGCCCGGTCCGAGGCCGGCGAGCAGCCCCTCGAGCACGCGCCATGCGGACGGGTTCAGCGCGGAGGCGGTCCGGGAACCGAGGTCGAAGGCGAGCCCGCCTTCGCTGCCGAATCCGGCCGCCAGCCATCCGCGGGCGAGGGCGAACCTCCCCGCCTTCCAGAACCCGTTCCTATCCACGGCTTTTCGCCATCGCGGTTATCTCCGTCTCGGCGCCCTCTTCCATGTCGTTGTCAGAGATCAGGACGATTGCGTCCGCCTCGGGAAGCCCGTCCAAAACCTGCATGTAATCCCCGTCCGACAGCCCCTTCCTGACATCCCGCAGCATGAGCCTTCCGCCTTCTATGACGAAGACCGAGCTTGCGCCCCTTCTCGAGAAGACCGATTTCTCGGGAATCAGGAGCGCGTTCGAAGCCGAATCCGGGTTCATAGGACGGTCTTGGAATCAACCCCTGCTGATCCTGCCTGCCCGGATGCTTCTCCGGGCTCTGCCGGCGGGGGCGAGGAGGCCGGGGCCTGGGGACCGGGCCCGGAGGGATGCGGCTCCGCCGGACCGGCGCCGGGAGCGCCGGCGGGGGCATCCTGCGCGGATTCGGATGATTCGAGACCGTCCGTGCCGGGGAAACCGCCTGGTTCCGGCGGCCGGGAAGGCGGATTCCTGCGGACTGGGGTGGCTTCGGTGTACTCGATCTCATCCTCGAGGTTCTTGAGGCCCTTGCGGAAATCCAGGTAGCCCTTGCCTATCTGCTTTGCGATTTCCGGAAGCCTGTTGCCGAAAACCAGGAGCGCGACCACCAGAATCAGCATGATTTCAAAGATGCCCACTCCGCCGAGAAACGCGGTAACCATTCCGCCTCCGCATATTCCGGACGAGCCGAATCGCGCCAGAATCAACGTCCGGGTTCGCAAGTCTAGCTGTTTTGCGCGGAGAAATCCAGAAGCGCAACGCGGGAACAGAGGTGAAAAGTTGACAGACGCGGGTGGAGTCCCGGGATTGGGCTGGAAGGCCTGGAGGTTCGGGGAGATGCTGGATGGGAGACAGAGCCCAATCAGTTTTCAAGACAGAATCTGTGACATTGGCAATGCATACGAGTACGAAGAACAGAGTCTTGCCGCCCGATGATTCTTGGACTCTTCGGCTTCATCCAATCCGGAATCCGACGCCCGCATCGAAGGAACCGAATCCCGCGCCCGCATCCGCAGTGTCGTCGAGCGCGACTGCAAGGTCGAATGATCCCCATGCCGACCATAGGGTTCGCGAAAAGACCGCCTTGGCAGCGTCCGATCCCCTCTGGCCGGGGAAGGCGGCCGTCCATCCGGCGTCTTCCAAGAGGGCGGGAACGGCCCCTGTGGCGGCTCCCGACGCGGCGGTCGACAGAATCGCAATCATGGACGCAACTATCGAAACGGCCGGCCTTGACATCATGTGCTCCTTGTCTAATGCGACGAGCGGCGGAGTCGCCGATTGCACAAATCCCGGGGAATATTCTACAATTCATTCCTGCAACGCAAGTCCCGAGTGTTTCCCGATCCTGATTCCCATGATTTCCAGCGGGAGTCATGCACATGGATTCCGCAAATGAAGGAAGGCCGGCTGCCGTGCGCCTCAGGGGTCCCGGCTGCCTCGCGATAATCGCCCTGATTTGCGGGGCGCTGGGCATTTGGCCCGTGGCGATAGTCGCGGGCGCGGTCGCCTTCGCCGCCGCCCGCAAGAGGGGAGGCGACCTTTTCGTGCCTCTCGTTGCCATAGGACTTGGGATAGGCGGGCTTGCGCTAGAGACGGTCCTCGTGCTCATGTACTGGGAACAGGACATTCCCGCCAGGGAAAAAGCCGTGGTCGCCGAGCTCGCCTCCATCGCCGCGGCGCAGGAGGAATTCCGCGGCAAGGCATGGGTTGACCAGGACGGGGACGGACGAGGCGAGTATGGGCTCCTTTCGGAGCTCGCGGGCGGGAGGCCGTTCCGCAAGCACGGCGGGTTCTCAGAGCCCGGCGCGGGAGACGGACTGATTTCGCGCGTTTTCAGGAACGTGTCCGAAAAGGGGTACATCGAGAAATACGGCTACTACTTCATGGTCTTCCTTCCAGGCGCAAGCTGGGCCGATGCAATCCCGGACAGCGTCGACCTCAAGCCCGGATCTCGGGACTTTGCAGACGGGCAGGAGAGATTCTGGCGGGTTTTCGCCTGGCCGGCGGTCAAGGACGGAACCGGCCGCACGGTCTTCTTCATCGACCAGTCCGGGGCGATTTACAGGTCCGACAATGCCGTGCAGGGCTATGACGGCTGGACGAAGATGCCTGCTCCCTGGGACGTCAATGATTCGGTAAGCCCGAATCCCCGAAGTCTGGATGCGGCCAAGGCCTGGACGGCCGGCGGCAGGCCCGCAGGCGGAGGGATTTGGAAACGCCAGAATCCGGAAGAGGGCGGTAAACGGTGAACGGTGACATCGAAAGTCCAACGTCCAGGGTCTGAAGTCAAAGGGCGATGGCGTTGGCGTTCACCGGAGGTTGGAACGGTCGTTGCCTGATGCAGGAATGGTGTTCGCCAGATGCCGGAATTGGTGGTCACCCCGCATGCGTCCATGATTTTCCTTTATTTCTGGATCCCGCGGAAATTCCGTATTAGATTGATATTCCGATAGTCTGCTGGATTCGTCGTGCAGGGGCAAGGCATGCCTTGCCCCTTGTCTCTTTACAGGAAGGGCTGGATTATGCCAGGGCGCAACGCCAGGAAATGCACAAGGAAACACCTCGGCGTCCCGGTTCGTCCGGGGGCCGTTCATGCCGGCATGTCGCATTCAGAGTTCGTGGACGGATGCCTGAGCTCCTTCAATGCCGGGCGCCTCTCGGAAGCGTGCCGTCTTTTCGCCACAAGAATAGCAACCAAGGATACTTGCATCGGTCTGAGCCTTTCTGGAGCGCTCGTGCCGGCGGGTCTGGGAAGATCAAGCCTGGTTCCCATGATTCGCGCAGGATACGTGGACTGGATGACGTCGACGGGCGCGAACCTGTATCACGACCTTCACTACATACTCGGTTTCGACATGTTCAAAGGCAATCCGAACGCAGACGACGAAGTCCTGAGGGAGGACGGGGTCGTCAGGATATACGACCTTTATTTCGACGCCGACGCGCTTTACGACACGGATGCCTTCGTCCGGAATCTTTTCAGGAGGCTTTCGAAAGAAGGCAGGCTCGGCGAATCCATGTCCTCCGCCGATGTCCACTGGCATCTTGGGGCGGAGCTTCTGAGGCTGAATCCCGCGTCCTGCGAGTACAGCGTTCTCGCGCAGGCCTGCAAATCCGGAGTGCCCATTCATGCCCCTTCGCCGGGCGATTCCAGCATCGGGATGAACCTTGCTGCGCTTGCCCTGGAGGGAATCGACGTCAGGATTGATCCGTCCAGGGACGTCAACGAGACGGCAGGATACGTCTACGCCGCGAAATGCGCGGGGGAGAAGACGGCCATAGTGCTTCTGGGCGGCGGCGCTCCGAAGAACTTCATGCTCCAGACCGAGCCTCACATCCAGGAGGTCCTCGGGCTTAAGGAGAGCGGCCACGACTATTTCATCCAGCTTACGGACGCAAGACCGGACACGGGTGGACTCAGCGGCGCGACCCCTTCGGAGGCCGTGAGCTGGGGCAAGGTCGATCCTGAAATGCTCTCCAACGCAGTCGTATGCTACGGGGACTGTGCGGTCTACCTGCCCATGCTCGCCCTGTATGCCCTGGAGAAGGCGAAGCCGAGGAAGCCGAAACGGCTCTGGGACCGCAGGCTCGAGAACGTCGAGCGCATCCGGAAGGCGTACCGGAAGGCCGCGAAACGCAAGTAGCCGGAGTTTTCCCATCAAAGCTCACTCCCCGCGCACCAGGTCTTCGTATGTTTCCCTCTTCCGGGCGACGGAGAACGCCGAGCCGTCCACGACAATCTCGGCAGGTCTGGGCCTGGAGTTGTAATTCGAGGACATGGAGAATCCGTAGGCTCCTGCCCCGAAGACCGCGAGCAAATCCCCGCCCCTGATGCCGGGAAGGTACCGGTCCTTGCCGAGGAAATCCCCGGATTCGCAGATGGGGCCGACGATATCGGCCGGTATTGATCCGGGTTCCTCGCCCTCGACGATTTCCACCTTCTCGATTCTGTGGTATGCCTCGTACAGGCTCGGCCTGATTAAATCGTTCATCGCGGCGTCGACAACTATGAAGAGCTTCTCGGCGGTCTCCTTCACGTATTGCACCCTGGTGAGCAGGATGCCTGCGTTGCCGACTATGAACCTTCCGGGCTCGAGGGCGAGTCTGAGTCCGCGGTTCTTCAGGAGAGGCACGATGGCCTTTGCGTAGTCGTCGATTGCAGGCGGCTTGTCCTTGTCCGTGTATATGATTCCGAATCCGCCGCCGATGTTCAGCCACTCGACTGAGACGCCCGCGGCCCTGAGATCCGCGATGAGCGCCAGCATCTTCTCGATGGACCTTACGAAAGGCTCAACCCGGGTAATCTGCGAACCGATGTGCATGTGGAATCCCATGAGCCTCAAGTTGCTGAAATCCCCCATGCCCCTGGCCATGGCGGACGCGGCGACCACGTCGAGCCCGAACTTGTTCTCCCTCTTCCCCGTCGTGATGTACCTGTGCGTGTGGGGATCCACGTCCGGATTGACCCTGATAGCCACCGGCGCCTTCGCTCCCATGCTCCCCGCGATTCCGTCAATCCTTGCGAGCTCCGCTCCGGACTCCACGTTGAACATCCTAATCCGGGCGGAAAGGGCCGCCCGGATTTCCTGCTCGGTCTTTCCAACCCCGGCGAAAACTATATCGTTGCCTTCGCCGCCGGCCTTGAGAATCCTGAAGATTTCGCCCCCGGAAACCGCGTCAAAGCCGCTGCCTGCGGCTTTGAGGGCCTTGAGAATCGCAAGGCTGGAATTGGCTTTCACGGAGAAGCAGACGAGCGGATCGAGCGGAGCGAACGCCTTCTTGGTCTTTTCGAAGTGTTCGAGCACGGTCCTTTTGCTGTAGACATAAAGCGGAGTGCCGAATTTGCCTGCCAAATCCCTGACAGGGACTTCTTCGCAGAAAAGCTCATTCCCCGAGTACTTGAAATAGTCCATCTGCTGCTCCAAAAAAGGCCGGGGCGGATTATACAAAAAAACGCCGGCAAACCGGTATAGCATCTGATGCAGACCGGTTTGTCGGCGTTTTTCATGTATACTTGGATTCCCGATTCGGAAACTAAATATCCGTTTTTCAGATACCGCCTGGGCTAAAAAAAAATGGCAAAGAAAAAACGCGTTGGGGGCGGGGAAACCGATGTCGTATCGCATTTGATATCAATGCGTTGCGGCATCGGCATCCGGGATGCTGCCGGGCTGTCTGAATCCGGTCGAAATCGGCATTTCATTTGCTTTTATATGAGTGGATTGTTTTCTTTTCAGGCGTTTTCTGGTAATCTTGGCTGTGTGGTTTTCTTGATTGGAGGGACTCATGGCCTTCACGACTAAAGTCAGAGGCTTCGCGATTCTGGCGGTGTGCATTTCCCTGGTCCTGCTCGGGTGCCGCAACAGCAGGGACAACGACGACCCGCTCATCAATCCGAATATCAACGCGCAAATCGACAACAACAACAACAACAACAACAACAACAATACGGGCACGTCCGGGCCGGGGATTCTGACGATCAGCCCGACGGCCGTGAACATCCCGATTAGCGAAATCATGACGTTCACCGCCGCAGGAGGCATTCCCCCCTACGTGTTCACGTTCGCCGATACGGCGAACGCGACCTTCAACGCGGGGAACAACACCTGGACTCACACCATCACCGGAGCGACTCTCACGGGCACGGGCGTTTTCACGGCAGGGCCGACGGTGGGCATGAACCAGATTAGGGTGACCGACCAGGCCACGTCGGTTTCTGACGCGACGGTCAACGTCATTTCGCCCACGACCGGTTCATACAGGATTGTCTCCACGAACCTCACGCCGTACCCGACGAGGATCACGGTCCCTGCCAACACGGACGTGTACTTCGTAATCCAGAACGGCACGGCTCCCGACAGCTTCAACGTGACCAACAACTCCGGCGGACAGCCCAGGGGCTTCATGATGGGAACCCGCGTCGGATGCTGGAGGACAGGAGCCACCGGCATGGATGACGGCTCGATATGCGACATCCTGCAGGTGTTCGATTCCTCAACTCCGATTAACGTGGCGACGCTGAGGATCTACGTGAGCTTCACTCCCCTGGCAATCACACCGAAGGACTTCGTCGCTCCTGCGACCACACAGGTCATGCTTACGGCTTCCCCCGGAGGCGTCGGCACGCTGACCTGGTCGTTCTCCGGCGGGCTTCCCACCGGCCCCTCGGGCGGGACAATCGTCCCTCAGACGGCCACGACCGCCCGGTATACGGCGGGAGGCACAACGAACGGGATTTTCGGCACCAAGGACATAATCGAAGTCCGCGACCAGTTCCCGGTCGTGCCCCAGATCGCCCAGGCCCAGGCCAACGTTCCGGGGCTGTCCGTCTATCCCAAGAGGACAACGATGGCCCCGTCCACACAGAAGACCCTCACTGCGCTCGGCGGCAGCGGCAGCTACACATGGACCAACCTGTCGCCAAGCCTTGTGAGCATCGCACCGGCCGCAGGCACCTGCACGGTCAACGCCCTCGCGAGCGAAGGCGAAGCCACAATCAACCTCACGGACACGGCCGGCGGCAGCGTGAACGTTTCCCTGGTCGTGTGCGGGGCTGTGACGTCGCGCGTATTCACAGCGCCGGGCACGTTCTACCCCTCGACCGGATTCATGGGGTCAACGAGCTTCTATCCCATGGACATGGTCGTGGACGATTTCGACAAGAACAACGTTCCGGACGTGGCCGTGACGATGTCCAGTTCGTCCACTAACCCCGTGCCGTTCGGCGACAGCCTCGGAAACCAGGTCTCGCTTCTCATGGGCGGCGCGACGAAAGGCACGTTCCAGCAGACGGCGGTCCACTTCCAGCTGTCCACCGCCGGCAGCGCCGGGCCTTGGGGAATCGCGAGCGGCGATTATAACGGCGATTCGAACAGGGACCTTGCCGTGGCCTGCATGTCCGGCTACGTCCTGGTCATGCTCGGCGACGGCACAGGCGGCTTCCCCAACAGCACATCGTTCCCGTACATTATCGTGAACCTCGGCGGCGGCTTCCGCGCCTCCGATATCGTGACATACAACTTCGACAGGTCCAACGGCGACGACCTCGCGGTCTGCGACAGCGCGGGCGGCAAAGTGGCTGTCCTTCTCAGCAACGGCAGCTCCAACAGCTTCACCCTGAAGGCCACCCTGCAGGTCGTCGACCCAATCACAACCGACGCCTTCCTCCCGAACTGCTACGGCATAGCGATCGGCAACTTCGACAATGACACGACACCGTCAAGCATGCCCAACAGGGGCAACGGCCTCAACGGAGTGGGCTACGTGGACATCGCGGTCTCCGACTTCTATTACGACCGCATCGTGATTTTCGACGGCCAAGGCCTCACCACCTGGAACTCCTCGGGGACTGCATTCTCGGTCGATCCTTCCCCGACAGTGCCCAGCGTGGGCGTGCAGAAGCCGATTGGCATCGCAGCGGGCGACATCGACGGCGACGGCGACGCCGACCTCGTCAGCGCCAACAACCAGCATTACTGGCAGCAGTCGGCCACTGTCGTGGAAATGGGCATTTCGGTGCTGGTCAACAATTCCGGGGGCACACTCAACTTCTCGGTCGCCAGGCAGTACGGCCCCGACAGGAACATCTATCCCGACTGGCGCGCCTGCTATTTCTGGTCAGTGCTCTGCCATGACTTCAACAACGATGGAATGGATGACGTCGCCGCCCTGTCCCGCGGAATAAGAATCGATCCTTCGCACTCAGATGGATGGGTCTCCTCGCAGGTCTGCCTGTGGAGGGGAGTCGGCGGCGGCATGATTTACGGATTCTCGAGGAACGGGACAGCCAACGACACCTATGCGACCTCCATATTCCCGGCCGGCACGGGAGCCGACTGGGACTTCCATGGAGCGGCATTCTCTGCCATCGACTTCGCCGGACATACCCGGAACAATGCAGGCGCTCCTCTCATGGATATCATCGTAGCAGCCGCGGATCCCTGGACCTGGGATATCTACTATGGGAAGATGACCCTGCTCATGAACAACTGCGACTAGTCGTATTCTCAGGCGCCAGTTTTCGGACTGGCGCCTTTTTTTTTGGAATTCTGCTTGATTTTTACAAATTATAAAATATAATATATAAAAATACTAAGTACTGGATATCCATGAAACCTACCGCAATCATTGCGTTGGCAGTAATTTCAGGATTCCTGATCTCCAGCGGGCTAATACTTAAAAAGAGCAGCGCTGCCGGCCGGGACTACAATGATCTGATTCAAAAATACTCGAGGCTTAATGGAATCGATCCTGGCCTGACGGAAGCGGTCATCCATGCCGAAAGCGGATTCCGCTCCAGCGCCGTATCCAGCGCAGGCGCCCTCGGGCTCATGCAGATCATGCCTGCCACCGGGCGCGATTTGGCTTCCACGCTCGGGATTAAGGAGTTCGCGAATTCGGACCTCTTCAATCCTGAAACGAACATCAGGCTAGGGACATATTATCTCGGCATGCTCAGGGATATGTTCAACGGCGATCCGCGGCTGTTCCTGGCTGCCTACAACGCAGGGCCGGCGCAGGTCAGGAGATGGATGGAGGAGAATCCGGATATCCGGTCTTCCGATCTGATTGACATGGCTGCATTTCCCCAGACAAGGGCATACGTCCGGAAGGTGATGAAGAAATGGGGCAGGTGATGGGCGTGCAGTCACGGCGCAGAAGCCGCTGCAATCGTACGGCGCTGAGGGTCTGCCTCGTGCTTTCCTCTTTAATCACTGCATGCCTCGCCGTGCATGCCGATGACTTGAAGCCCGGAAAGCAGGAGATTAGAAGTCTCATCTCGCAGCTTGGCGATTCGAATCCCGCAAAAAGGGACGAAGCCAGGGACAGGCTGTGGGATATCGGCGAGGAAGCTTACAGGGAGCTCAAGGAATTCCGCGATTCGCCGGATCCGGAACTTGAGATCGGCGTGAGGATGCTCCTGTTCAGGCTGGAGCCATTCTACGGGCCCTGGCCGGCTGCGATGCAGACCGGCCGCCGCTTCATGCGCGCGGGGGAATACGCCAAGGCGCTCAAATGCCTGCTGTCCGCGGCCCGGAGGCACGAGCCGCTGAGGAAGGACAAGTGGTTCAGGCACCTCGCATCGACATGCTGGTCGAAGATTGGGGAAAGCAGGAGGGAGGGCTTCGAACTCGCCGACTGGGGGCTTTTCGTCACCGGCCAGTTCGTCAGGCTCGTGGACATGCACCCGCGGTCCGAATACAGGCAGCAGTGCCTCTACCATCTCGGCCGATTCGAGGACATGCTCAGGGAGTTCCCCTCCGGAGAGCTCGCCCCGCTGGCTAAATACTCGGTCCTTTCCGGCCACCCCTACAACGAACCCCAGGCTTATCTCGAGATGACCGATCCTGGGAAGGAAATCAGGGAATGGCCTGAATTCATAGCGAAGAACCCGGGCCATCCGAGCCTGGACGACGCCGCATACAGGCTCGCGAGGGCGTATGAGGTCGCTGGAAGGAGAATCGAGGCGGTGAAATGGCTGGACGAGTCCCGGAGACTTCCGGACGGGGAGTACAAGTGGAAGGCCGCGATGCGGATTCTCTACGTGCTTGACGCCCTGTGCACCCCGGACGAGCTCGAACGCATCTCCAGGGAATCGGCATCCCCGGAAATCGCCGACTGGGCGTCGGTATCGCTGGCCGTCGCGCTTTTCCGGTCCGGGAGCTTCGAAAAGAGCCTTGCCGCGTTCAGGGGATATCTGGCTTCGCGCCCCGGCGGCTCCTGCGTCAAGGAGGCTTTGCTGCGCGCGGAACTGATTGAAAAAAGAATTCTCCCGCTGCTTCCGAAGCTCGCCGATCCAGCGGAAGGCGACAAGGCCCTCTATGAAATGGGCAGAATCTTCTATCACGACGTGAATGCGAACTACAATCCGGCATGGAAGGATCAGCGGACCGCTTACATGAGCAGGGAAATCAACCTCCTCGGAAGGACGCACGCGTTCGACAACCCCGCGTACTTCGATTCGCACAACAACTACATCTCTGCGGCAGCCTGGTTCGAGATGCTGCTTTCGGCATATCCCGCGAGCGCTCTCAAGGACAAGACGCTGTATTCCCTGGGAAGCTGCTGGCTCAAGGCTCCCATGCTGAACAGGTATTCGGAACACAGCAGAAGCCCGAGCGAAATGCTCGGGAAAGCGAAGGAATACTACTCGCGGGTCGGGCAGGAATGCCCGGACAGCCCCCTGTGCGAAACCGCCGCAAGGATAATCAAAGTCATCGATTCCTTCCCGCCTGACTGGATGGAATACTGATTCCACGCGAAGCGGAGCGCTACGCGCTTCGCGTGGAATATACGCCTCCACTCCCCTGCCCTCTCCCCCGGACTCAGGGGAGAGGGGGAGCCAACTGAATTTCTTTTGTTACACGCGAAGCGGAGCGCAGCTATCATTATGAACATGGAACCGAATGATGATCCATCCGCCGGCGGCAAGGCCGCCGGGGAGCGTTCGGATGCATGCGGCGGTCGCAAAGGCGGGGCGTCCGCGCCGCTTGCCGGGCTGTTCGCGACGGGCCTCGTCTCAGCCGTCGCGCAGGTGGCTGCGCTCAGGGAAATCGGCGTATCCTTCAACGGGTCGGAAATCGTCATCGGGTCCGTGCTGGCTGCGTGGTTCGCGCTCAGCGCGCTCGGAGTCGCGGCGGGCGGCAAGCTTGCCGCAAGGCCCGGAATCGCCCCCCATCTTCCGCCAATCCTGTTCTGCGTCGCGGCGCTGACCCTTCCGGGCTTCATGGCCGCGGCAAGGCTGATGCCGACCGCCTCAGGCCTTCCAGGCGAGGCGGTAGGGTTCCCGCTCGCCCTCCTGGCCTCCTGCCTGCTACTCGCGCCCGTATGCCTGCCTCTGGGCGCGCTTTTTCCCGCTCTCGCGAACGCAGCGTCAGGCGGAAACGGGGAAGCGCCCGTCCGCGCATACATGACGGAGGCCGCGGGATTCCTCGGCGGCGGCCTCCTGGTCTCGTTCCTGTTCATCCCGCTTCTTTCCCAAAGCATCGCCGTGGCCGCCTCGTCCTTCGCATGCTTCGCCGCCGCTGCCGCCTGCTTGCGGAAGCCTGCGGGATTGCCGGCCAAGGCGCTCGCCGGAGCGGCCGCGCTCGCGCTCTGCGCCGCCGCCGCGGCCTTCTCCGGGCATTTCGATCGCTGGTCCAGGGCGTTCAAGCATCCCGGCGAGGCGGTGCTGAAGACCGCGGATACCAGGTTCGGCGTGTTCACGGTCACGTCTGCCGGGGGCCAGACGAACTTCTACTGCAACGGGGGGCTCCTGTGGAATTCGGATGATCCCGCGCGGGCGGAGGAAATAGCCCATGCCGCGCTGTGTTCGCACCCGAATCCATCGAATGTCCTAATTGTGGGGGGCGGGCCGAGGGGCGTTCTCAGGGAAGCGCTGAAGCATCCGGTCGCCTCTGTTGAATGCGTCGACATCGATCCCGCGCCCGTGACCATGGGAATGGAGTTCCTCGGGCGCATGGACAGGTCCGCCCTCGACGACAAGAGGGCTTCGCTCGTCTTCGGGGACGCGAGGCGCCGCCTGAGGTCCCTTGCTCCGGCGTCCCTGGACGTCGTCATCGTCGATGCCCCTGAGCCCTCCACCGGATTCCTGAACCGTTTCTACACCGTCGAGTTCTTCGACGAAGCCAGGAGGGCGATGAAGGAGGACGGGGTGTTCGCGATTGCGCTGCAAGGAACGCCTGGATACGCGCCCGATGCCCTTAGAAGCCTCTTCGGGACCGTCGCCGCTTCGCTGAACCGGGCTTTCGGAAACGCTGCCGCCGTCAGGAGCGACCATGCGGGGTGGATTTTCGCGGCCGGTGGCGGACTCGGCGGATTCAATCCCGAGGCCATGGCGTCCAGGTTCCATGCAAGGTCGATTTCCTCGGAATTCACGGGGCCCAGGTTCTTCAGGACCGTCTTCGCAAGAAAGGACGCGGCGGTCCTGCTTGCCGAGTCCCTTGCCGACGCGGAGATTGAACCGAACAGGGATTTGAAGCCGCTTTGCTACGTCATGCAGTTCGCGTTCCATGACTCGATGTTCGCGGAGGCGGGAGGCGGAACGGGCCGGTATTCGGTGCTCGTCGTCCTGGGGCTGGCGTTCGCCGTCGTGCTCGTCGCGTTCATCAGATGGGCGGGGATGACCGGCGCCGCCGGTCCGGCGGTCCTTTTCGCGGTCCTGGCGGCGGGGGCAGCCTCGATGACGGTGGAGATTGCGCTGCTCCTGGCTTTCCAGGCGGGATTCGGCTACGCATGGGGATACGCCGGCCTGTTCGCGGCTGCGTTCATGCTGGGCACGGTCCTTGGATCAGCGGCAGGCATGGCGCATGTCCGCGGAAGCGGCGGGGGAATCCCGAAGCTCTGCGCGGCGGTGTCCGCCTTCGCCGTGCTCTCGCTCGCTTCGGCCTCGGCCGCGGGCAAGGTCCTCGGCCTTCCGGCTCCCGTCTCGCTCGCCGCCTTCCTGGCGCTTACGGCGGGGGCGGGATTCTTCACCGGCATCGCGTTTCCGTTCGCGGTCTCCGCGGTCCGGGGATCGGCCGCCCGCGGGGCGTCCGCGGTCTATGCCGCGGACCTCGCGGGGTCGGCGGCGGGATCCGCGGCCGCGACGGCTGTACTCATCCCCTCTTTCGGCATCGCGGAATCGGCAGGCGCAGCGGCAATCCTCCTCGCGGCCGCGACCGTGCCTCTCGCCGTCCTGTCGGCGTTCAGGGCAAGGACTCAGTGATAGATAGACATCTCGCAAGGCGGGGGCAAGATATCAACCCGGATTCATTCACGAAGGACCGTGAATCATTCGTCTGACATGATGACCGGACCCACTGTTTCTCCGGCTCCGTATGTCTCCTTCAGCGCTTTTTCGTCTATGATTTTATAGCCGCTTTTACAGATTTTCAATTCATGCCTGCTCCAAGGGCTCAGTATGTTGAATTCGAATCCCCGCGCGATGACCAGGATCCTGAACAGCCAGCCCTCGACGGGTTCCTCGGAAAAAGGCAGATCCGCCTTCCCTTCCGAGTCCGTAAAAGCCTCCCTCGAAAACATGACCGTGCCTCCCGCAGTTGGTCTCATCGCGTGCATCATGCACTTCGCGGCCGCCACCGGCCGTCCGGCCCCGTCGGTCACAATCACTTTCTGGCGAGGTTCAGATACTGCAAGGAAATTGATTTCAACGCCGCCGTTGATCAACGCTATTTGAGCCCTGTGCCTCGAGGTCGTGAGGAATATCGGCTGGCCGAACTCATCGTAGTTCCCGCCGTGTCTCCGGAAAAGGAAACCCTTCTGGTTCAATCCTACTTCTATGAAATATACGCCTGCGTAAAGGCTGCCGAAATCGAAACGGCCGTCAGGGTCTGAAATCACGCGCATCTTGTAGTCTTCCGTTCTTTGCAACATCTTCTTGTGAAATGCGTCGTCGATTTTGGCGAACCATGGCAGCAACGCCACTGCAATGCCCTCGACTCCCCTGTCTTTTTCGTCGGAGATCCTGCCGCTGATTGAACCTGACTGTCCAACCGGAATGTTCAGCTCGGTCCTCTCGCCCTGGATTGTCTCGCGTGCGGACCCGAAGAAGAAGATCGATTTGTTATCCGTGATCGAGGCTGCAATCGTTATTGCAGCCTTATTGATGAAGGCTGACTGCATTCTGACGAATACCCTGTAATTCCCGGAATCGTCCGTCATCGTCGATCCGTCGAATGTCTTCATCAGCTCATCTTTCACCTTGAAGGGAAGTTCCTTCCGGGTTTCAGCATCAGTCAAGGTCAGTACCAGCACCTTTGCAGACTTCAGCCCTTCTCCTGAAGACGTCAAATAAGCTCTGCCGTGAATTTCGGCAGTGAAATCATAAGAGGTCCTGTCGATGATACTAATTGCCGGGCTTTGCTTTCCCTGCCTTTCATCCCATCTCGCTTTCATGTTCCTTAGGAGTTCAGCTTTCCATTTCGCAACATCTTCATTGGACAACAGGCGTTTTTGAATGTGCGGGGGGATGACAGCTGGTTTGGATGCGGCTACTTCCCCAGTCCGGTTCAAGGGCTGGATATCTGTGGCACTCTGGTTCAGATCACCCATTGCGGTTGAAACAGCCGCCCTTGAAGTATCAGCGGGATTCCTTATCGATAACGCGAGAAAGAGAAACAAAGACAGCATCAGTAACGCCGCAATCAAGATTATAGAACGTGGTTGTTGACTTCGCATTTATCACCGCTTATAGCCTCAGCCGTACCTCCGTCTCCTCCGCTGTTCAATTCACGCATCCGATGCGCACCCCGAGGTCCCCGGGATCCTCGGTGGACGTCCATGGCAAAAGCCTTCCGCCGTCGTCCTTCATGTCCGGCCCCACGCTGTAGATTACGACTCCGGACCCGCTGGGCGCAAGACGCAGGGTTCCGCCATCGAAAGGATCGAGGGGCGCGTTGCGCAGGAAGCGCGGGCAAAGGTCGCGCATCGAGGAGGGATATTTTCCCTCCGCGGCCTTGTAGGCCGACACGGCTGCAACTGCGGCGTGCATTCCCCGCGCGGTGTCCCCCATCGGCGGCCTGTCGCCCAGGATTATGAAATTGGGAATCATGAGCTTGGCCAGCAGGCCCCCGCATTCGAACCTTTTCCTTGCGCTCCCCAGTTCCTTCCACCTCGCATGGTTCCTGGAATACGGCTCGGAGAGGAGCGCCGATATCTCTCCCATGCGGGACGAAAATTCCTCCAGTTCGCTCCTGCACATGAATACATTCACGAGCGATGACGCGAACCCGGGGAAGAGCGGGACGTCGGCTCCATCCATGCTCTGCATGATTTCAAGCGTGTCCATGTCCCAGCCGGAGCATCCCGAGAAGAACGACAGGACCATGGCCCTCTCCATCTGCACCGCCCGCTGCAGCGCGGGCCTGTAGGAGTTGCGCGCTACCCGCAGAAGCGGCTCCACATCGCCCGGCGCCGGATCCCTGGACGCGAGGATCGCGTCGAGCGTCTCCGCGGCTTTGAATTCGAGCGCCACGGCCGAGACGAACGATATCAGCATCGGTTCGCGGGACAGGTGCCTTGCAGCCCCTGATATGGCGGCAACGTCCTCGGCTGCCCCCCGAAGGTCGCCATGCGCGGCCTTGCATCGCGCATCCAGCGCGAGCCAGCTGCATGCTTCGAACATGCTGAACAGCTCCGGCATGCGGCACATGATGCCCGAGCCCAGGTCCCGCGCGAACGCGCAGTCCGGCATCGAGGCGGCTTCGCGCAAAAGCGCGAGGTCGGGTCCCAGCCGCGCGAGAATCTCGCCGAGAAGGGGATCTTCGAGGTCCTCAGGCTCGAGTTCGCCGTCCTTCCACTTCTCGACCTTGTCTTTGTACTGGGCAGGCCACTTCGCGTCCCTTTCCAACAGGAGGAAGGCTTCGTCGTACCTCGGAGCCGCGTTGTCCTTGTCGTCCGCACGGATTGGGAAAGCTGCGGCCACGAATGCGCTCGACTGCACGTGGATGGCCTGCATCTGCGCCTTCACCGCCGAGTCCAGGTTCCAGAAGGTGAGCATCGCAAGGAGCAGGAAGATGCCCATCCACATGGCCGTCCGGGGAAGCGGCCACGAAGCTGCGGGGACGAATCCTTCCTTCCGGCGCAAACCCCTCAAGTACAGGACCGCCGCGCCGATTGCGAACGCGAACGGCCAGGCAATCGCCGGCACGGTCCAGTCCAGCCTCAACCTGCAGGAGTGGACGAGGATCGCGGCCGATATCGCGACGAAGACGCTCGGGGCGAGCGGCGCCAGGATGCCGAGTACGGCGGCCGAAATCCTTCCCGCCTTCCCTTTTGAACGGCATGCGAGAATCAGGAAACAGGCCGCGAAGAAAAGCGCGGAAATCAGGGTTGCAGCCCACAGCATCGCGTACGTCATTTCAATCTCCTTCAATGGCTGGTTGTTGCAGGCGCATGCGCCAGACCGCAGCGGACGAGAGCACGGATGACAGCTGCGTTCTCGTTACTTTCACCGGCAGCCGCCAGCGCCGGCATCGATCCCGCCGGACAGGGACTTGAGCGCCCCATCAGGTCGGAATGCCGGGCGGAGGCGAGCGCCATGTTAATCCAGATGAGTATCACGGCGGCGACCGCAGCCGCTGCAAACCAGCGGTTCCCGTGGTCCGCGCGGCGCACCTCCCCGGTCCCGGCCATGCGGGCCGCGTCCAGCACCCTCTGCCGGAATCCCTCGGACGGTTCCGGCATGAAGCGGGAAGCGAGGAGCCGCTCGACACCCGACGGGTCATACCGGGAATCATTGCTCACGTTGAACTCCTTCAAGATCCCCCTTCAGCCTGTCGATTGCATATCTCCACCTGCTGGCCGCCGTGTTCGGACTGATTCCGAGCGCCATGCCGATCTCCTCGAACGTCATGCCGGCGTCGATTTTGTACGCAACGACCTGCCTCTGTTCCTCCGGAAGGCGCGAGAGCGCATGCTCGAGTGCAGCGGAAACCGCTGGTGGATTTCCTGCGCAGGACCGGTCCTCCGGACAACCGTTTTCGTCGATGCCTAGTTCCACGACGCCTGCATGCGCGGCCCTTTTCGCGATTGCATGCCTGAGAGACGCGAAGATGTACGATTTCAGATTCACGATTCCAGCCATGCGTCCTTTCATTCGCGCGATGGAGACGAAGACGTCCTGAACCGCGTCCTCGGCGTCCTGGCGCGATCCCGACAATGAAAAAGCAGTCCTGAACATGGTTTTTCCGAACGCGTCGAAAATCTCCGCGAAAGCGCTCCCGTCGCCCGCATTCAGCCTCTCTACCAGTTCCCTTTCGTGCATGCGGCTCCCGTCGAATCCTGCCATGGACATAGAGAATCATTGGGGGAAAATTTGTCTGGGAAAATTCCACGCGAAGCGGAGCGCCGCGCGATTCGCGTGGTATACCTGGATTTGCGCTCCCATGCATGCCTTCCGGCACGCGATTTCAGGCCCGGGGGAACCTCTCGATTACCGCCGCGTCGATGGGCGCGGTCACCGAGTCGCCCATGGCGAGCTCGTCCCTCGGCTTCTCGGGATCCGACTTGCCCTTCCTCGGCAGCGAGAAGAACCCGATTCTTGACCCCGGCTTCGCCTGCCTCTTGTCCACGATGGCCATGCCGACCTGCCTTTCGCCCGCCAGCGCGCAGCTGGTCACCCAGCCTATCACCCTCTCGTTGCGGTTGATTACCGGGTCGGCGGTCTTGGCGAGCCTCGTCCCCGTGCCGGAAGCGTCGAAGCGCATAATCACGCGCATGCTCTTCTGGCTCCTGTCGAGCAGGGCGCGCCTGCCTACGAAGAACGGCTTGTGCCACTTCACGAAGAAGCCGTAACCCGCCTCGATGGGCTCCACGTCGTACCTCCCCGCGAGCTCGTGTCCGTAGAGCGGAAGCCCGGCCTCGGTCCTCGTGGAGTCCCTCGCCCCGAGGCCCGTGGGCCTGAGCCCGAAATTCGAGCCTGCCTTCATCACCGCATCCCACAGCGCGACCGCGAAGTCGGGATGGACATAGAGCTCGAATCCGCATTCCTCGCCCGTGTAGCCCGTCCTCGAGAGTATGACGTCGATTCCGGCAATCCGGACCCTGGCGTTGTTCGACCTCGGCAGCGCCGAGATCGCGTCCGCCGCTTCGGGAGCGGCGTCGCAGAGAATCTGGGCCGAGCAGGGGCCCTGGAGCGCGATGTCTATCCTCATGTCCCTGCCGCACGAGGGATCCTTCAGGTTCCTGAACCTGCAGGGCTTTTCGACGCGCGCGGCAGGGTTCTCGGCGTCGATGAGGAACCGGCGGTCGTTGACCCCGGAAATCCAGGCCCAGTCCTTGTCCGCGTTGGAGGCGTTCACGACCACCATGTAGGTTTCGGGAGCGGTGTGGTAGATCATGAGGTCGTCGATCACCCCGCCGCGCGGGTCGATGAGATACGAGTACTGCGACTCGCCGACGCGAAGCCTGTGGACGTAGTTCGTGGTTATGAGGTCCAGGAACCTGGCCGCGTCGGGGCCCGATGCCTCGAACACGCCCATGTGCGCCACGTCGAACAGTCCTGCCTGGCCGCGCACCGCGGCATGCTCCTCGCCGATGCTCGTGTACACCACCGGCATCTCCCAGCCCGCGAAGGGCACCAGCTTCGCGCCCGCCGCCTTGTGCGTCTCGTAAAGCGGCGTCCTCGACAGCGGCCTTTCGGATTCCTTGAACTCGAACTCCTTCAGGACCTCGGACGTGGGTGAAGCCTTGAGCATGGGCGCCCTGCCGATGAAGAACGGCTTTCTGAGATCCGCGGCCGGGCCGTGAATCCTCGACGCGAGATTAGATGCCGCCGTCTTGCCGTCGCAGGCCAGGGGGTATCCCCTCGACTTGAGCCACTGGTCCCTCGCCTTCTTCCCGCCCTCGACTGCGCCGGCCTTGACCATGGCCTGCCGGATTCCGTCGAGCGTCCCGCGGTCCGAGGCGATGAACGCGCTCTTCGGCCCGTCCGCTGCGACAACCGCGTGCCCCGTCTCGACCGCCTTGAGCGGCTTCAGATCCCTTGCTTTCGCCGCCGAAGCCGCGGTTTCCAGCGCCTTGGGGCCCGCCACGTGCAGGATGCCCCATGGCCCTGCGCCGGACGACGACATCTCCTCGACCACGACCGGGCCTTCTATCTTCACGTAGCCGTCTCCGGCGCACGCGTCGATGTAGCCGTCGCTCAGGGCCCTGAAATAGTCAAGGACCATTTCGTGGTCGCCCGGACCCGCCGCGACCAGGAACCTCGGCCTCGCGTCCGTCCCGTCAACGAGCCTTGCCACGGTAATCGCGTGCCTCGGCGCCCCCTTGCCGTCCAGGAGCAGGGTGTTCACGACGTCGCCGGCGTTCATGGAGATTACGTCGGCCGTGCAGACCGCCTGGAGCATCGCCGCCGCCCTCTCGCCCCTTATGAGGCCGGGGACCGCATCGCGGCTGTCGAAGACCGCCGCGCCGCCCTCGACCGCCTTCGTCTCCTTGTCGAATCCGGCCGCCTGGTCGGGCATGGCCTGCAAGCCCGGCGCGGAGTCATGGAAGTGAGGGTATCCGGCGTCGGTCCGGACCGCGCACCTCTGCGACGACGCCGCGAGTTCGGAAATCCTGCGCCTGGTCTCGTCGAAGAGGTCGTATGGAATCCTGACGCGGCCCACGGGCCCCCTGAGCCCGGTGATCTCCAGGGCCGTCATGCCCTTGAGCAGGTTCGAGACGATGTCGGCGATTGCATCCATCTCCTTCGGGCCCATGCCGCGCTGGGAGACAATCGTCGTGCCGAAGCGGAGCCCCGACGGCTGCAGGGCCTTCTCGTCGCCTGCAATCGTATTCTTGTTCAGGGTCAGCCCGCAAACGTCGAGCACCCTGGAGACCGCGTCGGCCCGGAGCGGCATTCCGCTCAAAGTCTTCATCCTGCTCAAATCCACGAGGAGGAGATGCGTGTCGGTCCCGCCGTACGCGAGAGGTATGCCGCGCTTCGCGAACGCCTCGGCGAGCGCCCTGGCGTTTTCAATCGTCCGCTTCTGGAGCTCCTTGAACTCCGGCCTGGCGGCCAGGAGGAAGGCAACGGCTTTTGCGGCTATGGTGTGGATGTGCGGGCCGCCCTGCTCGCCCGGGAAAACGGCGCTGTCGATTTTCTTCGCCATCTCGGCGTCGGTGCTCATCAGCACGGCTCCCCTGGGTCCGCAGAGGGTCTTGTGCGTGGTGAACGCGATTATGTCGGCCCAGCCGACCGGGGACGGATATGCCCCTCCGGCGATTAGGCCGGCCGTGTGCGCCACGTCCGCGAAGAGGACGGCCCTGCCCGGCGCGGCGTCCGCGGCCTCGCGGAACCGCTTCCAGTCGATTGCCCACGGGTAGGCGCTGTATCCCGCGATTATCATCGAGGGATTGTGCTCCTCGGCCATGGCCTTTATGCGGTCGTAGTCGAGCCTGCCGGTCTTCAAATCGACCTCGTATGGCACGATTTTGAACGTTTTGCCGGACCGGTTCAGCTCCGACCCGTGCGTCAGGTGGCCTCCGTGGGGCAGGGCCATGCCCATGACGGTGCCCCCGTGCGGCACGGCCGCCTCGTACGCGGCGTTGTTGGCGGCAGCGCCCGAAAGGGGCTGGACGTTGACGTATATCTTCCCGGCCGGGATTCTGTCCGTGGCGAACACGGCCGCGCATCTCTCCTGGGCCAGGGCCTCGACGAAGTCCGCGTACTCGGTGCCCTTGTAGTACCTCTTGTCCGAGTACCGCCTGAAGAAGGCGAGGTGCCTCGCATGGTCGCCAAGGGTCTCCGCCTCCCACCTGCTCATCCTGGTGGAGGGATATCCCTCGGCGTAGAGGTTAACGAATTCCGAGGCAAGGGCCGCCCTGACCGGTTCAGGACAGAGCGATTCGGAGGCAATCATTATTATCTTGCGCATCTGGCGCTCGGCTTCGACGTCAATCAGGCAGGAGACGGCCGGGTCGATTTCCGAAAGCTTGCCGCTGAAGAAGAAGTCCTTGTGGGCCGGCATGGCGGAATCCTCAATCGCTGTTTCAACGTTGGAAAACGCCCGGAAAACGTCGTATTATATTCCCGCGGAGATCAAATCAACAAGCTATTCGTGCAGGAGGGGAGCGTGTTCTTCGAATGGGCCGGACTTGCCGAGCGCCGCTTCGCCTTTCGCGCTTCCGCGGCGTTAGCCGCCTTCCTCGCAGCCGCAGCCGCTACCGCGTATGCCGCGGGCGCGCCCGAAGAAGCCGCCAGGTTCCTGGCGGAGGCGAGGAAGAAATACGCCGATCCCTGCGGCCAGGACTTGAAGAGCTTCTCGGCCGAGGTGGCGCTCAGGTCCTCCCCGGACCCGAGGGTTTCTGCAGTGAAGGAGAAGATAAAATTCGCGTGGTCGTGGAGCGCCCCTGACCGCGAGGACTTCGCCATGCTGGATGTGCCGGAAACGCTCCATAAGCAGATTCGGCAGGTTTGCCAGGGCATGTGGAGGGAAGCGCTGGTCGCCCCGGTGCTGGACCAGATAGCGGCGGGCGAAAAGCTCGAGGCCTCCGAGTCCGACCGGGAGATGGCGGTCTCCGGCAGGCATCCGGAGCTCAAGCGGTTCAGGGCAGTCTTCGAAAAGGAATCCAGGAAGCTCCTGAGAATCGAAATCGAGGACCGCGCCGCGGAGCTGCGCTTCGGATTCCGCGAGGAGAAGGGCCTGTTCAGACTCGAGTGGAAGGAGGCCCTGGCGGGCGGGGTTCGCGTCCTGAAGAGGAGCTGGGAATCCCCGAAACCCGTGAACTCGTGGGTTCTGCCTTCCATCCTTTCCGTGGAAAGCCGCGAGGGGCAGCCCACCTCCTTCAACGTGCTCTACGTAACCGTGAACGGCAAACCGGCGGTCATGGGCGAGCAGGATCCCGAGGAAATCCGGAAAGCCGTAGATGAGTTCAGGAAAGGCTGGCCGTCCTGGGACGATCTCGAGAAGATTTCGAGGATGAAGACCCTGGCGAAGACCGACCATGATTTGGCTTCGGCGGCGATAGCGGCCCTGGGCCTCGCGGACAGGGAGCCGATTGTGAGAAAGCAGGCGGCGCAGAGCCTTGGGGAGATGGGGAGGAAGAACGTAGTCCCGCAGATGATCGCAGCCATGGACCAGAACGAGGGCTTCATAGAGACGTACGTCGTGCTTATACGGGCGCTGGGCATGATTGGGGATCCGCGGGCGATTCCCGTGCTCTCGAAGGACTGGTGGAACCAGAAGGGAAGCGAGTCCGGCTACGCGGCGGCGAGGGCGAAAATCGACGCGCTCGGCGACATAAGGGACAAGAGGTCCGTGGACGCCATCATCGACCTCTTCTTCATCGCGCCCGACGAGGGCCTCGGGCCATTGGCCGACAACATCGTGAACTCCCTCAAGAAGCTGACCGGCCAGGATTTCAGCCGCAATCGCAGGGCCTGGAAGGACTGGTGGAAGAAGAACAGGGACTCGTACAAATGAACCGGATTCTTCGGGCCTTTCCCGCAGGCTCGAACAGCGTCCGGAGCGAATGGCCGGAATAATCCGAATGATACGCCGGGCAGGTCCGGCATCGCTCCGGGATTTCCGGATTTCCATTGAACCGGCCGGCAGGCCATGCTAAACTGATCTTCCGATTATCGCCCTCGGGAATGATGACCCCAGAGTGAGAAGACTGGGAGAAGGAAAACCAGCCATGCCGGGATACGACGAGGAATTCCACCTTACGCTCGGCAAGTTCCACCAGAAGTACGGCAACTTTGATCGCGCGTCTTTCCTGGAGCTTTTCAGCTGCCCGTTCCTGATTTTCGACCTCAAGGGCGAGATGAAGCCTCCCAAGAGCCTCCAGACCTACGCAGAAACCACGCAGTCGAGCGTGGCCACCGCTACAGGCAAGAACGTCAACGATGTGTCGCTGGGAACATACGTTGCGCCCATACAGAAATCCCTGCGGAACTCTGTGAAGGACACCATTTTCGTCGGACGCAAGCCATGGAGCGACATAGTGATACCGCACGTGAGCATCTCCAAGATGCACGCATTCTTCAAGAAGAACCAGAACGGGGCCTATATCATCTGCGACACCTCGTCCAGGAAGGGGACCCAGGTAAGGGGAAAGAAGGTCACGCCGAAGGCCTACGTGGAGCTCCATTCCAAGGACATCATCGTCTTCGCTGACGCAATCACCTCGAGGTTCCTCGACACCGGCGATTTCTTCGACTACATGGATCTCTACGCCCGCATGAAGTCGGGATCGCCCGGAGCCGCGAGCTGAAAGTCATGCCTCTGAAATTGCCGCGGTTTTAGTGCATGTGTCCAAGGTCTATTCCGAATTATTCATGAAATCCGGCGCAGATGGCTTCCGAAGCCATTTGCGCGCCCGGTTCCCGTATAATTCACGATCCTTCGTGAATTATACGGGTTAGAATACGGCCATGTCTTCCATAACAGAGCGTCTCTCTCCTGAAGCCCGGGCTGCAGTCTCGGTGCTCATGCGCCTGTTCGACCGGTCCCTGCCGCCTGTCGACCGGCTCGGCGCCGAGGAGGATCGGGTCCTGGCCTTTCTTTCGGCCTCTGGCCTGGGCGGGGCGTTCCACAAGGCGATGGAGAGCGGATACGCTGCCGGCGGCGCAGTCAGCGGATTCCTGAGGGAAAGGGCGAAGGAGCTGTATTTCGGCGCGTTCGGCCCGAACATGGCGAGGATCTCCGAGTTCGCGCGTTTCGCAGCGGCCATGGCTCTGGAGGGTCTGCAGGTCATGCCGATAAAGGGCCTGGTGGCGGCGGAAATCCTTCATGGCGACCTTGGCGTAAGGCCCATGTCCGACGCTGACGTTCTCGTCGGGCCGTCCGACGTGGGACGCGCCTGCGAAATCCTCCGGGATATGGGTTACGAATCCGCGCCCATGCCGCTCGATCCGTTCGTCGGGGAGTTCGGCAGGCACGTGCCGCCCATGTGGAACCAGCGGAAGAAGGTCGCAATCGAGGTGCACAGGCGGCTCGACTACCCGTTCTCTTTCCTTCCGGACGCGGGCGACGTCTTCCTGAGGGCCAGGCAAGTCGAAATCGGAGGCGCCAGGGCGATGGCGCCCTCGTGGGAAGATTTCCTGTACATGTCGGCGTTCCATTCCGCGTACCTGGACGCGTTCGTCGGCAAGCTTCGCGACCTCTTCGATCTCGCGGTTCTCATGGAGCGGCACGGATCGGAGCTGGACTGGGATCTGATGGAGAGCTTCGGATTCTACATCCTCAGACCTCTGCGTTTCATGCTGGAATGCGCCTCTGAGATCTTCGGCTCGCGGCCATGCAGGGAAGCGGCAGCGCGCATCGAGAGCGCCTCGATGCTTTCATTCCCCACCAGGCGCCTTTCGGAAGACTTTCTCCTGTCTAACCTCGCGGGAGGAAGGTTATCCCGGAGGCTGCCGCTTTCGGTCCTTTCCTCGATTTCGTTCTTCCTTCACTGCCCGGAGCTCTCCGCGGGGTTTCTCGGGGAATTCGGCCGCGTCTTCCTGTTCCCGGACGGGGATGTGCTGAGGCGCCACTACGGCGGGAAATACCCGCTCGTCCTTCTGAGGCTTTTCCGGCCTGCGCACGTTTTCGGCATAATCACCGGAAGGCTGATTGGCAAGATAACGTAAATCCAGGGCGCAGCATAGCCGCGACCAACCGCTGCTTGACCCGGATAATTCCAGGGGCGAAGAGTCCGGAATCTTCGGGCGGCGGGCGCTTAAGTTTTCTCTG
>DYIT01000051.1 GCA_020723505.1 Candidatus Kuenenia stuttgartensis
GCGGTTCGCGATGGAGGCGTGCCCCGGCAGCGGCACGCGGCTGGTGCTCGGGGCAGTGGCCACGCCGGGGAACCTTGGCGACGTTCTGGAGGTATGCAGGTTCGCGCGCGACAACGGGCTCGGGTTCCAGGTCTCCCCGCACATCATCGGCATGACCGCGAATCCCGCTCTAAGGGGGAACCCTGACTACGCGAGGGTCATGGACGCGGTAATCGAAGCCAAGGAATCCGGGGCCGCGGTGCTCGGCGTGCACGGGTATCTGAGGGGCATCCGCGACTTCGCGCGCCACGAGTGCATGCCGCTCCTCATGCCGGTCATAAGGCCCGACGGACGGCTCTATCATCCCTGTCTCGAGCTCAAGAGGGCGGACGTGTCGGTTCTCGACGAAGGGAGCTACGAGGCGGCGCTCGGGAAGTCGCGGCGCCTTCGCGGATCCCGTCCGGCCTGCGACGACCGCTGCCAGATTTTCTGCCACATGGCCCTTACGCTGTTCCAGAGGAGCCCGATGGCGGCGCTTCGCGAAGGCCGCGCATGGCGGGCCATGGAGCCGCGCCGGGGGAAAGGAGTGTCGGCTCATGTTCAGCGCTCTTAGGAAGGAACTTCACTACCAGTACCGGTCCGGAAGGCTGATTTGGGGCTTCGTACGCAACAGGTTCATACATTGCAACCTTCAGGTCACGTACCGCTGCAACTTCCATTGCCAGATCTGCGACTTCTGGAAGACCTCGCACGACCGGGAGGAGGAGCTTAGCCTCGACGACATCAGGCTCATAGGGAGGAAGCTGAACAGGCTGGGCACGCTCATCATATCGCTTGCAGGGGGCGAGCCGCTGGCGAGGGAGGACCTGTACGAGGTCATAAGGATCCTGAACGAGGAGAACCATTTTCCCATACTCATCACGAACGGCTGGTACGTGGACGAGGAGGTCGCGAAGAGGATACTCAAGGCGGGATTGCAGGAGATATCGGTTTCGGTGGATTACGCCGACCCGGCGAGGCACGACGAGCAGCGCGGCATGCCGGGAGCGTGGGAGAGGGCGATTAAGGCGCTGGACCTTTTGAACCGGAACAGGCCGGACAGGCGCAACAGGGTGCACATGATAAGCGTGCTCATGGACGACAACCTCGAGGACGTGGAGAAGCTCATCAAGCTCAGCAGGGAGATTGGGGTCACGTACATGCTGAGCCTGTATTCCTGGAACCGTGGGACCAAGAGGCGCCGGCTTCCTGCCGAGAAGGTGACCGAACACCTGCTCAGGCTCAAGCGGGAGAACCCGGAGTTCGTGACGCTGACCACGTACATCGAGCACCTTGACAGGGCGATCGAGAGCGGCGGCATAGGGGACTGCCAGACGGGCAGGCTGCTAATGAACATCGACAACCGCGGGAACGTGGCGCGCTGCACTGAGACGCTCGAGGAGCCCGTCGGGAACATCCTGAAGGACGACGTGATGGCGATACGCGACAGGCTGCTGGAGCGCCAGAGGAGCAGCGACTGCGCGCAGTGCTGGACCTCGTGCCGGGGCTTCGCGGAGAGCATGCAGAGGCCGCCGCGGCTCCGGCAGTTCAAGGAGTTCTTCCTTTCCGTGAGGAGGCGCTAGTCTTGAAGCTGCTCGGGGTGACGTTTTCCGCATGTCCGGAATGCCAAAGACTGGTGCCTGCCAAGGTGCGCAGCGACGGGAAGGACGTATTCTTCCGGAAGTTCTGCCCCGAGCACGGCGAGTCCGAGGTCCTGGTGCGCAGGGGGCTCGCGGAATACCTGAACTCCCTGAGGTACGTGAAGCCCGCGTGGATTCCGCTCGCGCACGCCGGCGACGCAGGGATGCCATGCACCGAGGGGTGCGGATTCTGCACGAGGCACGAGCAGCACCTTTGCATGCCGATAATCGAGATAACCGAGGACTGCGACCTCCTCTGCCCGATATGCATCAACTCGTCCGGCGAATCGGGGCGCGGAGCGAGGGGCGGGGACGGGGAGATGACCGTGGACGGGTTCCGGGGAATCCTCGACAGCCTCCTGGCTTCGGAGAGGCAGATTGACGTGCTCAACCTTTCCGGCGGCGAGCCGCTCATGCATCCGCGGCTGGCGGAGATTATCGACGAATGCCTGAAGAGGCCCGAAATCGTGCGCGTGAGCGTTTCAACGAACGGGTTGGCGCTTCTGCGCGACCCCGGGCTCGCGGACATGCTCAAGGCGCGCGACGCGGTGGTATCGCTCCAGCACGACGGGTTCTCGGACGAGGCGTACCGCATCATGAGGGGCAAGCCGCTCGCCGCGGAGAAGAGGGAAATCCTCGACCTGCTCGACCGGAAGGACATCACCGCGTCGCTGACGATGACGGCGGCGGCGGGGCTGAACGACGCCGAGATACCAGCGATGATTGACCTCCTGTTCAAGACGCGGAACGTCGTGAGCCTCATGATACAGCCGATGAGCTTCGCCGGGCGCGGGGCGGCGTTCAAGGGGACGATCGGGCGACTCACCATACCCGACGTCGTCGGACTCGCCTCGTCGGCGGGAAATCCGCACGTAAAAGCGGAGGATTTCGTGCCTCTTCCCTGCAGCCATCCGCTATGCTTCAGCCTCGCCTTCTATCTCATGCTCGACGGGGGCGGGGCGGTATCGGTGAACAGGCTCGTGGACGCAGCCACGACCCTCGACTGCCTTTCCAACCGCGTGGTGTTCGGCCTCGACGCCAAGGAGCACGAACAGCTCAGGTCGCTGATATACGACCTGTGGAGCGGGCCGGCCGGCGCGGTCCCGGAAAGCAAGGCCGTGCTGAAGACCCTCAAGGGGATACTCAAGGAACTGCCCTCGCAGGCGAAGGCGTGCTGCTTCGACGCGCGCAAGGCCTTCGGACTGGCCGAGAGGAAAGTGAAATCCATTTTCATCCACGCGTTCCAGGACGCTGACACGTTCGACCTTGCCCGGGTGCGGCGCTGCTGCCAGGCGTATCCTCAGGCCGACGGAAGGCTTGTTCCTGCATGCGTGCTCAACGTGCGGGGAGGCAGGAAATGAAGGGGTTCCTGCGCAGGCACGGGCAGGTCATCGTAAATGCCGCGCTTTTCCTGTTCTTCTTCGACGTCGCGGTGCACCAGGTGCTTCTCAAGGTCGTGCCGTCGGGCATGACGCTTCACGAATGGTGGTGGAGGTCGGCGGCGGCATGCATCGGCGGACCGGAGTCGGCGCAGGGGCTGGGGCATTCCTGGTACCGGTCGTACTGGGACTGGTCGTGGCTCGAATCGGCGGACTGGTCGAGGATGGCGTTCCACGACTGGTCGTTCACGGCGCAGACGGTGATGATGACGGCGCTGATTCTGCTCCGGAGGCCGCATGCGTCGATAGACAAGGGCGCATGGCGGCAGGCGATTGCGCTGGCGGCGTTCTGCTCGGGCATATTCTTCGTCGGTCTGCCATCCACGGAAAGCAGGGGCATGCTGATAGCCTCGGGGGCGCTGATAGTCGCATCAAACGTCATCGGACTGGTCACGATGTTCAACCTTGGCAGAAGCTTCGGGATAATGATTGCGCTCAGGAAGGTGAAAACAGGGGGCCTGTACCGGGTGGTGAGGCATCCGATGTACGCGGGCGACATTCTTCTCAGGACAGGCTATGTAGTCAGCCACTTCTCCCCGTTCACGGCGGTGCTGCTCGCAGCCTCGACCGCGGCATACGTGTACCGCGCGGTTCTCGAGGAGCGGTTCCTTTCGCAGGACCCGGAATACAAGGCGTATGCCGGGAAGGTGAAGTACAGGTTCGTGCCTTTCGTCTACTAGCGAAGCTCCGCCTCAAAACGACGAAAAAGCCCAAACCCCAAAATCCAAACCATAATGAACTCAAACTTTTCAATCTTGTACGCAGCGCCGAAGAGTCCGGTCCATTCACGATTGCCCGCGAATAATCCGGGGCTATAAGGCGAACCACGGATAGACGAAGGTCCGTTCGCGTTTGAAGGCATGGTCGCCGCCGTAGACCAGGGCGGACGGGGAGTCCGGGTTTCCGGTCAGATTGCGCCAGTATAGGAGGTTGTCGAAGAAATCCGAAGCTATGGTCTGGGCGGATTTTACTTCCACCGGAACGAGGCGGGATCCAAGTTCGATGATGACGTCAATCTCGCGTCCGGCCGAGTCCCGCCAGAAATAGAGACGCGGCTGCTCGCCCCGGTGCGCGAAATTCTTGAACAATTCGGACACCACGTAGCTTTCGAACACCGCTCCGCGCTCGGCCCTGTGCAGAAGTTCACCATGCTCGCGAATCTGGAGCAGATAGCAAAGGAGCCCGGTATCCAGGAAGTACAGCTTTGGGGCCTTTATCAGCCGCTTTCCGAAATTCATGTGGTGCGGGCGGAGCAGGATGATTACGAAACTCGCCTCGAGCACCGACAGCCAGCGCCTTGCAGTCGTGTGCGAGACGCCGCAGTCCGATGCGATTCCGGAAAGGTTGACGAGCCCGCCGCATCGGCCCGCGCAGAGCCGCACAAACCTGCCGAAAGTCTCGATTTCCCCCACGTTAAGGACGTTGCGCACGTCGCGTTCGATGTAAGTCTGATAATAGCCGTCCATCCAGTCCATGGGCGGCAGATGCATGTCGTGGATACGGGGGTAGAACCCGGCATGGAGGGTTTCAAAGAGGCCGGCGACGGGGGACCGCGGCTTCTTCTGGACGGATTTCCCAATCGAATCGACCGGGACGGGTTCGCGTCCCGTGAGTTCCGCCATCGAAAGCGGCATGAGGTGGAGAACGGCGCATCGCCCCGACAGGGACTGGGAGATGTTCGAGAGCAGGAGGAAATTCTGCGATCCGGTCAATATGAAGCGCCCGGTCCAATCAGGATGCTCGTCGACGAGGACCTGCACGTAGGAGAACAGATCCGGCGCGCGCTGGACCTCGTCAAGGATCACCGGCCCGTCGAACTGGCCGAGAAATCCGCGCGGGTCCTTGATGGCGAAATCCCGGTGGTCCGGCGCCTCGAGGGACACGTACGCGTGGCTTCGGAAGACGTCCCTGACCAGAGTGGTCTTGCCGGACTGGCGGGGGCCCGTAACTGTGACTACCGGGAACTGCCTTGCTGCCGCCTTCAGTCTCTTTGCCAGAATCCGCTTAATCATGATGATACAAATCAGGATAGTTGAACATTCAATATTCAATTTACATAGATAACCGCTCATGTCAATATATTTCCGGATTAGCAGTTAGAACTATCATGGTTCAACCCGGCGCAGCAGAGCAGCAACCAACTGGATTCCGGCTTTCGCCGGAATGACGAATAGCGCGAACGATTCCTCCCTCTTTGTTTGATTGCCTCGTACGTGCCATGTCCCGCGCGCTGCACGCGGTCATCCGCGTCACTTGGAGCCGCGGTCGATTTCGGCTAGAATTCCGTGGTCTTTCCCGGTTTTCGCTGACGGAGACGGCCATGTTTCCCTGGCTGAGAAAAGTGTACCTGGACCACAACGCGACGACCCCAGTCCATCCTGCGGTGAGGCGCGAGATGGAGAGGGCGCTTGCGAAATTCAACGGCAACCCGTCCTCGCTGCACACGGAGGGCCGTGCTGCGCGGGGCATCGTGGACGAGGCGCGCAAGAAGGTCGCAGCCATGCTGGGATGCAATCCCGACAAGGTCTACTTCACGTCCGGGGGCACGGAGGGGAACAACGCAGTAATCAAGGGCGTGTCCAGGCAGTCGGGACGCATGCACATCGTCACGTCCAAAATCGAGCACGAGTCAATCCTGGGCGCGTGCAGGCAGGTGGCCGAGGCGGGCGGGAGCGTGACGCATCTCAAGGCCGGGCAGGACGGGCGCGTCGATCCCGGGGAAGTGCAAGCCGCGATCAGGCCGGACACTGCCCTGGTGTCGATAATGCACGGCAACAACGAGACGGGGGCGGTGAACGACGTGGCCGCGATTGCGCGGATTGCGGCGGCTGCCCAGGTGCCGTTCCACACCGACGCGGTGCAGACCTTCGGCAAGGTTCCGACGATTGTCGACGAGATAGGCTGCGAGTTCCTGACGCTCAGCGCGCACAAGATCAACGGGCCAAAGGGCGCGGGCGCGGTCTACTGGCGAGGGAACACGAAGTGGAACCCGCTCGTGTTCGGGGGCGACCAGGAGCACCGGGTCAGGGCGGGGACCGAGGGGGTCCACCAGATAGCGGGACTCGGGAAAGCGGCCGAACTGGCTGCATGCAGGATGGAGTCCGAGCATGCGAGGCTCCTTGAAATCAGGGAATGGTTCCTCGCGGGCCTAAAGGAGGTCTATCCTGCGGTGAGGTTGAACGGCGCGGCGGGGGAATGGCAGCTGCCCGGGACGATGAACGCGACGTTTCCCGGCAAGGAAGGGATAAGGCTTCTGGCCGGGCTCGACTGCTACGAGGTGGGGGTGAGCATAGGATCGGCATGCACGGCCGACCGTATCGAGCCATCTCACGTGCTTCTCGGCATGGACATGAGCGTGGAGGACGCGCTCGCTACGATCCGCATGAGCATGGGGACTACGACGTCGCGGCGGGACATGAAGTACGTTCTCAAGGTTCTCCGCGAGGTGCTGAGGGAGGACCCGAAGGGATTCGCGTACATGGACCCGCAGCACCTGGACGAGGATCGAATCAAATCCGGGAAGATATTCCTCATCGACCTCAGGTTCCCCTACGAGCGGATGCTGTACCCGACCATACCCGGGGCCATGGAGTGGTCGCACATCTATTTCAACCGGTTCATAAGGCGCATACCGTCGGACAAGCAGGTGATAATGATGTGCGGGACAGGGGTGTTCTCCACGTCGGCGGGGTACAGGCTTGCGCGGTCCGGCCATCCTGACGTCAAAGTCGTCTACGGCGGCTACGCGGCATGGCGGAACCTGCACCCGGGGCTGGTGGAGAAGCTCAGGGGTTGAATTCGCAGTGTGAAGTCAAACGTCCAAAGTCGAAGGGTCCAAGGTCCAAAGTCCACGGTCGCAGGTCGTAGGGGCAACCCCCTGTAGTCGCCCGCAGGCCGGGGCGTAGGGAAGAGGGTGAACTGTAAACCGTAAGCAGTAAGCGGTAAGCAGTAAACCGTGTCGAAGACCCTGCTAAGTCCCAGCACAGGGAGCCATGGCGAAGCAGGATGAACCGTAAACCGGGAATTTAACCGCCGAAGACACCGAAGGGAAGGGGTGAAGGCCGTAGTTGAGTAATTGAGTAGTTGAGTGGTTGAGTTGTCCACCCAACCACTCATCCACACACCTACTCATCCATTCGTGCTTAGCGCGTACCGCGTTGCGCGCAGTCATTACTGCGAAGCAGAGCGGCCCGGGGCGAGTACGTGGCGTCCGCGTATACGTATAGCGCTCGCAGCATTCATCGCTTTTCACCGCTCGGCTTATGTTTCCGATACTCGACTCCCGGCATGCCCTTGAAGTCGGCATCCTGCGTCCAGAGAACGGCAGAATAAAACCGCGCCGTGGCCAGGATTATGCAGTCAGCCATCGGCAACCGGTGCTCGACGCCGAGCCGGGCTGCCGCAATCGCGATTGGCGCATCAAGATCCGCCACCGTGCCCTGCTGCATGACGGCCACCGACTGCAGGGCAGCCCCTTCGCCGCGCTGGGCGAATACCCGCCTGTACACTTCGAAGAGGGTCATCGAAGGTACGATTAGTTCGGACGTCTTTTCTATCGCGGGGGCGAAGACCTCGGCATTCGGACCATTCGCGAAGTACTCGAGCCACGCGCTGGAGTCGACAACATTCACAAGCGGTCCCTCTCGCGCGGAATCCGTGTGTCAATGCCACTTAGAAAACCTCGCATGCGTTTTGCCGGCATCACGGGTATCAGCACGATCCGGTCGCCGAAGACGACAATCTGGACCTTCTGGCCCGGCAGCAGGCCGAATTTCTCGCGGACCTCTTTCGGTATGACTATCTGGTACTTGGGGGAAACCGTTACCGCAGCCATGCATACTCCATCGATATCAATATCGTATTACGAATATCATATCGATGAATCGCCCGCCTGTCAAGTTACCTGTGAAAAGGGAATGGCATCCGGACCATACAGCGTCTCGAGGCCATCCGCCTCTCAAGACTAACTCAGCATCCTTTCGAGCAGTTCGTCCTCGATGTTCCTGCGACCGTCGAGCACCGAGAGGACATACACGCGATTCGGACCGGAATACGATTCAAATGTTTCCCTCACTTCCGGGTCCTCATCCCGCATTGCGCGAAGGACCATGTTTTTCGCAACCTCGAGATCCGGCTCCTTAGGCGACCGCATGCGTTCACTTCTTCTCTTCCGCGGCTTTCTTCGCGGCTTCCTCGGCTTTCTTCGCCGCGGCCGCCACCGTGGCCGCTACCGCGTCGGCGGGCAGCATGAACTCGCCGCCGGAGTGCTCGATCACCGCTCCCGCGGGGCTTCCTGCCGAGTCGAACAGAGGGAGTCCGAGCAGGGACAGGCCCGACGACACCACGAACATGCGCATGGGCTGGCGCACCTCTCCGCAGACCATGAAGCGCTCGAAATACGGCGCATAATCGAACTGCTTGCCGAGCCGGTCGACCCCGGCCAGCTCGGTCCCGGGTTCCATCCGCGCCGAACCTTGAGCGAAGTCCACGAAATCGACCTTCCTGCCGTCCAGGTTCCGGATTGCTATGAAGGCGAGACCGGCCCTGGCGTCCGTTGCGACGAGGAACGCGTCGTATTCCTTCTCATCGCCCGGGAATGCGACCGTGAAATTCGAGACCTCTGGCTTGCCGGCCTGCCCGCTTTCCCCGGGGGATTCGAACTGGAAATCGTCCCCCTGCAATGCCGAGTTCGAGATCATCACGAGGCCGGAGGGATTAACCGCTACGCCCGTGGCCTCGACCGAGGTCTCCGCGCTCTCGCCGGAAGGGCCCCGATGGCTGAGAACGAACCTGATTCCCACCAGGGCCTTTGAACGCGCGTCAAGGATCCTGGCGTACTGATTCCGGGGCTGTTCCTGCCCTTCGCCGCCAGATCCGAGCAGGGCGGCCAGCACAGCTGCCGACGCGACAAGAACGGGAACTGCTGTTCTCACGAACATTTTCAATCTCCAGAAGAATGGAATTCTATTTCGTTCCGCCGGGCCAGGGTAAAGCTTACCAATCCGTCTGTGCCGGATAATATCGGCGAAGTGCCGGAAAGCTACAAGGCACATTCGCCTCCCACAGGATCAGTTTGACCTGCGAAGTGCCTGGGTGCCAATCTGTCTGTGGGAGGCGGATGTCCGGATTCAAGCGAGGCTCGATATCCGGAACTCCGCCGATTGTCCTCCGGTCCTCAACCTCTCTTTCCCCGGCTTATGGAGCATGGAGCATCGGGGGCGAGGAACACGCCTTCGAGGAGGAAGAAGTTGCGCGCGGAGGCGCCCTTCTGCGAGACGATGACGTCTCTCGCCCTGCGGCCGAGCTCCGCTGTCCTCTGCATGTCCGACAGGAGGGCTTCGAAGTTCCTCTGGAGCTCCTCCGCGGAACCGACCTCGATTGCCGCGCCGTTGGACAGGAGCAGGTCCACGTCCGTCTTGAAGTTGAACGTGTGCTTGCCGAACATGACGGCCTTCCCGAGCCCCGCGGGCTCGAGCATGTTCTGTCCCCCGTGCGGGACCAGGGATCCGCCGACGAAGATGATTTCCGCCAGCGCGTATGCGGCGCCGAGTTCGCCGACGGTATCGAGCAGCACAACGGGCCTCCCGGCGGACGACGTTGCGGGCCCGGCGGTCCTCCGGACCACATCCATGCCGCGGCTCCTCGCGAGCCGCTCCGCCCTGTCGAACTGCTCCGGGTGCCGGGGCACCAGCACGAGCCTCAGGTCCGCGAACCGGTCCTTGAGGGCGGAATAGACGGCGAGGAGCGTCTCGTCCTCGCCGGGATGTATGCTCCCGCCGATGATGACCCTTTCCCCGGCGCCGATGCCGAGGTCCGACCTGAGGCGGCCGGCGAATTCCGCGTCCGGGGCGGTCGAGATGTTGTCGTACTTCATGTTGCCCGTCACCTTGACCCTGTCGCCCCCGGCCCCCAGCAGGACCAGGCGTTCCCCGTAAAGCCTGTTCTGCACGGCCACGACCTCGCATGCCGGAAGCACCTGGTCCAGGATCCACCCGATCATCCTGTAGCCCTCGAAGGACCTGCGCGTAATCCGCCCGTTCACGAAGGCCACCGGCACGCCCCTCCTGCGGGCGCACAGGAAGAAGTTCGGCCAGAGCTCGAGCTCGACCATGACGATCAGGTCCGGCCGAATCCTTCTCATTGTCCTCGACACGAACATGCTGATGTCCATTGGGAAGAAGAAGATCTTCGACACGTCCGGGTAGTTCTTCTTCGCGACCCCGAATCCTGTCTTCGTGGTCACCGAGAGGACGATTTCAATCTCCGGCCGTTTTTCCCGCATGAGCCTTATGAGCTCTCTCGCGGCGAGTATCTCGCCCACGGAGACGCCGTGCAGCCAGACGCAGGGCCTGTTCCCCTCCCTGGGGACGACCAAGCCCAGCCGCTGGAGGAAGCCGGTCCTGTACTTCTGGCTGGTCAGGAACTTGAGGACCCAATAGGGCAGGGTGACTAGGAAGAAGAGCAGGTAGTAGACGTCGGCAACCAGGATTGAAAGCGAGAGTTTCATGTCTTCCGCGGCAAAACGGGTCCAGGGATCAGGAGGAACCGCAGCACTTCTTGTATTTCTTCCCCGATCCGCAAGGGCAGGGTTCGTTTCTGCCGGTCTTCCTGTCCGCCTTTATCGGCTTGGGTTTGTCCTCGCCCATGGGCCGGTTGACCGCGCCTTCCATCATCTTCCTGGTCGCCGCGAGGTCGCCGCCCGCGTCCTCGTGGATGAATTCCGATGCGTGCCAGACGCTGGAAATCTCCTCCTCGGCTTCCGGCGACAGCCTGACCTTGAGGATTTTGGAGGCGATTTCCTGCCTGATTTGGTCGAGCATGGTCCCGAAGATGGTGTACCCTTCCTTCTTGTATTCGATTTTCGGGTCCACCTGTCCGTACCCGCGGAGTCCGATGCCCTCCTTGAGCTTGTCCATGGCGTAGAGGTGGTCCTTCCACTTGGTATCGAGGGTCTGGAGGAGGAGATAGCGCTCGAGGAATCGCATGGACGTCTCTCCGGCTTCTTTCTCGTGCGCGGCGTAGACCTCCTCGATTCTGGACTTGAGCTTC
The DNA here is from genome assembly GCA_020723505.1 of Candidatus Kuenenia stuttgartensis. GTDB lineage: Bacteria > Planctomycetota > JAKEIC01 > JAKEIC01 > DYIT01 > DYIT01. The sequence goes on from DYIT01000051.1 coordinate 11,147, forward strand.
ACGAAGAAGGCCTCGCGGTCGAGCCCCCTGATGTCGGACGCGCCGACCGAGATTCCGAAGGTCTGCTCGAACCAGTCGAGGTATTCGAGCATCTCGCTTTCCTCCGAGGGACCGTCGCCGCCGAAGCGGGTCTTGTACTCGTTCGAGACGACCCACTCGACCATCTCCATCGCGCGGTCCTTCTGGCTCGCCCCGCCCAGGATGTCCTGGCGCATCTCGTAGATGAGGGTTCGCTGCTCGTTCATGACCTCGTCGTATTCGAGGAGGTTCTTGCGGATCTCGAAGTTGTGGGCCTCTACCTTGCGCTGGGCGCGCTCGATTGACCTAGTGACCATGGGCGAGGTGATGTCCTGGCCCTCGCGCATGCCGAGGCGCTGGAGGAATCCCTTGACCCAGTCCCGTGCGAATATGCGCATGATGTCGTCGTCGAGGCTCAGGAAGAACTGGGAGGACCCCGGGTCGCCCTGGCGGCCGGCGCGGCCGCGGAGCTGGTTGTCGATGCGTCTCGCCTCGTGGCGCTCGGACCCGATGATGTGGAGGCCGCCGAGCTCGGCGACGTTCCTCCCGAAGGTCGGCGGGACGAAGCGCTCGCTTCTCGACTTCTTCTCGAGCAGCTCCCGGACCCGGGCCGGATCGCGGGAGTCTTCCCCGTCGATGCCGAGGAAGACCGAGGCCCAGTGGGCGCAGACGCGGGTTTTGAGCTCCTCCGGCTTCGAGTCCGGGTCGAGGTCGGGCGGGGCCATGTCCCAGCGCTTGAGGAAATCCACGTATTCGGCCGGCGCGAAGGACCCGAGGATGATGTCGGTGCCGCGGCCAGCCATGTTGGTGGCGATTGTCACCTTGCCCATCTGGCCGGCCTTTGCGACTATGAACGCCTCGCGCTCGTGGTACTTGGCGTTGAGCACCTCATGCTCGATGCCCCGCCTGCCCAGCATGGCTGCAATCTTCTCGGACCGCTCGATGGAGAGGGTGCCGACCAGTATCGGCCTTCCGGTGGCGTGGACCCTTACGATTTCCTCCACGAGGGCGTCGTATTTCTCATCCTCGGTCGCGTAGACAACGTCGGGGTAGTTGCGCCTTATGAGCGGCCTGTTGGTCGGGATGACGACGACGTCGAGCTTGTAGATTTTGTCGAACTCCGCCGCCTCGGTCAGGGCGGTGCCGGTCATTCCCGAGATTTTCTTGTACAGCTTGAAGTAGTTCTGGAACGTTATTGTGGCGAGGGTCTGGTTCTCCTCCTGGATTTTGAGCTTTTCCTTGGCCTCTATCGCCTGGTGGAGGCCGTCGCTCCAGCGCCTTCCCGGCATGAGGCGGCCCGTGAACTCGTCCACGATTAGAATCTGGCCGTCCTTCTCGACGTAGTGGTGCTCGTTCTTGTAGAGGAAGTGGGCCCTGAGGGCCTGGTTCAAGTGGTGGCGCCACTCGTTGATTTCGACGTTGTTGCGGTTCCAGACGGAGTAGAGCTTCCTCCTCCTCAGCCTGAGCTCCTCGGTCGACAGGGCCTCCTCCGGGCTTTCCGACCGGCCGGACCTGAGGTCAATCTCCTTTTCGACCTCCTGGATCTCGGTCTCGAGCTTCTCGTTCTCGTCGAGCAGCGATCCAACCTCAGAGTTCCTCTCGACCCATTCCTGGCCGATTGAGGTCTCGTTGACCTGGTTGCCCTTCTCGTCGATGACGAAGAGGTACGCGCGGTCGAGCTCCTGGTCGCCTCCGTCCTCGAGCTTCTGGACGTCGAAGTCGGACTTGATGATGGTCTTGTTCTTCGGGATTCTCCGGACAATCTTGTCGGCTTCGTAGTATTTCGAGTTGGACTGCTCGGCGGGGCCGGAGATGATGAGGGGCGTTCTGGCCTCGTCGATGAGTATTGAGTCGACCTCGTCCACAATCGCGTAGTTCCTGCTTCTCTGGCACTGGTCCTCGATTCTCACCTTCATATGGTCGCGGAGGTAGTCGAATCCGTACTCGTTGTTGGTCCCGTAGGTGATTTCGCAGGCGTAGTTGACCTTCCGCTCGGCCGAGGTCATGTCGTTCTGAATGCAGCCCACGGTCATGCCGAGCAGCTCGAAGATTGGCCCCATCCATTTCTGGTCGCGCCTGGCCAGGTAGTCGTTGACCGTGATGACGTGCACGCCCTTGTTCTCAATCGCGTTGAGGTACGCCGCCATGGTCGCCACCAGGGTCTTTCCCTCGCCGGTGACCATTTCCGCGATTTTGCCCTGATGGAGCACCATGCCGCCTATGACCTGGACGTCGAAGTGGCGCATGAGGAGCATCCGCTTAGACGCCTCGCGCGCGGCAGCGAACGCCTCCGGGAGGATGTCGTCGAGGGATTCTCCGGTCCCGAGCCTGTTCTTGAACTCCGCGGTCTTCTCCGAGAGCTGCCTGTCCGTGAGGGTTTCGAAGAGCGGTTCGAGGGCCGAAATCTCCTCCACGACGGGCGTCATGGCGTCTATCAGCCGCTCGTTGCGCGACCCGAAGATCTTGAGAAGGATCTTCGCGACCCAGGCTGCTATGGCTTCAAGCATAGGTCACCGCTAGAAAGCCGTCAGGGACATCCGCAAGCTTCCAGTCCCGAGACCGGGAAAGCCCGGATTCCGAGGCTTGAAGAGAGAGATTCTAACGAGTTCCGCCGGGGGGACAATACGCAAACTCGTGAATGCATTATTCCAGTGGTCGCCCGTCGGCCGGGGCGCAGGGAAGAGGGTGAGCTGTAAACCGTAAACCGATCAAAACCTGCGCCGCCGTTGTTATTTGAATTTTGGGGGTTCGTTGTAATTTGAAGTTTGTTGTTTGTAATTTAACTCCTCCTCCCACCCACTCATCCACTCGTTCCATGCACGTCCCGCGTTGCGCCGTCATTCCGGCGCAAGCCGGAATCCAAGATCAGTCCGCCAGCGTGCCGACGAGCGAGGACAGGGAGGAAATGCATTCGGATTCGAGGAGCCGGGCCATCTCGGCGGGCAGTTCGGCGCAGGCCATGGGATTCGTGAGATTCGCGGTTCCGACCTGCACCGCGGACGCGCCCGCGACGATGAACTCGAGCGCGTCGGAAGCGCAGCTGATTCCGCCCATTCCAATCAGCGGCAGGCGCACTGCCTTGAAGACGTCCCTGACCATCCTGAGGGCCATTGGTTTTATCGCCGGCCCGGAAACGCCTCCTCGCCCCCTCAAGCCCGCAATCTGCGGCGTGCGCTTCCTCCAGTCCACCATGAGCCCGAGGAATGTGTTGACGAGGCTTATGATGTCCGCGCCCCCCGCCTCTGCGGCCCGCGCGACTTCGGCTATGTCGGTCACGTTCGGCGTGAGCTTGACGGCCAGCGGGAGCTTCGTCGCCTTTCTCACCTGCGTCACCAGCGATTCGACGGCCTTGGGCGAGGTCCCGAAAGCCATGCCGCCCTCGGCCTGGTTGGGGCACGAGACGTTCAGCTCCAGGGCGTCAATCCTTCGATGCTCCGAGAGCGCCGATGCCAGATGCACGAACTCCCCCGGTTTTCCGCCCGCGATGCTTGCGAAAATCCTGGTATCGAGCATTGAGAGTGAGGGAAGCACGTCGGAAACGAACCTGTCGAGGCCCGGATTCTCGAGCCCGATTGAGTTGAGCAGGCCGGAAGGGGTTTCGGCTATCCTCGGCGCCGGATTGCCGATTCTGGGCTCCCTGGTAAGGCTCTTGAGCACAATCCCGCCGAGCAGGGAAGGGCTGAAAAGTTCCGCGAAATCCAAGCCGAATCCGAACGTGCCTGAAGCAGCAATGACCGGGTTCTTGAGCGCAAGGGGGCCGAGCTTGACGGACAGGTCCACCGTCCAATCTCCGGGGGCTAAATCATCCCCTCTTCTTCGAGTTCCTTGCACTTGAGGCAGAGAGTCGCGTTGGGAATGGCCTTGAGCCTGGCCTTGGGTATCTTCCCCTCGCAGTTCTCGCAGACGCCGTAGGTCCCGTCTTCGAGCCGCGTCAGGGCGAGGTCGATTTCGCGAATCTGGCGCTCCTCGTTCTCGATGAGGCCCAGGGTGAGCTCGAGTTCGAAGTTGTCCGAACTGATGTCGGCCATGTGGATGGGCATATTGGAAAGGTCGCCGCTCTGGTCCTGCCTGGATTTGCCAAGGCTGTCGCCCTCCATGCGCTTTATGTCTTCAGTGAGGATTTTCCTCTTGTCGAGAAGCATCTGGCGGTAGCTCTTGACTTCGCTCTTAGTCAGGCCGGAACTGCCTTTTTTCTCTTTCTTAGCCATTCATATCCCTTTCATCTTCCAGTAGCGCGGACTCCGGCAAGAAGCAGATAGATCCGCAAGGATACGTAAATTGTCTATGCTGTCAAGAAAATTCGAAGGTCAAAAATGAAATGTTCCGATAAATACAACGGGAGTTTCGTCTTGCGTCCCGCGCAATCCTGCCGGGGCAGAGGCGAATCCGTTGTCGGAAGCCGCATACTATTGCAGGATAACTGGTTATGAAGGAAGAAATCTCTGCGTTCCTGAGCTTCCTCAGGGCTGAGCGGGGGCTTTCCGACAATACCGTTCTTTCCTACGGCCGGGACTTGAGGTATTTCGACCAATACCTTGAGAAAAACGGGATAAACGGATTCAAGGCCGCCGGCAGGAAGGAAATCTCGGATTTCTTGAGGCTTCAAGCCGCCGGCGGGGCCAAAGTCTCATCGCTTTCGCGCAGGCTCTCCGCTATAAGGTGTTTCTTCAGCTTCCTTTCCTCCGAAAACCTGGTCGAGGACAATCCTGCGAAGAAGGTCCCGCTCCCGAAGCTCGGGACAAGGCTCCCCAGGGCCATTGCAGAGTCGGACGTCGGCAGAATGCTCGCGGAACCCGCGGAAGACGCGCCGGTTACTGCGTGGCGCGATTACGCCATGATTGAAACGTTCTACGCCTCCGGGCTCAGGGCTTCCGAGCTCATTGCGCTCGATGTCGACGACCTCAACCTGGAAGTCGGTTTCCTGAGGTGCAGGGGCAAGGGCGGCAAGGAGAGGGTCGTGCCCATAGGCAGGCGCGCATGCGCCGCGATTTGCAAATACCGCCGGAAACTGCTCGAGGAGCGCGGCGGAAACCCGCCGTCCAGGCTTTTTGCAGGCAGGGAAGCGAAACCGCTTCGAAGGGAAACCGCCTGGAGGATTGTCAAAAAGGCGGCCGCCCGTGCCGGTATAAGGACGAACGTCTACCCGCATTCGTTCAGGCACAGTTTCGCGACCCACCTCCTCGCACATGGGGCGGACTTGAGGTCCGTGCAGGAGATGCTGGGACACGAGAATATCGCCACCACGCAGATATATACTCATGTCGGCGCGGAATTCCTGAGGGACGTGCACAGGAAGTTCCACCCCAGGGCATAACCCGGACGAGCCGGAACCAAACAGCCTAAAAGCCAGGCTCGTCCGGGTTGTATCCCTATTTCATCATATTGAGTATGGTCTGGATTGCGGATCCCCCGGTCAGGAGACCGCCGTTCATGGCGCTGATTGCGCCCACCCAAATCAGGACCAGCGAAGCGGCTTTTTCGAACGGAGACCCATGCAGGAGGATTATTGCGAGGCCGAGAATCATTAGAAGGATGCCGATCTGACTCGCGTAATACCTCAAGCACGCCCATGATCCGGCGTTCATGCAAGCCTTCTCGACCGCGATCTGGGCCTTTTGCAGGCTGATGGCGTCGTCATGCTTGTCCTTCTTCCATTCCTCGACCGCCACGACGTATTCCTGGACTTCCTTGCCCTTTTCGAACTCTTCGTCGGCCTTCTTGTACTCTTCGGCGAAGGTCTTGTTCTCCTCAGCCCGTTCCTTATCGTCCAGTTTGGTCGAGCTTTTACGGAAAACGCCGACGGGTTTAATCGGTTCGTCGGACTTGTGGCTGTATTTGAACACCTTGTACTGCGCTGAGGCTATGCTGTGGAGGTGGCTTCTTTCCGCGCAAGTGGCCAGGAAGAAGACGCAGAGCCCGGCAATGAACAGTATCTTTCCGGTTCTCAGCCATTCCTCGGGGGTCTTGGGCTTCTTCTCCGGCTTGGGTTCCGCGGGTTTCTTGGGCTCGGGTTTCTCCGCCGCTTTCGGAGGGGGTTCGGGGGGCTTCTTCTCGTCCTTGGGCTTTTCTTCCGGTTTCTGGGGCTTTTCCACGGGTTTTTCCTCCTTTTTCTGCTGACTCACTTCCGGTTTCGGCTGTTTCGGATCCGGGTTCTGTTGCTTGGCTTCCGGCTTTTTCTCGGCCGGCTTGACTTCCTCTTCGTCTTCCTCGACGACTTCCTCGTCTTCCTCTACGATTTCCTCGTCTTCCTCGATTACTTCCTCGTCTTCTTCCTCCCACTCCTCCTCGTCGTCGTCCGCTTCCTTTGCGAGGAACACCCGGTCATCGAAATCTTCCATGGCCCCCTCCTTATGCGAAAAGAACTTTCTTTTTTCAAGCCCCTCGATTCAAACCGGTTAATTTATCATAAAACACTCCGCCTGGCCACTTCCGCGCGCCGTCATCAGCGACTCCCGGAATCCAGGGCTTCAAATCGGGATTGTCCGGATTATCTGCAGACGTCCAGGAGGAATTCCGCGAGTTTCCGCGACACGACATCGAGAGAGAACCGCTCCTCGACCACGCGCCTTCCGGCTTCACCCATCCCGAGCCTCAGCGCGGGATCCCGTGCGAGGATTGAAATCTTCCGGACCCAGTCCTCGGGGGTGCGTGCGAGGAAACCGTTCCCGCCGTCAATGACGAGTTCCGCGTTCATCCCTACCGGCGAAGCCACCACCGGCCTCCTCGCAGCGAAATACTGCAGTATCTTGAAACCGCATTTGCCCCTGGACCACTGATCGTCCGTGAGGGGCGCGAGGCCCGCATGTATTCCCGCGAGGTCCTCCGCCTCCGTTCCGCCGTTCCAAGGGACATGGATCACGTTTATCCCGCCCATCCGCGGGACCGCGTCGGCGATAATCCTGAGCTCCGCCCCGGGAAACATGCATCCGACCTTCTCCATGGCCTTGGCAATCGTGTCCACGTACGGGAGCGAGCTTTTCTGGCCAATCCAGCCGAGCACCAGCCCCTTTCCCGGGCCGCCATAATCCGCGTCGAAGAGCGACAAGTCGACCGCGGTCGGTATGATTTCCGCCTCTTTTCCGCTGGTTCCGGCCATGTCCAGGAGTATCCGCGATCCCGGAGTGAGCGCGTCCGCCCCGGCCGCTGTGCGGGCGAACCTGGCCTTTCTGACCCTCGATTCGCCCCCCCCTTTCCACGGCACCCTGCACATGAGCGCGTCGTCGAAGTCGAACACGAGCCTCCTCGAGCAGCTTCGAAGGATTTTGAAATCGAGGAACGAGAAGAGCTTCCTGTGCAGGACCACCCCGTCGAATCCGCGCAGGGAGCGGAAGAACGCCATCCTGCCCCGGAGGCTCCGGGGGATTTCGAGTAGGGCGGATTCGATGCCGCGCCGGGCGAGCAGAGGGAGGTGGTTCCGAATCCGAAGCCGCGCGCTCGGATCATCAGAATCGGGAGTTATAAACGCCAGGGTAGTCATCCGGGAGCCACAAAAAACCTGTATTATATACCGATTCTACCGTAAAATCTCTTGACCTTGACGTTTTTGGTGACATATTTTCTTTTTTTCATCCGGCGGGTTCGGGGAGGAAAATGACCGATAAAAAACGCGTTTCAGACATCGCCGTCCTGTTCGTGAATCTCAAGGGACTCGACGCGAAAACGGGTGAGGGGGATTTCAGGACCGCGGAGGGGATGGCGACGGGAGTGCTCGAGAGGATATACGCGCCGATTGAGAAGTGGTCCGGCGCGGCTCTGGTTTTCAGGGAGGAGGTGCTGGCAGCAGCATTCGGCCCCTGCCGGAGCGGCGAGAATGCCGTACTCAACGCGGCCTCGGCCGCGTCGGAAATGCAGAAAGCGCTGGCGCCGCTGCAGAAGGACGGCCTCAATGCCTTCTTCTTCGTGAAGTCCTTCTCCGTCAATCCCGATCTTGCCGCGGCGGGGCCCGGCCGCCTCGTGGACAGGATTCGCGGATTCCGCGAGGCGTTCAACGCCGGGAAGAAGTTCAAGGACTCGAGCGCGGTGTTCGCCGACGAAGCCACCGTGGAATCGCTTCCGGCCAAGACCAGGGCTTCCGCTGCCAGGACAGGCAGCGAGAAATTCCTCAGGATTAAAGGCCCGCTCAGGCCTGCAGCATCGAAGCCCAAGCCCGGGATTCCAGGCGGGCTGTCCCGGGAATCGGCGCTGGAGGCTGTCCTTTCCGCCAGAGCCATGCGGGAGGAGGGCGTCTACTCCCTGCTCGACGTAAGGTTCGTGAAAGGGCCGGGAAAGGAGTCGGAAGCATCGAAGAAGGCGTGGGACGAACTCGCTTCGAAGCTTTCCGAGGATCTGCCCCGGCTGGCCGAGAAGAGGGGGGGGGAGACGGCGCGTAAGACGAAGACCCAGGTCACATTCGCGTTCAAGGGGCACTCGCCGTCGTCGGGTCCGGTCCTCGATGCGATGAGGGCCATGATGGAAATCGGCTTCGAGGCCGCCGAGTCCGCGCGCAAGCAGGGCGTCGGCCTGAAGACCGCCTGCTCGATTGCGACTGCGAAAGCGGCGTGGGGGGAGATAGCGGGGCTGTCCCAGAAGCCCGTGAGCGAGGCTTCGACGCGCCTTGCCGACCTGAAGCAGCACGCGATTCCCGGCTATTCCGTCGTGGACTGGGTCACAGCGGAATTCCTGGGCGACGGATATGCGCTCGTCCCAGGCCCGGGAAGGAAGCATTTCTACCCGGGCGACGCGCATGTGGCGGCGATTCTCCGTGCCGACGCCGGGGACGATTCCGAGGAGGGCCTGGTCGGAAGGCACGCCGAGACTGGACTCATACGCAAGGCGATCGCGAAGGTGACCGGCTCCCCGTCGGGCATGGTAATCTCTATCGCCGGCGCGGAGGGAACCGGCAAGTCCAGGCTTGCATGGCAGGCCGTCAAGCTGGCACGGGAGGCGGGAGCCGCCGCCTATTGCGGCTCGTGCAGCCCTGACAGGGTCAATTCGCCCCTGCTGCCCGTGAAGCAAATCCTTTGCGCGATGCTCGATTCGAACCAGTTCGCGGATTCCGCAAGCGAGACTGATAGGCTCGGCGAATGGCTCATGAAGAGGATGCCAATCACCGCGGACACGGTTCACAAGTCCTTCAGGGCCTTGTTCAACCTGCACGGCAGGAAGAACCCCGTGGACGATTATCTGCCCAGGCTCAAGCTCGGCATAATCACGAAGTCCATACTCACGTACTTGGAATCCGAGGCGAAGATTGCCCCGCTCCTCCTCGTGTTCGAGAACCTTCACCTTGCGGTGAAGGACACGCTGGACCTGATTGGGAAGATTGAGAACCTCACGAGGAAGAACCGCATAGTGGTCATGAAAACGACAGTGCCGGCGGTCCGGATTCCGCTCGGTCCGGGGGAAGTGCGGATGAACCTCAAGAAGCTGTCCTCGGCCGAGGCAATCAAGCTCGCGAAACACCTCCTCGGGGCGAAGGCAATCGGCCAGGACCTCGCCGCTCTCCTTCAGAAGCAGGACGGGATTCCCGGCAGGATTACGGACGTGGCGAAGAGCCTTTCCGCGGCGTCCAGAATCGGCGAGCAGAAGGGCAAATTGGATTTTATCCAGAAGAAGGACAAGGCGGCGCAGGTCAATCCCGACGCGTCGGCGGCCGCCGCGATCAGGAAGACGCCCCGGAACGACGCCAGGCTGCTGGGAGCAGCCGCCCTCCTCGGCAGGACGTTCCCGGCCAGGATGCTCGGGGCTTCGGTCGGCGATAGCAAGGTCCTCCCCAGGCTCGAGGTTCTGGCGGACGCGGGAATCCTGCTCAGGACCGGAATCCGCGCGAGGGAATTCGCGTTCAGGGAGACCAGGACTGCCGTTGCCGCCGGTGCGTGGGTCGATGGCGCTGCGGCGAGGAAAATCCACCAGAAAGCCGGGGAGTACATCCTGTCTGCCCACGAGGACCGGATAGAGGAGCACATGGACCGCGTCGTCCTCCATTTGAAGCAGGCAGGGCAGACGAAGCAGCTCGGCGAATGGCTGACAAAGGCGGCGATTCACGCGAAGGGGGCGGCGATGAACGGCCTCGCCGAGGAGTATTTCTCGGAAGCCATGGACCTCCACAAGGAGGACAACAACTACAGGGCCTGGCTGATGTTCGAGTTCGCCGGGCTTCTATGCCAGACGGGAAGGAACGACAAGGCGCTGGAGCTTCTGAAGGAGGCGCTCTCAAGCCTGGGGAAGACGGCGGTCTTCCAGGAATTCGATGACCGTTTCGACCAGAGCGATCTCGAGGCAGAAGAAGCGGCGCCGGCGGACGGGGAGCCGGAACCTGTGACACAAGGAGGGGCGGATGGAGACGCAGACGGGGAAGAGGAAGACGAAGATAGTGGCGACAATGGGGCCGTCGTGTGACGACCCGGCGGTGATGCGCGAGGTCGTGGCCGCAGGGGTCGACGTCGCCAGATTCAACATGTCGCACGGCGACCACGCGGAGCACAAGGGCAGGCTTGCGAAGCTCAGGAGCATCGCCGAAGAGCTCGGCAGGGAAGTCGGCGTGCTGTTCGACCTCCAGGGGCCGAAAATCCGCACGGGCCGGCTCAAGGGCGGCGGGCCGGTCATGCTCGAAAAGGGCAAAAAGATATCCATCCGCTACGGCGACTTCGAAGGGGACTCGGAAACCATCTCGACCGGCTACGAGCCCATGGCGAAGGAGGTCAAGAAGGGCCAGACAATCATGCTGGACGACGGGCTCATGTCGCTCAGGGTCGAGGCCATCGAAGGACCCAACATCAGGTGCCGGATTGAAGAGGGCGGGCCCCTCAAGGAGAAAAAGGGGATAAACCTCCCTGACGCCGAAATCAAGACGCCTGCCGTGAGCCAGAAGGACCAGGACGACATCGCCTTCGCGGTGGAGAGCGGAGCGGACTTCATCGCGCTCTCTTTCGTCCGCAAGGCGTCCGACGTGGAGATCTGCAGGTTTTTCATCGAGAAATCGGGCGGTTCGCAACCCATCATCGCCAAAATCGAGAAGCCGCAGGCGATTGACAACCTGGAAGAGATAATCGACCTCGCGAACGGGGTGATGGTCGCCCGCGGAGACCTCGGGGTCGAGATGTCGCCCGAGGCCGTGCCCGTACTCCAGAAAAAGATCATCAAGCTCGCGAACGACAGGAAGAAGCTGGTCATAACGGCCACGCAGATGCTCGAGTCCATGATACTGAAGCCGAGGCCGACCCGCGCGGAGACGGCGGACGTAGCGAACGCGATTTTCGACGGGTCCGACGCGGTCATGCTGTCGGGCGAGACGGCCAACGGGGCCTTCCCGGTCGAGACCGTGAAAATGATGAGCAAGATAGCCCTGAAGGCCGAGGGCAGCGACTTCTTCAGAGGCGCCGAGGCCGGGATCTACGACGAGCACGACGATTCGGAGGACCTGTCCATCGCCCATGCCGCCTCCGCGGCCTACAGGGAATACAAGGCCCAGGCGTTCATCGTGTACACCCTGTCGGGCAAGACCGCGCTCCTGCTGTCGAAGATGAGGCCGACGATACCCATCATCGCCCTCTCATCCTCGCGCAGGACCGTAAGGCAGCTCACGCTCGCGTTCGGCATCTCCCCGCAACTCATCGAGGACGCCGCCGACACCGACACGATGCTCGCCCTCGGGGAGGAGCTGGTCCTCCGCAAGAACCTCCTCGAACCGGGCACGAAGGTCATAATCCTTTCCGGCTCCCAGAAGGTCCCGGGCGGCACCAACATCATGCAAATCAAGAGGGTATGAGCAGGTCAAGGACGCTCGGGAGAAGGGTTTTCGACTACGTCTCGTTCCTCGCGTTCCGGGGGGTGAGCATGGCCGCCGGGCTCTATCCCCGCGAGACCATGCTGAGGCTCGGGGACGCGCTGGGCCTCCTGTGGTTCGCCCTGGACGCGAAGCACAGGAGGCTCGCGCTTTCGAACCTGAGGCTCGCGCTCGGGGCCGAGAAGACCGAGGCCGAGCTCAGGTCAATCCGCTTCAAGAGCTTCATGCACCTCGGGCGAATCGTGATGGATCTCGCCCGAGCCTGGGACATCACCGCCGCGGACATCGACAGGTATTTCGTCTTCGAGGGCGAGGAGAACATCCGCGAAGCGCTGGCGATGGGCAAGGGAGTCGTGGCCATCTCCGCGCACTTCGGGAACTGGGAGCTCATGGGCGGGCATGCGCTCAGGCACGGCCGGGCGCACGTCATGGCCAAGAAGATACACAATCCGCACATCGACGAGCTGATAAGGAAACGGAGGCTCGAGAAGGGGATTGTCCCCATCGACGTCACCGAGACCAGCCTCAAAATCTTCAAGGCCCTCCGCGCGAACGAACCCGTGGCGTTCCTGATGGACCAGTCCGCCCCGTCCGGCCAGGGGATTGAAGTCGATTTCTTCGGCCATCCAGCCTCCACCTACACGGGTCCCGCCGCCGTGGCAATCATGGCCGGCTGCCCGGTTTTCACCTTCCTGAGCATAGTGCTGCCGGACGGAAGGACGAAAATATCGTACGGCAAGATAATGAAGCTCGTCCGCACGGGCGACTTCCAGGAGGACCTCGCCGCGAACACCAGGATGTTCACCAAGGCCATCGAGGACTTCATACGCCAAGCCCCCGAGCAGTGGCTGTGGGTGCACGACAGGTGGAAGAAAAGGCGCGACGCGGGCGTGAGCCCGCGGTAGTTCGTGGCCGCCCATCCAATCGACCCGTGGGGTGTGGGGAGAGGGGATTTCAATCAAGTCGAAAGTCTAACGTCCAATGTCCAAGGTCAAAGGTCGCGAAAGGGAGGATATTCGGTTGGTGATGGGTGGATGAGTAGGTGCGTAGATGGGTGGATGAGTGGATGGGTGGATGGGAGTAAACCGTCAACCGTCAACCGTAAAACCGTTGTATATGTGTGGCGCAGAACGACCGTGGACCGTGAGCAGTGGTGCGAGGCGAAATGAATTTCCCCGATGCGGGAATCGTGGTCGCCGGACGCAGGAATGATGGGTGCAGTGCGATGGAACGGTGATCTCCTGATGCAGGAATGGTGGTCACCGGATGCTGGAATGCTGTTCGCTCGATGTGGGAATGGTGTTTGTCCGATGCTTGAATTGTGACCGCCCAATGTTGGATTCCACACGATGCCCGAAAACCCATGCTTCGTGTGGAATCGTCATTCCGGCGGAAGCCGGAATCCAGGCAAGCCTCCTGGAGTTCGTGGCAGCCGGGCATACGCATGGCGCCGGACAGAGCCGCGGGCGGCCTGCCCTGCGTAGCCCACGCTCTGGCACTCAGGCGAAGCACGGGTGAGCCCGCGGGAGTACGTGGAGTGCATTCAGCATCCAAGGTCCATAGGCTTCGACGGATTCCACTGCGCCTGGAAATCCGCCTGGCGAAACAGGGCCGAAGTAATCAACAGGGGTGGGAATGTCAAGTGTCAAGAGTTGACCCCAGGGCACCCCAGGGCAATGCTTGAATGCGAGGACTGACCCCAAGTTCAGACTACCATCATTTTGCATCATTGTCCGGTTCCGGCTCGTTCCGGTCATACAATTTCATGGTCGATCCGCCGAACGTCCACTCGGCTTTAAGCACTCCTTCGCTTGGATTGCCCGAAAAGACTTTTATTGAGACGGTTCCTTTTCCTTTCGGGCCGGATACGTCCAATGTGAAATACGCAATCCAATCCCCTGCCCCGCCACGAGCGCAGTTCTTTCCATTCAATGTAGGATGGATATCATGGATCTCGCCTATGTCAGCTCGAATTCGTTCGGAAGACTTCAAGTATTTCTCAGCTTGAGTGAAATGCCACGGAAGGCGAGATTGCACCCATGCCAATCTCCGGTGAGGATTCGGGCTTTTCAAAGGGTGAAAAAATATTTCAGTTGAATAGAAGATTGCCGACAAAGCAGCTATAGAAACAGCGAGAGACGAAACGAATCGTACTTTTGTCGGTCCTTCTCCAGCCTGCCTCTGGCAAAGGTATATTCCGAAAGCAAAGGCAGCCATCGTTATGAAGGCTGCAATGTACCTGCTAGTCTCCCATGCACTGGAATCAACCGCAAAGAGAGGTCTGAAAATCAGCGTTGTTATCAACAATGCAGTTACTCCGAAGAGAATTGCAACAACAGCGGTTAAATAAGGAGAAAAGACTGTACGTGTTCTGATGACCTTGTATGAAAGAGAAGAGAATAGGGCGATGCCAAAAAACAATCCCAAGCCTGCCTTGATTGGTGTGATTAGCATAACTCCCATGCCGAGGATTGGATTTGATAGTTCACAGTAGATGAGGAGGACCAATACACCGATGGCACACAGGGCTATCAGGATGCTCTTGACAAGGACAATCCTGTTATCTCTTCTGGATATTGAGCTTTGATTTCCCATACAACCCTTCAATGTGGTCTGCGGCCGCCACAAGAGTTAAACGAACGATTGGCCGAAAAGCCGGGTGATCGGTTGGGTGAAAATGTATCGAATGCCCTATTTGGGCTCCTATCTTCGAAAATCTTGTCTTCTTGCGAACATTCATGGCGTTGAGCCCGTGACTTCATTGGAAATTGGAGGTTGGGATTTCATTGGGATTTGGCTATTGGTTGTTGGCCCGGCTTCGCCTTGATGTTCGCGCAAAGGCTTCGCCGGGTCTCCGAGATTTTGCGCGATTAGCCTTCGCGAAGCCCTGCGTAGCTTCATCAAGGCTCTTGAGCGAAGCAGGGTTGCGGCTCGGCTGCGTTATGGCTTTCCCACGTTGACGCAAACGCGGTCACCGCCCCGCCCCTGACGCGAGTTTTGCGAACCTGAGCACGAGGTCGGGCTCGTCAGGGTTCCATTCGGTCGCCGATTCCCCGCCGCCGTCCTTCATGTCGGGGCCCATGCTGTAGACCACCAGTCCGCCGCCGGTCTCGAAGAAGCGCATCGGCGCGCCTGAGAACGGGTCCTCGGGCGGAGCGAGCCCTCCCCTTTCGCCGGGTTCCGCGCAGGCGAGGGAGAAGGCGAAGGCCAGCGCGCGGCAGATCGCGGATGCGGTCCCCATCGCTTCCGCATGCCTGGAGAAGCCGATGCCGCAGGCGTCGAGCACCGGGTCCTTCATCTCGTCGAGCCTCGAGTCGATGGCGTCGGATTCGCGGAAAGCATCCCTGAACGGAAGCGCGCTTGCGCCGTAGAAGTCCGCGAAGAGGGTCCCCGCGCGGGCGAGCGAATCCAGCAGCATCCGGTCGGAGACGCCCGCGATCCTGTACGCCCCCCTGCCGCGGCTCTGGTTCACGATTTCGCCCGCGAGCATCAGGAGTTCGGACGAGGCCGAGAGCTCGATGGGCGGCCTGCAGCGTTCCAGGACCGCGAGTTCGCCGGAGATTTCCGCGAGTTCGTCCTTCCTGAATTCCGCCCGATCGGCCAGCGCGGCAAGCCTCTTGAGCGATTCAATCTCCATCCCGCATGACGCGTCCAGGTGGCCGAGCGTCCCGTTCCTCGCGAGGTCCTGGCCGAAGAAGGCGGCGTCCGAGAGGATTCGGGCGGCTTCGACCCGCCTGCCGCCGCGCTCGGCGAGCCTCGAGTTGTAGAAGAGCAGCGCTGCCAGGCCGGCGGCGGAGGAAACGGGGCCTGCATGCGCGGAGTATCCTGCGGCGTAGTTTATCGTGGCCGAGCATGCGCCGCAGCGCACGCCCCGCCTCAGCATGTCGAACGCCTCGGAGTTCGCCGCCGCGTAGCAGAACAGGTCCGACTCCTCCTCGAGGTCCTCGCCGGAGGGGTCGGCTAGCCCGGCCGGCGACGGCGTCAGGAGCGCTTCTGCCGCGCAGGCGTAGTAGTCCCATGCGTTGCCTTCCAGAGGGGCCCCTCTGGGCGGCTGCCTCTCGAACAGCCTGCGGTTGACTTCGGCGGAGGCTTTGGCGAGGCGGGCCGCGCAGTCTGCGAACGGGTCCTCGGCGGGCAGGGAGGAGAGCAGGAAGAAGGCTGCTGCGAAGAGCGCGGAGAGCGCCGCGGGCGCAGCCATGCGGAACGCGGTTCGAGTCGCCATCTGTGCCGCCGGTCCAGAGGTATAAAAAGCGCGAACCCCGCCGACCGGCGGGGACGCCGGTCAAAGGCCGCCCGTCTTCTCCACGGAAACCCGGATGTAAATCGTATCGCCGGCCTTGACGACGTCGCGGAAACCGATTCGCCTGGTCGAGAGGATCCTGGGACAGGTCCCTGCAGCCGCCCCGGCCCAAGTAAACGCCAAGCCTTTCACCTCGCAGACCGCCGATCCGTCCTCCCTGACTATTTCGCAGTCGGCCCGGAAGGAACCCGGAGCCAGGCCGCGCGAATGCGCGAGCCACACCGAGGCGTCGAGCGCCGCCGCCCACTGGCTGACCCCCATCATCACCGGGTTGCCGGGGAAATGGCCCGGAGCGAACGGATGGCCGGGTGGATACGTGTACCTGGCGGTCAGCACCGGTCCATCAGAGCGGCCGGACTCGGAGTCGATGAAGAGGAAATCCCGGTGCTTGTACCGGAAGACTTCCCTCGCCACCGGAGTTTCGGGGCCGATGACGGGCTTTTCGAGGACCTTGCCGGGTTCCGAGTTCCCGGACGATCCGGATTCCATGATGACGGCCATGATTTCGGCCGACGCCGCCTCCCCGCCGGAATCGTCGAGGAGCACGGCCTTGCACCTGTGGAACTGGCCCCTGCCCTTGAGCGGCACGACGAGCCCTTTAATCCTCCGCCCTGCGCGGCAGTCGAATCCCGGATTCATCGAGAAACCGGTGATTGTGGAAAAGAAGGGCGTCTTGCCCTCGCCGATGTCCCGGAATATCATGACCGCGGACGTCAGGGCGAGGTGCTCGACTATCGCGAACGCGCTGACCATCCTTCCAGTCGCGGCGGTCTCGAGGAAGATGTCCCTGCCGGATCCGTCCCCGTCCGAAATGCCGAGCGAGGAGAACCCCTGCCTCCCGTCGCCCTCGCCGTGGATGTCGATTGAATCGAGGAGAAGGTTCCTCCCGCGGTGGGGGAGGAATTTCTCGAGCTCTTTTCCTTTTGCGGAGAACTTCAGCATGGCGCTTCCCGCGAAATGACCCGGGAAAAAGAATCTACTCCGGAATTCCGGGGGTTGCAAAGGATTTCCGCGCGCATGCCCGGGGCATGCGCGAAAAGCGCAATTTCCGCGCAATCGCGGAAATTGCGGAGGGAAAATGAAATCCGATCCGCGACGGATTGAGATTCATTTCCCGGATACGCTCATCTCGGAGAAGTACATGTCCGGCGAATAGACCCAGGGGTTGTACTCAATCCTGTCGCTGAGCGCCTTGATCTTGAAGAAATCCTCGTAGACGTTCCCGGCGATCATGGTGTCCATCGCGCGGCCGGCTATCTTGCCCTTCTTCACCACCGTGCCCATGCCCACGTTCATCGAGAACTCGCCCTGCAGCATGTTGCCCGAGTGGAAGCCGATGACGTCGGTGATGACGACGCCCAGGTCGATTTCCGCAATCATGTCCTCGAATTTCATCGCGCCCGGTTCCATGACGAGATTCGTGAAATAAATCGCAGGCGGGTATTCGACGCCCGAGTCCCACGTCGTCTTCTTGAAGGCGTTCCCGGTGGAACCCTTGCCCGACGCCGCCCCGGAGGGGAGGTTGAAGATGAAGCTTTTCAGGATGCCCTTCTCCACAATCGGCTTCTTCGTCGTCGCGACGCCTTCGTCGTCGAAGGGGACCGATCCGGGGGCCCAGGGCCTCGTCGGGTCGTCGGTGAACGACAGGATTTCGGGGAATATCCTCTGGCCGAGCTTGTCGCGGATGGGGGAGGTCTTCTGGACGATGTTGTCGCCATTGACACCGACGAGCAGCCTGAAGACGATGGACCATGTGGCGGATGGTTTGAAGATAACGGGAAGCTTCCCGGTCGGGACCGTTATGTTCTTCTTTGTGTACTTCACCTCCTCGATTAGCTCGTCAATCTTCGAGTCCGGATACTTGAAGTACCTGCATTCGACTATTTCCTTGTTTATACCCTCCTTGCTGCCCGGAAACATGTGCAGCAGGCAGCCGGTATACAGGGTCTGAAGATAGGACGCGTTGAGGCCCGAGGAATTCAGCACGGTCATCTTCTTGAGAACCCTCTCGAAGTAGAGATTGACCATTATCTTCGAGTCCCTGGACTTAATCTTCTCGGCGACCTCTGCCGCGTCGGCGGTGATCTCCTCTCCGGTCAGCTTTGCGAGCCGCTCGTCGAAAATCTCAGCGGTTTTCGTTTTCACCGCGGCGGGGAACCTGAAGTCGGCCTTGGACCCGAACTCGGCGGCCCTCAGCGCGTTCTCCACCAGGACCGAGTTGTCGTCCAGGAGGCTGCCGGTCGCCATCCCGAGCCTCCCGTTCTTCACGACGCGAAGGCAGACCTCCTTCAGGTCCATCTCAATCACGTCCATGACCCTGAGGTTGTAGTAGTTCACGGGTATCGAGTTCTTCTCGAGAAGGACCACCTCCGCCTGGTCGGCCTTCTTCATGGCGAGCTTGAGGAGCTTTTCCACGTTACCTTCCTCCAATCGTTACGTCTTCGATCTTGATGTGCGGGGACCCGGTGCCGGACTTCGAAATCATCTGCATGTTGTACATGCCGGCGCGCGTCTTCCCGCAGCCGCCCCATTCGCCCATCACGAAGTCGTTGCCGATCGCGGTTATGTTCTTGAGCGTCTTGAACACGTTGCCCGAGA
>DYIT01000052.1 GCA_020723505.1 Candidatus Kuenenia stuttgartensis
GGACCGTGAAGTCATATGCCCTGAGAATCAGCTTCGCGTCCACCTCGCCGATTTCTGACCTCCCGGTGCGCACGTGCCTCGAAATAATCCTCTCGACACGCCTGCGGTTCACCGGGAACCTCGTCACCACCCTGGGCGGCCTGGCGCGCCACTGCGCGTACCCGGCCATGGCCTTCAGGGCCGAGACCGCCCTCTCGGCCGACGGGTACTGGGGGACGCCCCCGAGGTCGAGAATCTCCCTGGCATGGGCGACGGCCGCGCCGCCCATGAACGCCGCCACCACGGGTTTCTCGCCCCGCCCGAGGCCCGCCACCGCCCTCGCGGTCGCCACGGGGTCGGACATGGCCTGCGGGCCGAAGAGAACAACCGCTGCGTCCACCTGCGGGTCGGCGAGCACCTCGGCCATGGTGTACGCGTACGTATCCGGCATCGAATCCCCGAGCATGTCCACGGGATTGGCCGTGCTCGCGGCGGGCGAAAGCTTCCCCTTGAGCTTTTCGACCGTGCCTGCCGAGAGCCGGGCCATCGACAGCCCGCCGTTCTCGACGGCGTCGGCCGCCATGATGCCGAGCCCGCCCGCGTTAGTGATGACGGCGATGCTCGAGCCGCGCGGCAGCGGCTGGAGAGAGAAGGCCCTTAAGAAGTCGAGGAGCTGGTCGAACGTGTCGGCCCTGATGACGCCCGACCTCCTGAAGGCGGCGGCGTACGCCGTGTCGGCGCCCGCGAGGCTCCCGGTGTGGCTCGAAGCGGCCTTCCTGCCGGCCTTCGTCGTCCCGGCCTTCATGAATATGACGGGCTTCTTATCGCTCGCGGCGGACGCGACCTTCACGAATTCGTTGCCCGCGTTGATATCCTCGAGATATCCGGCGATGACCCTGGTGTCCGGGTCGTCGGCCAGGGCCGTTAGGAGGTCGACCTCGGAGATGTCCGCCTTGTTGCCGATGCTGATGAGCTTCCCGAAGCCGAACCGGTTCCCCCTTGCCCAGTCTATCAGCACGGTGCAGACCGCGCCCGACTGGGCTATCACGGACACGTTGCCTCGGTCGGGCACGGAAAGGGCGAAGGACGCGTTCAGGTCGTGATGCGTGTTTATTAGCCCGACGACGTTCGGGCCCAGCATGCGGATTCCCGCCTCCTTGAGCCTCTTCGCCAGGCGCCGCTCGATTTCCGCGCCTTCGCCCCCGATTTCCCTGAATCCGGCGGTTATCACTATCGCCGCCTTGACGCCCTTCGATACGAGGCCCTCCGCCGCCTCCTCGACGGCCTTGGCGGGCACGGTCACGATTCCGAGGTCAATCTCCCCCGGATAGTCCCTGAGGTCCGCCACGCAGGCCTTGCCCAGGATTTCCCCGGCAGAGGGGTTGACCGGTACTATAGCGCCCTTGAACCCGCAGTCGATGATGTTCTTGAGGATCGCATAGCCCACCTTGCCGGGAGTGCGCGACGCCCCGATGACCGCTATGCTTGCCGGGTAGAGCAGCGCCTCGAGCATGCGACTCCTCACATTATGTCCTCGGGGCCGGATTCCCTGAACGCCACGCCCCTTCTCCTGAGCTCGCTGAGCACGGCGGCCGTGAGCCGCGAGTCCCTGCCGATTTCCTCCGGCGGAATCACCCCGGGCCTCATGAGCCTGCCGTCCAGAATCATCCTCGCTGCGACCGCCGCCGGGAACGCGGTCGTCCTCGCCATGGAGGAATAGGACGTGGCCTGATCGAAGCAGTCCGTCAGGTTCCACTCGAATCCGGTCTTCCTTCCGTTCCTGGTCCCCTCGACCGCTATGCGCATGACCGTGATGTCCTCCTCGTCCCTGCCATACTTCCATTTCGGGAAGAGCAGCGCCGAGGTGACGTCGAGGGGCCTGATCCTCTGGCTGCCGACGTCGATTTCGTCCTCGCGGAAGAACCCGGCGTCCCTGAGCGCCTCCACCAGCTCGCGGTGACCCGGCCAGCGCATGGTCTTCTCAATCATGCGCTTCGCCTTGACCGTGAAGAGCAGCGACCGGAGCCCGTCGGTGTTGAAGGCTTCCAGCGTGCCGACGCCGGGGAAGTCAATCATCTCCGGATCGGAAAGGGCCTTCTTCACAACCACCTCTCCGGCTTCAATCATCCTTGCGGGCCTCACGTACTCCTCGATGACGTCCGAAGGCGAGAAAGGCGCCTTGTACTGCCAAGGCAGCGTCCTGACGCGGGGAAGACCCCCCACGTACACGGCGACGAGTTCGACCGAGTCGAGCTCCGCGCATGCCCTCCCCACTAGCAGGTTGCTCATGCCGGGGGCGACCCCGAAGTCCACGAAAGCCGTGACTCCGGCCTCCCGGGCCTGCGCGTCGAGATCGAGCGCGTTCTCCGGCATGAACGATATGTCGCAGTAGTCCCTTCCAGCCTCAATCACCGCCTTGAGGGCGGCGAATCCGAGCCTTCCGGGCAGCGCTCCCACCGCGAGGTCGTAATCCCCCGCCAGCCTCGCAATCTCGGCGGGATCGGACAGGTCGGCATGAATCGTCTCGACCCTCCCGCCTGCGGGGAACCTCTCCAGCGAGGCGCGGCTCACGTCGGCCGCCGCGACCTTCAAATCGGATTCGCCCGCGAGGTCCATTGCAATCACGGACCCGACCATTCCCGCGCCCAGGACTATCACCCGCTTCTTCCTGCTCAAGATCCATCTCCTGGAAAAAGCCCGGAATCCGGCATGCCTTGCGCCCCGTTTACGCTCCAGGACGACCATGCCCCCGGGGAACCGGAGGGGCAATTGTACGAATCCTGGCGGGATTGTCCACGAATCCCGTACGAAGCCGGCGCGGCAGGTCCCCGTATTCTCGCGCGTACACGGATTTCATACTCCGTCCGTTCATGGGAGGACATCGGTCTGCGGCGACGCGCATGATGCGGAACCGCGAAACCACTTGACAACGCACTCCGCATGTTAAGAATTCCCCACTGGGCGGTCTTCCGCCCCCTGCGAGGAAGACGCTGGATGCGCGGCGGCGGCCCGACCCGCATGAGCGCGCGATCAATCCGGGTGGACACAAGGAGGTATGCGATGCAAAGGAAGCTTTCGCTGCTCGCCCTGGCGCTGGCTCTCATCGTCCCCGCTTGCAACAAGAACGGCGGGACGCAGGAAGCCGCGGAGATAACCATCGCCGTGGCGGGACCGATGACCGGATCGGGCGCTGCTTTCGGGGAGCAGATTCGCAACGCCGCCCTGCTCAAGACGCAGGAGGTCAACGACGCCGGAGGGATTAACGGTAAGAAGGTCAAGCTCCTCGTGGAGGACGACAAGGGCGACACCAAGGAGGCCACGAACGTCGCGCGCAAGCTCGCAGCCGACAAGGACGTGTGCATCATCATCGGCCACTTCAACTCGACCTGCACGAACGCCGCCAAGGTCGAGTACAACCGCAAGGAGGTGGTCTCGATTTCGGCCGGGTCGACCAACGTCACGGTCTGCGCCGGGAATCCCTACACGTTCCGCAACCTCTACCGCGACGACTACCAGGGCACGTTCCTGGCGCACTACGCGAAGAAGAAGCTCGGCCTCAAGAAGATAGCGGTGTTCTACGAGAACGACGACTACGGCAAGGGGCTCATGAACTCGTTCAAGGAGGAGGCCGACAAAATCGGCATGGCCGTGGTGGCGACGGACTCGTTCCTCAGGGAGCGCACTCAGGACTTCAAGCCGCTGCTGCAGAAGGTCATGGCCGCGGAGCCGGACGGCGTGTTCGTGGCCGGGCTCTACAACGAAGCCGCCCTCATCTGCAAGAGCGCGAAGACCGACCTCGGGATGAATGTGACCTTCTTCGGGGGAGACGGGCTGACAGACGACAAGTTCATCGAAATCGCCGGCTCGGCGGCCGAGGGGGCGCTGATCACGACGCCGTTCCTCTTCAACACGGGGAACGACTCGCCCGAGGCCGTGAAGTTCATGGGCGACTACAGGAAGGCCTACAACGGCAAGGAACCGGGCACATGGGCGGCGCTGACGTACGACGCAATCGGGCAGGCGATTGAAGCCATCAAGGCCGTGGGCCCGGACAGGAGAAAGATTCGCGAGTGGCTCGCGGCCTGCACGACCCTCGAAAAGGGCTACAAGGGCGTGACCGGAGTCACGTATTTCGACGAAGAGGGCGACTGCTACTCGAAACCCATCTACGTTGCCGTCGTGAAGGGCGGGAAAATGGTCCCGGCGCCCCTTCAGATGACGGTAGAGGAGATAAAGAAGAACTGACGCTCCGGGCCCCGTGCGAATCCCTGGCGCAGCTTTTCCCGCCGGGGCGCGCACCGGCGCAGCCCCGCAGGTCATGTAACCGCTGAAGGCACATGGAGGAGTTCCCGGGATATCTGGTCAACGGCCTGACCCTGGGGGCCGTCTACGCGCTCATCGCCGTGGGCTACACGATGGTCTACGGCATCATCAGGCTCATCAACTTCGCCCACGGCGAGATCTTCATGTTCGGGACCTTCTTCGGCCTCATCATGGTGAACAAGCTCGGCCTGGACCTGGGAATAGCCCTGCTCATCGCCATGGCGGGATGCGTCGTCATAGGCGTGCTGCTCGACTGGACGGCGTACCTCCCGCTCAGGCGCGGAAAGCGCGTCTCGGACCTTCTGTCGACGGCCGGGATCATCGGAATGGGCTCCGTCACGTTCGGCGTGTTCCTCCTGAGGCAGAAGCAGGAGCTGGATACGCCGGCCGGGGGGATTCTCACGGCCCTGCTCTTCGCCGCTCCCGCGATGCTCTTCGCCGCCGCGATGCTGGAGACCATGGGTCTCATGGGCAGGCCGGGCAGGAGCCTCGAATCCGGCAGGATGTCGGCACTGATAACGGCAATCGGCATGTCGCTCACTCTCCAGACAATCGCCATGTTCATCTGGACTCCGTATCCGTACTCGTTCTCCGAATCCGCGCTTCCCGGGTGGCTCAACCGGCGGCTTCCCGGCGTGCCGGTGCTCGGCAAGGAGCTCCTCGTATGGATAGCCGCCCTCGGGCTGATGGGGGTCTTGAGCCTTTTCGTGACCTACACGCGCGTCGGCAAGGCCATGAGGGCCTGTTCGCAGGACAAGGACACGGCGGCGCTGATGGGGATCAACGTGAACCGAATCATCCTGCTGACCTTCGCAATCGGATCGGCCCTGGCCGCGGTGGCCGGGATACTCTACGCCGTCAAGGTCGGCGGGAACATATCCTTCCGGATGGGGTATTATCCCGGGGTAATCGCATTCGCCGCGGCCGTGCTGGGAGGCATCGGCAACATGAAGGGGGCGTGCCTGGGCGGGCTGATTCTGGGGCTCACGCAGAGCATATGCTCGGGGTACATCTCCTCGGAGTACGATTTCGCGTTCGCATTCGGCGCGATGATACTGGTCATACTCGTGAGGCCGTGGGGGCTTCTGGGCAAGCCGGGCGCTGCGAGGGCATGACATGATTCCGAAGCTCGATTCTCCGGAAAAGGCGTGGCGGCTGCCTGCGCCCGGCAGGGCGTTCCCGGCGCTGTTCTACGGCGTTCCGGCCGCGTTCATCGCCCTCTTCCCCCTCGCGGCCGGGTTCGATAGCAACCTGAACAACATAATCCTGCTCATCGAAATCTACATGATTCTCGCGCTGGGGCTGAACGTCGTCGTCGGCTTCACCGGGCTTCTCGATCTCGGATACGTCATGTTCTTCGCGGTGGGCGCCGTGTTCACCTGCCTGTGCCTGGTCTGGACGGTGGACCCCGGGACCGGCGAATGGCTCTTCCCGGTGAGGAAGGTCGAGACCGCGACCGGATCGCATCCGATGATTTTCCCGTCCAGCTTCTTCGCAATCATGCTGCTTTCCGGGGCGATATGCGCCCTGCTCGGCGTGCTGAGGGGGATTCCGACGCTCAGGCTGTCCGGCGACTACTACGCCATCGTGACGCTTGGTTTCGCGGAAATAGTCTTCCTGTTCCTCCTGAACGAGGACTGGCTTTCGGGCGGGGCTTTCGGGATAACCCTGAACCGCGACTGCATGCCCGTGCTTTTCGGGAAGAGGATGTACTGGGACACGCCGCAGTTCTACTACTCGGTCACGGCGGTGCTCGCGCTCTCGGTGTTCGTCATGATAAGGATGCAGGACTCGCGGTTCGGAAGGGGGCTTGCCGCGATCAGGCTTGACGAGACCGCCGCCGCGGCATGCGGGGTGAACGTGAAAGCCTACAAGCTCGCGGCTTTCGCGGCGAGCGGGTTCATGGGCGGCGTCGGGGGCGCGTTCTATGCCGTGTGGCAGCAGTCCGTGGCCGTCCGGTCGCTCGAAGTATGGGAGTCGATTCTCGTGCTCTGCTGCGTGGTGCTCGGCGGCATGGGGAGCGTGCGTGGAGTCCTTCTGGGCACGGCCATCCTCGTGCTCATCGGCGAGGCGCCGCGGTACGAGCTAATCGGCGGGGTCAAGGTCCCGCCCGAGGCGAGGTTCCTGGTGTACGGAGTGCTCATCATGCTCCTCATGAGGTTCAGGCCGCAGGGGCTTCTGCCGCTCAAGCCCGCGGGAAAGCCGGCAGGGGCGGACGAGATAGCCCGGGCCAGGGCCACGCCGTCCGCGCTGTTCTGGCTGGGCGAGCGGGGGGCGGGGAGGAGGTGAACAGGCAATAACCAATATCCAATAATCAATAGTCAATAATCAATAATCAATGGCCAATAATCAAATAGCCGAAAATCAAGGCCGCCGGCGGATGGCGAGCGGACGCTTGATGAGAACACCATTGCAGTACTGAAAGAATAACCGTCAACGCACGCGCTGAGCGCGTGGGACAGCCCGGACGATCGCGGACCTGCATCCATGTCCGGTTCCGGCTCGTCCGGGTCATGCGGGGTGGAATTTGGCGATGCTGAAACTCGAGGGCGTGAGCAAGCATTTCGGCGGCATAAAGGCCGTCAACAGGGTGGACTGCGCCATCGAGGAGGGCGGGATCACGGCCGTCATAGGCCCGAACGGCGCGGGGAAGACCACGCTGTTCAACGCCATCTCGGGGATTTACCCGCCAACCGAAGGGTCAATCCGTTTCGGGGACGAGGGCTTCGACATAACGGGAGTTCCAGCGCACAGAATCGCCCGCATGGGCATTTCGCGCACGTTCCAGACGACGAGGCTCTTCGCGAATCTGACCGTCCTCGACAACGTGAAAATCGGCTTCCACCCGCGCACCAGGGCGGGATTCATGGGCGCAATCCTCCCGTTGCTGGCCGCCAGGGAGGAGCGGGAGATACGGCTCGCGGGGCTCAAGTGCCTGGACTTCGTCGGGCTCGCGGACGAGGCCTGCAAGCCCGCAGGAGGCCTCGCCTACGGCAGGCAGAGGCTGGTCGAGATAGCGAGGGCGCTCGCCGGATCGCCGAGGCTGCTCCTGCTGGACGAGCCGGCTGCCGGCATGAACCCGTCGGAATCGGAGCGGCTCATGGACCTAATCAGAAAGATAAGGTTCTCGGACGTGACGGTGGCCCTCATCGAGCACGACATGCGGGTGGTCATGGGTGTTTCCGACTACGTTTACGTGCTCGACCACGGCGAAAAGATCTGCGAGGGGGCGCCAGCCGAGGTCGGATTGGACCCGCGCGTAATCGAAGCGTACCTTGGGTGCGGATCCTGAGAGGCGTGCCCCATGCAGGACATCTTTGATGATGCCAACATCGGCAGGAACATCGCGGGCTTCCGGGTGGAGGAGAAGCTCGGCAAGGGCGGCATGGGCGCCGTATACCTCGCGACGCAGACCAGGCTATCGAGGCCCGTCGCGCTGAAGATACTGTCCGCCGCGACGGCCTTCACGAACCCGGCGAATTTCCAGCGCTTCGTCCGCGAGGCCAAGTCCGCAGCCAGCCTGTCGCACCACAACCTCGTTCAGGTGTACGACGCGGGCGCGTTCGAGGACGTGCACTACATCGCCATGGAGTACGTCCCCGGCATCGGGCTCAACGAGCTCTTGCGGCGCTACGGCAGCCTCTCCGAGGAGCAGGCGATTGTCATCGTGATCCAGGCTGCCCGGGGCATGGCCGCTGCCGCGGCCAGGGGAATCATCCACAGGGACTTGAAGCCCGGGAACATCATGATTACCCGCGACGGCACGGTGAAGGTCACGGACTTCGGAATCGCAAGGCAGGCGGAGACCGACGCGCAGATAACGGCCGACGGCCACGTGATGGGCACGCCCGCGTACATGAGCCCTGAACAGTGCCTCGGCAGGCCGCTCGACTCACGGTCGGACATGTACTCGCTCGGCGTGACGTTCTTCGAGATGATTGCCGGGAAGAGGCCCTTCAACGCGGGGTCGCCCGGCGGCCTCATCGACATGCAGTGCCGGGCTCCGGTCCCCGAGGTCTCGTCGGCGAAGCCCGGGGTCAACCGCAGGCTGTCGTCAATCATATCGAGGATGATGGCCAAGAACCCCGCGGAACGCATCCAGGATTTCGGACTGCTCGCCGCCGAGCTCGAGTCCATAAGGAGCGACCTCACGGCCGAGACGCGGATTCTGAGGAAGCCCCGCGAGGAGGCGCAGCAGGAGCGGCCTCCGGGCGGCCGCATGGACGAGTCGACCGAGGAAATCGCCCTCGTCTCGGACTCCGCCCTTATAAGGCTCTGGGAAGCCGTTCCCGACGAGGCGCTGAAGATTGAGGGAATCGGGAAGAGAATCGCCGGAATCGCCTCGAGGATGCAGGAGAGCGGGGGGGAGGCCGGCGAGCCCCTCCTGGAGCTCAAAGGCGTGCATGCGTCCTACGGCAGGATCGAGGCGCTCCACGGCGTGGACATCAAGGTATACGAGGGCGAGATAGTGACCCTCATCGGCGCGAACGGGGCGGGGAAGAGCACGGTTCTGAACACCATATGCGGGCTCGTGAGGGCCGGGAGCGGATCCATACTGCTCGGTTCGAAGGACGTCGCTTCCGCTCCAGCTTCAGCCATCGCCGCGATGGGCATATCGCAGGTGCCGGAAGGCAGGAGGCTCTTCCCGGACATGACGGTGAGGGAGAACATCGAGATGGGTGCCTACCTGCGGCGGGACCGGGCCGGAATCGCCGCGGACATGGAGAAAACCTTCGCGATGTTCCCCATTCTGGAGGAGAGGCTCAGGCAGCAGGCGGGGTCGTTGTCGGGCGGCGAGCAGCAGATGTGCGCCATCGCCCGCGGCCTCATGTCAAGGCCGAGGATTCTCCTTCTCGACGAGCCGTCGCTCGGGCTTGCGCCGAAGCTCGTCGAGCAGATATTCGGGATAATCACGGACCTGAACCGCGAGGGCAGGACCATCCTCCTCGTGGAGCAGAACGCCCGCATGGCGCTCAGGATATCGCACAGGGCCTACGTGCTGGAGACCGGCCGCGTCAAGCTCCACGGCAAGTCGGCGGACCTCGCCGAGATGGAGGAGATCAGGAAGGCCTATCTCGGCTGCGCCGGCTGATCGCCGCCCGGGCCTCGTGCGAACCGGCAGGGGACCGCCGATGAACGCGAATTCGCGCGAACGCCGTCAGCCGGGATGGGAAGGAAATGATGGTCCTCATATATATATAACTTATCCTTTCCTTTTTCGTTTAATAGAATCCGGGGTTATTCATGGGCATGCTCGTCAATGGTATTCCAGGCGTTGCGGGGGGGACATCCGCGCAAACGCCGGGCCGCCGGCGAAGGCGGGTCCGCGCCGCGCATGCCTGACGGGTCAAAGGATGCTTGAAAGGCTCCGCTCGATGCCAGGGAAACCAGTCGTTCTCGCCGCGGGGATGGCGCTGCCGGCCGTCGCGGCCGCGTGCTGCGCCCTGATGGGCGGCTGCGTGTCGGATCTCCTGTTCGGCTGCTCCGAAGAAGGGGCGGCGGAGAGGCTCAAGGAGCTGCGCTCCGAGGTCTCCTCCGAAATCGCCCGGAAATCGGAGAAGCCGTCGAAAACCCCGGCCCCGGCGCCTGCCGCGGCGCCTTTGAAGGCGGGAGCGCCGGACGTGCTCAACCTGGACATCCGGAACACCATATCCCTGGCCGCCACGGGAAAGCTCCTCCCGGGCCACCCCCAGGCCGCGCTCGTGCGCGGAAGCCCGGAGTCCGACCGCGCAAAAGACCTGCGCGACGGCGGCGAGCCGGCCAGGATTACGGCCGGCAACCGCGCCTTCCTCGCCCGCGTCGAAAGCCTCCTCAATTCCGTGTACAGCCTGGTCTCGACCGAGCACGAATGGGACCCGCAAATCAGCGGAACTCTCTCCTACCTCTATTCCAACTCGAGGACCACCGGGCCCCATGCGGACAGCTCGTCCGGAAGCCTCGGGGCGTCCCTGAGCCAGAAGCTCCCCTTCGGCGGCAGCGCGAGCCTCGGGCTGTCCACGGGACAGAGCCAGAACCACATGGACAAGAAGAACCGGGGCGCGAACCTCGGAATCACCGGATCCGTATCCCAGCCGCTGCTCAAGGGCTTCGGGTTCGACCAGGCCCGGGAGAGCATCTTCCAGGCCCGCAGGAACATGATCTACTCGATACGGAGCTTCGAGCAGTACCGGCAGGACTTCGCCATCGACGTGATGCGCCGGTATTACGAACTCATCAGGCAGCGGCAGGTGGTGAAGAACAACAAGCGGGCCCACGAGCAGTCGGTCTTCCTCCTGAACCAGACCAAGGCCCTGTACGAGAAGCTCGGGGAGAAGACGACCATCGACGTGCTCAGGGCCGAGCTCAGCGAACAGCAGGCCAGGGATTCGCTCGACGAGGCCCAGCGCGCGTACGAGGAGACCATGGACTCCTTCAAAATCTTCCTCGGCCTCGACCCCTCGATTGGCATCGAGATTAAGGACGAGACCCCGGCCTTCAGGGAGGTCGACTTCGATCCCGTCTCCTGCGAGAAGGCGGCGCTCAACAACAGGCTCGATCTTCTGAACTCCTTCCAGGCGCTCGAGGACGCGTCAAGGTCGCTCAAGTACTCGAGGCAGAACCTGCTCCCGTCGCTGGATTTCGCGCTGAACTTCAATTTCGGCCACCCATCGGCCGAGGACTACGACGAGATACGGCTCAGGACGCACGGGCTGAGCGCGGGCCTCACCCTTGAAATACCCTTCGACCGGGTGAGCGCCAATAACGCGCTCAGGGCCCAGGTCACGGCGTTCGAGCAGTCCTTGAGGTCGTTCAACCAGGAGCTCGACTCGGTGAAGAGGCAGGTGGGCAACGACTTTCGGAACCTGAGGCGCCTCAAGAGGTCCATCTGGAACCAGGGGAGGCAGATAGAGATA
This sequence comes from Candidatus Kuenenia stuttgartensis, assembly GCA_020723505.1. GTDB lineage: Bacteria > Planctomycetota > JAKEIC01 > JAKEIC01 > DYIT01 > DYIT01. The sequence goes on from DYIT01000052.1 coordinate 11,196, forward strand.
ACCCGCCGCAAGGAAAGGAAGGCCCTGCTCGACTTCAAGGAGGGCCAGATCAGCAACCGCGACCTCGTCGAGGCACAGGAGGAGCTGAGGGACGCGGAGAACGGGCTCATAGAGACGCAGGTCAACTACGAAATCGCGAGGGTGCAGCTGCTCCGCGACATAGGGATACTGAAGATTAACGACAGCTGCAACATAATCGAGGAATGAAATGAAGAAGATACTGGCGGTCCTCATCGTCATCGGAGGGCTTTCGGCCGCCGCCTATTTCATCGCGCTCAAGGCGGGGCCGGCGGGCGGCGCCTCGGCCGACGAGACCCGGAGGTTCTTCACGGTCAAGGCCGGGGACCTCGCCATCCCCGTCACGGAGACGGGAGTCCTCAAGGCGAAGAACTCGACCAGGATATCGTCGAAGGTGGAGCGCGAGGTCAAGATTGTGTTCCTCGCCAAGGAGGGGTCGAGGGTCAAGAAGGGCGAGGACCTCGTCAAGTTCGACCCCACGGAGATTGACAGGGAAATCGAGAACGAGAAGCAGAACATAGACGCGGCCAAGGCCCAGTTCGAGGCGTCCAAGGTGGACTACGACATCCAGAAGACGGACTGGGACAACGAAATCGCCAGGGCGAAGCTCTCCTTGGAGGAGGCCGAGAAGAACTACGACAAGTACGAGAAGGGGGACCTGCCCCTCAAGGACCGGGAGAACCGGATAAAGCTCGAGGAGGCCGAGGCGAACCTGAAGAGGGCGAGGGAGAAGCTGGAGCAGATGCCGGAGCTCCTCAAGGAGGGGTTCGTGACCCCCGACCAGGTCGAGCAGAAGAAGCTCGAAGTGAAGAAGGCCGAGGTGGCGTGGGAGTCGGCCAAAAGCGACCTCGACCTCTTCGAGAAGTACACGAAGCCGCTCGAAATCGAGAAGAAGAAGGCGGAACTCGACGGCGCGAGGACGGCGCTCGAGTCCGCGCGAAAGCGGATTGAGGCGAAATCGAAGCAGAAGGACGCGGAGATTTCTTCAATCGAGGTCAACCTCAAGGAGAGGGCCGCCCGGCTCGAGCATCTGCAGAAGCAGCGCCTGGAGATGGACATCAAGGCGCCCACGGACGGCCTAGTCATTTACGGGGAGCCGGGCCAGTGGTACGGCGGCAACGAAATCAAGGTCGGCACCCAGGTCTGGATGCACCAGACCATCATCACGCTCCCCGACCTCTCCGAGATGCAGGCGACGCTCCGAATCCACGAGATGGACATCGGGCGCATCAGGAAGGACATGGAGGTGACCGTGACGGTCGAGGCCGCGGGGTCGAAATCCTTCCCCGGCAGGATAACCAAGATTGCCGAGCTGGCGAACGCGGGCGGGTGGCGTTCGGATCCCGAGGTCAAGCAGTTCGACATCGAGGTCACGCTCGACGGGAGGGACCTCATGCTCAAGCCCGGGACCACGGCGGAGGTGGAGATAGTGATTGTCAGGCTCGAGGGAGTTCTCTACGTGCCCATCAGGGCGGTGCGCGGGATAGGCCCGACGACGTTCTGCTACGCGAACGAGGGCGGTGAACTCAGGCGCAAGACCGTGGAGATTGGGCTGGGGAACGACAAGTTCGTGGAGATAAAGTCCGGCCTTTCCGAGGGCGACGTCGTGCTGGTCGAGAATCCTCCGACCGATCTCGTCAGAATCGAGGAGGCCGACAGGCAGCGCCTTGCGTCCGAGAAGAGGGGGCACGATTCGGCGTCCGCCTCGCAGGCCGGAGCCGCGCCCGGGGGTACGGGCGGCAGCGGGAAGAAGGAGGATTGATGTCACGGTCCATCGGCAGATTCGCAGTCCGCGCGGTCCGCAGGTTCGTCCTCCTCGCCGCAATCTCCGCGGCGGGGCTCCTGGTCTGGCGCGGGCTCAGCCCCTTCCTCGGCCCGGAAGACGTGACGCCCGCGCTTCCGGGAGGCAGCTTCTTCGTGCAGCGCGGTTCAATGGACGTCTCCTACGCCTACAAGGGCACGGTGAAGGCGAAGAAATCCGAGAAGATCAAGCCGAAGTTCAGGTCGTCGGCCAAAATCACGTGGCTTATAGACGAGGGGGCCAGGGTGGCCAAGGACGAGGTGCTCGCGAGGTTCGACGAGACGGCCTTCCAGAAGAGGCTTGCGGACATCGAGCGCAGCATCAAGCAGACGGAATCGAGCATGAGCGCAGCGGCGGCGGAGCTCGAGATTCTCAAGGGCACGGGCCCTGCGGACGCGGAGAAGGCCCGGCTCGCCGTGAAGATGGCGGAGATGGACCTCGAGAGCCTCAAGCTCGGCGAGCTGCCGGACACCGAGAGGAAGAACAGCGTGGCCCTGGAGTCCGCCGTCCTCGACCGCGACACGGCGAAGCGCAAGCTGGGATGCATACCGGAGATGGTCGAGCGGGGCTTCGTCTCGCAGGACAGGCTCCGCGAGGAGGAGATGGCGCTCAAACGGCGGGAGATGGAGGTCGATGAGGCTTCCTGCAACCTCGACATGTTCAGGAAGTACACGAGCCGGAGCATGCTCCATCAGAAGGAGGCGGCCCTCGCCGAGGCGGAGAGCGGCTTCCGGACGGTGGAGAAGAGGTCCGAGACCAAGGTGAAAGGGCTCGAGGCGCAAATCCTCCAGCTCAAGGCCACGCTCGGGCAGTTTCGGAAGCAGCAGCTGGAGACCAGGGAGGAGATTTCGAAACTGACCCTGACTGCTCCGTCCGGCGGCGTGGTCGTGTACGGGGACGAGGACAGGCCATGGGCGAGGAACAACGTGAAGCTCGGCCAGCAGGTCTCTCAGTGGAACGTGCTCTTCACTCTGCCCGACATGTCCGAGCTGATTGTTAAGTACAAGGTGCCCGAGGGGGACATCGCGAACCTGAAGCAGGGGATGGAGGCCTTTGTGGACATGGACGCGGCGGGGCTCCGCGGGAAGCGCGCGAGAATCTCGAAGCTGCCCGAGGTGACTTTGAGCGAGGGCTGGCGCGCGGACCCGAACCTGAAGGAGTTCGAGGTGGAGGCGGAGATTGACGAGAAGAACCTGCCGGTCAAGCCCGGGATATCCGCGTCGGTGAGCATCAGGAGCGCGACCGTCGAGAACGTCATCAAGGTGCCGGTGCACGCGCTCCGGGGAGAGAAGCGCGAACTGTTCGTGTACGTCCTCCGCCACACGGAAGCGGGGGGCGTGCTCGAGAGGTCGCGCGTCGAGGTGGGGCTCAGGGGCGCGCAGTTCGGGGAGGTCAAATCCGGGCTCGCGGTGGGGGACCTCGTGTTCCTCGGAGAGCCTCCGGCCGAGCTTTTGAGGATTGAGGAGACCATGAAGGATCTCGGCCTCAGGGACGACGGGGCGAAGAAGCAGGCCGGCGGCAGGACGATCGATTCCGGCGGCATGAAGATCGATTTCACATCGGCCGGCGGAGGGGACGGAGACTGAAGATGATTGCCAGGGCGTCCAGGCTTGCGTTCCCGATTCTTGCAGCCGCGGCATGCTGCGCGGCCGTGTACTTCTCCGCCTCGGCGGGGCTCAAGGCGGCAGGGGCGCCTGCGGGTCCCGCGGCCCTGTACACGGTGAGGCGCGGGACCGTCCGCATGACGGTCAACAGGACCGGCGCGATTTCCTCCCGCAGGTCCGAGAAGGTGAAGCCCGGCATTCCGTACGGCGCCAAGATAATCGAGCTCGTCCCCGAGGGGACGATAGTCCGCAAGGGCGAGGTCCTGTGCCGCCTGGACACCGCCGACCTCGACCGCCTCCTCACGGAGAAGGACCGGGAAATCGGGCAGCAGGCCGGACGGATAAATTCGCTGGCCGCGGACCTCGAGATAGAGAAGGCGGAATTCGGCCTGAGCGGGCGCAGGGCGGAACTCGGCGCGAGGGAGGCGGAAGGGCGCGCCCGCAGCTACATCGAAGTCGAGAACCTCCTCATGGAGCGATCCAAGGCCGTGCAGGTCGAGGACGCGGAAGCCGCATACCGGAGGGCAAGGGAGCGCCTCCTGCGGATGCCGTCGCTGCTGGCCGACGGGTTCGCCTCGCCGGAGGAGGCATGGGCGGCCGAGGCGGAGGAGCGCAGGTCGGAGCTCGGCTTCCTCAGGGCTTCGAACGAGCTCGATATGTTCGTCGAATACGCCCGGCCCATCGAGACCGCGCGGCTCAAGAACGCGTCCGGCGCTTCGAGTTCCACCCTCGAGGCGGAGAGGAAACGGCTCCGGGTGAAGCTCAGCTTCGACGAGCTGCACCTGTTCAATGAGAGGAAGCGTCTCGAGGATCTGCTGGTCGAGTTCGACAAGCTCAGGGAATACAAGGCCATGGCGCTGGTCCGCTCGCCCGCGGACGGGATAGTGATTTACGGCGACACGGACGAGGACTGGTGGAGGGACGAGGAGATTAAAGTGGGAAGAAGCGTCTGGGGGGACGAGGTCCTGATGACCATACCGGACATGAGCGAGCTTCATGCGCTCATAAAGGTCCCGGAGAGCTCGATATACATGCTCAAGGCAGGGCAGCCGGCGACCGTGCGCGTCCGATGCGGCGGGCTCAAGGTGCTTGAAGGCCGCATAGAGAAGATCTCCGAGCTCGCCTCCAGCGGCGACTGGTTCCAGGACGCGGGAGTCAAGGAATTCGACGTGGAGGTTTTCTTCAGCGCCCAAAGCGGCATGCTCAGGCCGCGCCTCACTGCCGAAATCGAGATTGCGATCGGGGCGGTGGACGGCGTCCTCTTCGTCCCGGAACATGCGGTCAGGAAGGAGGGCGGCAGGACGTACTGCTGGACGTGGTCCAATGGCGCGCTGCTCAAGACCGACGTCAGGCCCGGCGTTTCGGGCGGCGGATTCACGGAGATAAAAGGCGGGCTTTCGGAAGGGGATTCGGTGTACCTCGGCCTGCCCCAGTCGTTCGAAACCGGTGAGGAGACCGGCGGGGGACGGGGGGAAGCGGGCCGGGGACCATAGACCGTGGGCCGTGAGGTCGCGGAAAGGAGGCCCGAATCGATTCGATAATAAGCATCAGGAACCTCGGGAAGACGTACGAGGGCAGGGTCAAGGCCCTGGAGGGCGCGAGCCTCGACGTGCGCGCAGGCGAATCCCTCGCCATAATCGGCGCGTCTGGTTCCGGGAAATCCACGCTGCTCAACCTGCTCGGATGCCTCGACACGCCCTCCGAGGGGACCTACTGCTTCAAGGGCAAGGACGTGAGCCGCCTTTCCGACGACGAGCTTTCCGAGTTCAGGAACAGGCACATCGGGTTCATCTTCCAGTCCTTCAACCTCGTTCCCCAGCTCAACGTCATGGAGAACGTGGAGGTGCCGCTGTTCTATTCCGGAGTCGGCAGGCAGGAGAGGAGGCGGAGGGGCCTTGCAATGATTGAGCGCGTGGGGCTGCTCCCCCGCGCCGGCCATGTCCCGGCGAAGCTGTCCGGCGGGGAATGCCAGAGGGTGGCAATCGCCAGGGCGCTCGTCAACAACCCCGACCTGCTCATCGCCGACGAGCCGACCGGCAACCTCGATTCGAGGACCGGGGGGGAGATTATGGACTTCATCAGAAGGATCAACACCGAGTCGGGCATGACAATCGTGCTGGTGACCCACGACCCCGGCATCGCCGAGATGCTGGGGAGGAAAATCGTCATGTCGGACGGCAGGATTGCGTCCGACACGGCGGCGGCCCAGGAGGTCCCATGCTCAAGCTGATGGAGATGCTGGCGCTCGCGGTCAAGAACCTGAACCGCTACAAGCTCCGGACCTTCCTGACCACGTCCGGCATCATCTTCGGCATCGGCGCGGTCATTTCCATGATGTCCGTGGGGGCGGGGGCCAAGGCCGAGATACTCGCCCAGATAGAGAAGCTCGGGATCACCAACATCATCGCTACCACGGTGAAGCCGCCCGAGGAGAAGAAGGCAACCGGCCGCGAGCAGTCCTGGACCAACAACTACGGCCTCACCTTCAGGGACGCCGACTACCTCGGGTCAATCCTGGAATCCGCGAAGATGGTTCTCAGGGTGCACCGGGCGCGGCACAAGATTTATTTCAGGAACAGGATTATCGAGGCGAAGGTGCTGGGGGTGCAGCCGGAGTATTTCGGCGCGCTCAACATCGAAATCGGCATGGGAAGGCCCATCTGCCCCGCAGACGCGGTAAACGCACGCAGGGTGTGCGTCATCGGCCCGGGCCTCGTCAGGGAGCTCCTCTACACCGGCGACCCGCTCGAGATGTCCATAAGGGTGGGCCCTGAGTGCTTCAACGTCGTGGGAGTCACGGCCGAGGAGCCGGTCGCCGCGGGCGCGGAAGGCGTCCTCTCCGAGGGCGAGGGGTTGCGCGTCTACATCCCGTACGAGACGTCGCTCCGGAGGTTCGGGACCTTCTCAATCCAGTTCAAGACCGGATCGCAGGAAATCACGAAGGTCGAACTCGAGGAGATCATCGTGTCGTGCAGAGGAGTGGACGACGTGCTGGACAGCGCATCGGTGGTCTCCGCGACGCTCAAGAATATGCACAAGCGCCGCGACTATGAGATTACGGTGCCGCTCAAGCAGCTCCAGCAGGTCAAGAAGACGCAGAGGATATTCCGCGTGGTCATGGTCCTGATTGCGGGCATTTCGCTGCTCGTGGGCGGCATCGGCATCGCCAACATCATGTTCGCCACGGTCACCGAGCGCACGAGGGAAATCGGCATCAGGAGGGCGCTCGGCGCGCGAAGGCGCGACATCGTCGTCCAGTTCCTCTGCGAGACCATCGTCATCGCGCTCATGGGCGGAATCGCAGGCTGCGGATTCGGGGCGCTCGGCGTATTCGCCATCGGGAAATTCACGGGATGGGAGTCGGCCATGAACCCCGATTCCATGGCCCTCGCGCTGCTCATCTCCTGCCTCGTCGGCGTGCTCTCCGGCCTCGCCCCGGCCCGCCGTGCCGCCCTCTTCGACCCCGTGGCGTCGTTGAGACACGAGTAATCCCACGCGAAGCGGAGCGCCACGGGCTTCGCGCTCCGCGTGGGATATTCCGGCTTTCGCCGGAATGACGCGGCTCTTCACCGCCGGCCGCGCAAAGTCCGAGTAGCCTTGAACTCCGCGGGATGTTAATATGCGTCGGCCGGTCATGCAGGGAACGGCGGTTCAAATCCCTTCTGGAGGAATTCCATGGCCGAGGATTTCAAGGACGTCCAGCAGCTGCTCGAGTACGTCGCGGACTTCGCGAAAAAGGCCTACGACTCCTTCCTTGATCCGCTTTCCGCTAGGTTCGCCTTCCATCACGCGCCCGCCTCGGGCGAGCACCGCGGAGATCCAATGGTGCTCATCCTCGGCAACCACTCTTCGGGCAAATCCACGTTCATCAACCACATGCTCGGCTCAGAGGTCCAGCGGACAGGACTCGCGCCCATAGACGACGGATTCACGATACTCGCCCACGGAGAGGACGACGACAAGGACGGGCACGCGGTTGTCACGAATCCCGAGCTGCCGTTCGCGGACCTCGAGAGGTTCGGGCCGAAGTTCCTGTCGCATTTCAAGATGAAGAGGGTGAAGTCCCCGTTCCTCAAGGGGCTCTGCCTCGTGGACACGCCGGGAATGATTGACGCCGCCGACGCCCAGCTTGGCAGGGGCTACGACTTCATCGCTTCCGTCCGATGGTTCGTGGAACGCTCGGACGTCGTGCTCGTCATGTTCGACCCGGACAAGCCCGGGACCACGGGCGAGACGCTCAAGGTCTTCACGTCCGCCCTGCTCGACATCGACCACAAGCTGCTCATCGTGCTCAACAAGATGGACCAGTTCCGCACGCTCAGGGACTTCGCTCGCGGATACGGCGCCCTGTGCTGGAACCTCTCGAAGGTCATCCCGCGCAAGGACCTGCCGATGATTTTCAACACCTACGTCCCGGTCGAGGGGGCGCCCTCGCCCGCCCTTCCGCTCAAGGATTTCGCGGACGGCAGGGAGGAGGTGGTCGCCGAAATCAAGCGCGCGCCTGCCAAGCGGATTGACAACATCCTGACCAGGCTCCACGACCACTCGAGGCGCCTGCGCATACAGGCACGGGTCTGCTCCGCGGCCGCCAGGACCGTGAAGACGATACGGCTCCAGTTCCTGGGCATGGCGCTCGCCGCCGCCGCCGCGGGCGGCGCTGCGGCCTATCTCACGTACTGGCTCGGCGCCCAGTGGCACATTACCCTCGCGGTCGCCGCAGGAGGGCTCGCGGCAGGAGCGGCGCTCCATTTCCTCGGCAAATGGCAGGCGTCTTCGAGGAAGAAGGAATTCAACGCAGGGCTCACCGGGGTTTTCGAGTCCGTGTACCACAAGGACCTCGTGCTCTCCGGAGCAGCGGACGACCTCAAGTCGCTCTGGACGTCCGTCCAGGACAGGACCGTGCAGGCGATTAACACGCTGGGCGTCGAGAACATAAGCCCGTTGAAGCGCTCGGAGGAGGCAAGGCTCAACGAGCTCATCGCCTCAGAGATTCCTGCTCTCAGGTCCTCGGTCCACGCTGCAATCAGGAAGCTCGCGGAAAAAGGCCTGCTCAAAGGCCAGCCCATGCCCGAGACGGGCGGCGGAGATGCGGCTAAGCCGGTCGACCATGGACCGTAGACTCATGGGAGCAGGCTACAGGTAGCAAGTTGCAGGTTGCAGGTTGCAAGTCGAAGGTCGAAAGTCGAAGGTCCGTAGGGGCGCGGCATGCCGCGCCCGTACAGCGGGGAATCGACGAAAGCAGGAATCCAGGCAGGCAATGTCAACCAAACATTGATGCGAGTATGGGCTCGTCCGGGTTGCATCAGGCGCTCCGCGCGAGCCGCCGGATCGAGCGCCTGCAATCACTCGGGCCGCGGGCACCGGCCGCCGGGGAACCCCTCATGCCGCCAGCAGGGCCAGCGCCGCGACCGCCCCCCACATGACCGTCGCGAATCCGCCCATGACCAATCCCGCGATCGACGCGGTCTTGCCCTTGCCTCCGACTTCCCTGGACCTCCTCACCCCTATGCTCCCGGTCAGGACGGCGAGGAGGGACATGAGCAGGGGTATGGCCAGCAGGAGCAATCCGGGATTGAAATTGACGTTCATGTCCGACATCGGAACCTTCCTCAATCCTTTCCGCGCCGTCACCGGCGCTTCCCGCCGTCCTTGCGGGCCGGGTCCTCGCCTTCGTCCGAGTCTTCCGGAGGGGAATGCTTCTTCGACTCGCCCTCAGGCGCCTGCTTCGCCCCCTCGGGAGCGCGCTTCTCCTCCCAGGGCCTGAACACCGGAGGAACAGCCTTCTGCGCGGGGGTAACCGGCGCAGGCATGATCATCCTGTTCCCGTCCATGCGCTGCACTCCCGGTTTCAGCACGAAGAGAAGCGGGCACATGCAGGGCAGAGAAAGCACTGAGATTATGCCCAGAACCATGCTGACGATGGCCCAGGGATTGCCGCCCGATCCCGAAGCCGCGGCGCCCCTGACTTCGGACGGATGGATGGCCCTTGCAGGTATCTGCGTCTGAATCCGCCTCCTGCCTCCGGTGGACGTGGATATCCTCATGACTGCGTCGGATATGTCGGCCGCGTTCTGGTATCTCCTCTCCGGATCCTTCTCGAGGACCTTCAGCACGACCTCGTCGAGCCTCAAGTCAATCTCGATGTTCTTCCTGCTCGGCGGCTCGAAGCGCCCCAGAGGAAGCTCGCCGGTCAGCATCTCGTAGAACACGACTCCAAGGGAGAAGAGGTCCGCCCTGTGGTCCACGTCCCGGGCCTTCTCCATCTGCTCGGGGGCCATGTAATTGAACGTCCCCATGGTCATGTTCGTGCGTGTGAGCCCGCCTGCCGGAGCGTGTCCGGTCACGATTTTCGACAGGCCGAAGTCCGCAATCTTCACCTGCCCCTTTGTGTTTATCAGGATGTTCTCCGGCTTGATGTCGCGGTGCACGATCTTCATGAAATGCGCGTATTCCAGGGCCGCGCAGATCTCCGGAATTATCTTCAGGGCCTGTTCAGGCTTGAGTCCGCCTTCCTTCATCACGTGCCGCAGGCTCAAGCCGTCAATCCATTCCATGACGAAATAGTACAGGCCGCCGGAAACGCCCTTGTCTATTATCGAAACGATGTTCGGGTGGTTCAGCATCGCCAGCGTCTTCGCCTCCCGGCCGAACCTCTCGACGAACTGGGGATCCCGGCCGAGCTTGGAGGGAAGGACCTTGATTGCCACCACGCGGTCCAGGGAAAGCTGCACGGCCCTGTAGACAATGCCCATGCCGCCGCGGCCGACCTCCTCCAGGATTCTGTAGCCGGCGAAGACAGTGCCGTTGCCCAAGGCGCTTTCGGGCTCGTCCGAGCCGGCATCAGGGCCCAATCCTCCGGTCGCCTCTTCGGAAATGCGGACCGTCTCCCGCGCGGCAAGGTTGAACGCCGCCCCGCATGACGGGCACGTAAGCATGTTGGGATCGGACCCTGCCCCGGGCTCGAACGCCTTGCCGCACATAGGACAATGGATGTTCATCGAGAATTCCGGAAAAACCGGGCGCTATTTTATCATCCAGGGGAAGGACATTGCAACTTCCGGGCCAAATGGCTTTCGCCGGTCGAATCAGCCGGAACACGTGTCAAATACAGGGATTCCGGTCGAAATGCGCCTCTTTGACTCCGGAATTCCGCCTGGAAAACCCTTTAAGGATCGCCCCTGCACTAAAAAAATATGCAATACAACATGAAAAATAGGTTGTCTGCTCGAGGGAAACTGGTATGATACGCGATGAACGGCGAATGTTGCCGTTCACGGCAACGCGGGCCGCGAAACCCACGGCAGTTGTATAGAGGGATTTGCACTGACTAGCAGTGCAGCGAAAGGAGCTGGCAGAGAGATGGCGGCTAAGAAACTATTTGTGGGCGGTTTGAGCTGGAATACTTCGGAAGAAGGCCTGCGCCAGGCATTCACCCAGTTCGGCCAGATTGTAGAGGCGAAGGTCATCACGGACAGGGAAACGGGCCGCTCACGGGGCTTCGGGTTCGTGACATTCACCGACGAACAGGACGCGATGAACGCCATCGCAGGAATGGACGGGAAGCAGCTTGACGGCCGCACCATAAAGGTCAACGAGGCCCAGGAAAGGGCTCCGGGCGGCGGCGGCGGCGGCGGCATGGGCGGCGGCGGCGGCGGTCGCAGGCCGAGGGGCAACTTCGGCGGCGGCGGCGGCGGTCCGAGACGCGGTCCCGGGGGCGGCGGTCAGGACAGGGACAGCTGGTAACCTGACGCGCCGGGCCCTGTGGCCTGGATTCGCGGAATCCGCGGGATTCTGAAATACTAGCCATAGCAATCCGTGGAAGGCATTCGCATTTCCGGGTTTTTTAGGCCGTGGAGATCCCCTGTCTTCCCCTTTTCGCTCAAGGGCGCGAAAAGGGGAAGAGGTCATTTCTTCTCGATTTTCGCGGTTTCACGGATCTTGCCGGCGATCTCAATCCGTGTCTTCCTGTCGAATTCCATCCTCATAACGTCCTCCAGGTCTTTGCCTTGCATTGTCATGCGCATGAGGATGACGCAGCCGTTCCATGTCTTGATTGGCTTCGAATAGCGGCCGGGTTCCAGCTTTTCCACAGCCGCCAGGACGTCCGGCACGAGCTGGCTTTTCATCTGGCAGCCCAGATCACCGCCCTTTGACGCGGTCGCCTTGTCCTCCGAGAGCTCCGCGGCAAGTGCGGAGAAGCTCTCGCCTTTCTCGAGCCGCTCCCACGCCTTTTCAGCTTTCGCAAGGGCTTCGTTCGCGTCCATGCCGGTCTTCGCCGGATTCCTGAAGAAGATGCCCGCAGTCTTGATGTACGATTTCTCGAGTTCGCTTCTTTTCGTTTCGATCTCGCCCTTGAGCTTGGCAGGGTCTCCGTACTCCCTGCCCCACAGGATGTCCACGTGTTTCCTGAGACCGATTCCCACCCTTATGCTGTCGCGATACTCCTTCATGGACATCATCTTCTCCGCCAGGAAATCCTCGAGCGACTTGAACCCCGAGCAGCCGCATGCGCAGGAGGAGACTGCGCCGCGGTTTCTGTGCTCGGCAATGGCCGCGTCCACGTCCGCCTCCTTGATCTCCATGCCGCTCCCTGAGACGAACTGCTTCTGGAGCACGAGGTCAATCAAGCGCTCGATTTTCAGCGCTCTGGTGAGCCTGAGCTTCATCTTGGATTTGAAAACAGCCTCCGGGATGCCGTCATCCACTTCGGATTTCAACACCGCCTCGCCGTTCACCACGGCAGCGACGTCCGGAGACTTCTCTTCCGGCAGGACGGCTCCATGCAAGGAAAGGACCGCAGAGAGCGCCAGAAGAAGGCTGAAGAACCGGAATCGCATTTTCCTGCACCTGCCAAAAAGCCGAGTCCAACGTCCGCCATCGAGATATTAGCAGATGCCGGTGACGAATTCACGCCGAAGCGCAGTGGTGCAAGGAGCGAAAATCAGTTAAATTACATTCATCATTCGAAGAGAGTGCAAAGCGGTGCAGAATGTCGGAAGATATGAATATTAAACACGGGTATAATCTCAAGGGTCTCCAGTACAAGCTTGGTCCTGGCGGCAAATTGGACATGGAGTACGACAGGACGCTCGCCATCTACGAGTACTGGCATCTGCAGGTGGACTGGCTGGACAAGGTCTTCAATGAATACATGCCGAAAGTGATTGCAGGAGAAATCAGCCCGATACATCTGTACATGCAGCTCATGGACATGAACGAGGAGGAGGTCGCGCTCAGGACGCGCTTCTCGAAACGGACTATCAGAAGACACATGAGATTCGACGGGTTCAAGAAGGCCACGGTGAAGGAGCTCGCCAAGTACTCGGATATTTTCGGCGTACCGGTCGCCGCGTTCTTCTGTTTCACCGACCCGTCCATGATAAACGCACCTCTGCGCGTCGAGACCTCGAACGGGGGATTGGTCTCTTTAGTGAAACCCGACGATGCAAACAAAGAGTGGAATTTCCTTCGAACACCAACTCGCCGCACACTGTGAAACGGGTACCGTCAGGAATCTGCTTCGCCACAGCGGTCTGGAAATGACCGAGGCCATGGTCTTCGGTATCGGCGCGGGCATTTTCTTCGGCTACTTCCACATGTCGAACGTCACATTCCCCAAGGTGGTCAACAGGTCTCGGCCCGGATCGTTTCTCATGGGAGTCCCGAAGAGGCTCGGTGTGAAGGGCGTAGGCAGGAAATACTGGAACCGCAGGAAGGCCGGAGCCGAGCTCGACAGGCTCATGGACGAAGGCAGGCCCGTGAGCCTCCAGGTCGACGCATTCAGCATGGAATACATTCCCAACGACTTCCGAATCCATATAAACATGCATTTCATCAATGCAATCGGCAGGGAAGGCGACTCGTACATAATCAGCGACGCCTTCTTTCCCGGCATCCACCGGCTCAGCCGGCCGGCCATGGAGCAGGGGAGGTTTCCCACCGGGGACGTGAACCCGCGCGGGTTCATGTACTATCCGGTCAGCGTCCCGGCGAATCCGCCCTGGGAGCAGGCTGCCAGAAAGGGCATCAAGGACGCATGCTGGTACATGCTTAAAATCCCCATCCTGCCTCTGGGCATAAGGGGCATTCGCAAGTTCGCCGATCAGATTGTCAGATGGCCTGCCATCGCCGGTTCCGACGAAAAGCTGGCACGGGAGCTGTTGTGGCTGGCAATAGTCATGGAGGACATGGGAACCGGAGGTGGCGGATTCAGGTACATGTACGCGTCATTCCTCGAGGAGGCGGCCGGGCTGCTCGGCCTCCCAAGCCTGCTCGAATTCTCGGGTCGCATCAGGGAGAGCGGAGACAAGTGGCGCGAATTCACGCTCCAGGTCCTTCACATCGGCAAGAGCCGCGAATTCAAACCGGAGAGCTTCGCCCATCTCAGCCGTCTGATATCCGAAAGGGCGGATTTCGAGGAGAAGTTCTTCCGGGAGCTCGCGCGGGAAGTGTGACCGAAGGAAGCCAATCCTTTGACCTGCAACAGGTCCCTCACGACCGACGGTCGGAATTCGCAACTGCGACCCCGCGGGCGAAGCCGGCGTACCGGGCTGGATTCGTCATCGCTCCCAATCGCGGAGCAGGAAGCCCGAGCCGGATATATTTTCCCGATTCCCTCTTGCGTCCTGGACCGGTACGGGGTATTATATGAGCAAATGAAGGGTTTTTCCTTGACGATGCATTCATTTCTGCCTTTCTCTTGCATTCCGCCGCAGGTCGGCCACGACAGTTTGCAGCTGATTGGTGAAAGTGGGACATCCGTTTGGAAGAAGAACCGGGCGCCGATGATGGCAGCTGTGAACACCGAAGACCGATTCAATCGCGCGTATTGTGCCGGACACGTCCGTTCGGCTTAGCGTCCTGCGAATCAACTTCCTTTTTCACATCAAAGGCTGGTACACGCCGCAGCCGTCTTTCGGCTCCCGCTCCGCGAACGCATCGGGGCCGTTCTGCGGAGAACATCAAATGCCCCGGAAACGCAAAGGAGATTCTGAAGATGTCTAAGAAACTGTTCGTCGGAAGCCTCAGCTTCCAAACCACGGAGCAGGAGCTCCGCCAGGCATTCGAGAAGTTCGGCGAGGTCGAGGAAGCGAAGATAATCACCGACCGGGAGACCGGAAGGCCTCGCGGCTTCGGATTCGTCACGCTCACGGACCCGCAGGCGGCCGACCGGGCCATCAACGAGATGAACGGCGCCGATCTGGGCGGCCGGGCTCTCTCGGTCAACGAGGCCCGCGAAAGGGCTCCGCGGGAAGGCGGGGGCGGATTCCGCGGCCGGAACCGCTGACAGCCTCATCTCCGACCCGTCTCCCCGGCCCGGCCGGGGAGACGGGAGGAGTCTCTTGAATATTCATCGCTGCGCGGCTGCTGATTGCATTCGCATGCGAGGGAGGTCCTATTGGACGACGCGACCCTGTTCGACCAGATTAGGAACCTTCTTAATCTCCATCCCCATACGATTACGGAAATCTGCAATCGCCTGGACAAGAACCACAGGGAGGTGCTGGAGATCCTTGTGTCGAATCCCTACAGCTTCGATTTCAAGATGAACCGAGGTTCCAAGACATGGACAACGTTCGAAAAACCATGACTTGAGCGAGGGTGCCGGATGGGAAAGATTATTCTCAGCGACAGCGTCGAGTTGGTAGCGAGGCACTGCCCGTCGTGCAGGAAGCCCATGGGCATAAGGCGGATGCCGTGCAACAGGGGGTGCAAGACCGGCTGCGCGGGCGTCCACAAGAGCTGGCTCTGCGAGGCGTGCGGCCGCTGGTGGATTTTCCCGACGATTCCGCCCGCGTTCCGCGCGGGACGCAAGTCCTAGCCTTCCCCGGGAAGGGGATCGCGGAGCCCGGCGCGTGACGCGTGCGGGCCTGCGCAGTCTGTTTGAAGGAATTGGGAATGAAGGTACTCCTCTCCTCGGTCTTCGCACCCTACGGCGTTGACGACAGGTACGGCCGCAAGGAAAACCGGATGGAGCTGTTCCACAACCAGATTACGCGGGAGCAGGGCCTGTTCTCGCTCAGGTTCCACCACCAGAGTTTCGGCTTGTATCTGATAGCGGAGAACATCGAGGCTCCGACCAAGGTGCTGGATTTCCCGACCGAGGAGGATTTCGTCAGGGAGATACGAAGGGGATACGACATCGTGGGCATATCGTTCATCGTCCCCAACTTCGAGAAGGCCCGACGCATGGCCAGGCTCGTGCGCATGCACGCCCCGGGCTCGAAAATCGCCCTTGGCGGGCACGGGACATCAATCCCGGGGGTCGAAGGGATGATCGAACACGACTACATCTGCAGAGGCGAGGGCGTGCGCTGGTTCCGCCGGCTCCTGGGCGAGAACCCGGCGCGGCCCCTCAGGCATCCTGTCATGCCTGCGGGTTTCCAGAAGCGCGTGATGGGCGTGCCCCTGCACACGGAGTCCGCCGTGCTCATCCCCGGAGTGGGATGCCCGAACGCATGCAGGTTCTGCGCCACCTCCCACTTCTTCGGCAGGGAGTACACTCCATACTTCGACACCGGCCGCGAGCTGTTCGACATCTGCAGGGACATCGAGAGCAAACGCGGGTTCAAGGAATTCTTCATCATGGACGAGAATTTCCTGAAAAGGCCCCAGCGGGCCCGCGAGCTCCTGGAGCTCATGGAATCCAACGGGAAGCCGTACCGCTTCTCGATCTTCAGCTCGGCCGAGACCATCCGGGAGATTGGGGTCGAGTTCCTGGCGAGGCTGGGCGTGCATTTCGTATGGATTGGCGTCGAATCGCAGCGCGTGGAGTTCGACAAGAACCGGGGCATCGACATGAAGGGCATGATTCGCGACCTGCGCGGATGGGGCATAAGCACCCTGGCGTCCGGCATCCTCTTCCTCGAGCACCACGACGCCGCCACGATTTGGGAGGACATCCGCTACATCGTCGGCCTCGAGTCGGACTTCGTCCAGTTTATGCAGCTCGGCCCCATCCCGGGCACGCGGCTCTACGAGGACTACGACGCCAAAGGGCTTCTCCTGGACGACGTGCCGTTCGAGGAACAGCACGGTCAGCACCGAATCTGGTTCCGCCATCCGCAATTCACGCCAGAGGAGTCCGATCGGGTGCTCAAGGCAGCCTTCCGCCACGACTACGACGTACAGGGATCATGGCTCCTCAGACGCTGCGAGACCGTCATAAGGGGGATAGGCAGGCTGTCCGGCCCGGTCGACCCTTTCATGGCGATGAGGAAGCGGGCGCTGGAAGCCGACGCATCGATGCTCAGGAGGGTTTTCGGGGCGATGCGCAGGTTCGCGCACAATCCCGCGGTGCTCAGGAAGACGATTAGGGTCCAAGGCGAGTACGGCAGGATTCTAGGCCCCCCTGACCTGAAGGAGAGGGCCGCGAACTTCATCACGTACTTCGCAGCGCTCCGCGAGAAACTGGCGGTCGAGTCCGGAAGGATCATCTCCCAACCCAGGACGTTCTCCAGGAAATACCGCATGTCCGCGCGGGATCTCGTGGCCGGCTACCTGCGAGGGAAGAGCCTGTCCAGCCTCCTCAAGCTGGACATCCAATGGGGCGACAAGTCCGTGGTCCTGAACGTCAAAGGAACCCTGGACCGGGTCAACGGCAGGAAATTGTCGAAGAAAATCCGGTCCTACGTGCGCAGCAACGGTTCGGCGATTGAGCTCGTCTTCGACAGTCTCGCCGACTTCGACGAGAAGGCGCTTCGACGCCTCTTGAAACGAGTCAGCAGGTTCCGCGACCAGGTGCGCATCCGCATGACGGAGTGCGCCGAGAGAGCGATGGAAATCGTCAGGAGCCTCCCCGCGGAAATGATTCAAGGCTGATTCGCGCTCCTAGCGATGACCGCTTTTTTCCTCCCGCCGTTCTCGCCAGGGAATGCATGCTCCTTGCACGGCTTTCCCGGCGTGCTATATTCCCTTTCGCGGGGACAACGCCCGAATCACCGGGCAGCACCCGCATGGAATCGTCGATGAGACTTTCGTCGTTCATGATGACCTTCGCTCTCCTGGCGCTTCCTGCCTGCCCGGCGGGTCCCCGTGGAAACGCCGGCCCGGGACCCGTGGAAGGCGGCGGTCCCGGCCGGTTCGGCCTTTCGGAAGGCACGGGCAGCGGTGAATTCACCATAAGAGGCATGCAAGCCTGCAGGCTCGCGGGTGGGGACGATTCTTCCCGGGTATATCTCTATGTCCTGCGCATGGAGGATCCCGGCATCGGATCCGGCCTGTTCCTGATGGCCCTGTACGAGGGCGACGACTGGATCTTCATCCCCCGGGGCGAAACACTGGCGCTTTCAATCGACGGCCGCAGGATCGGGCTGAGCGGGGACGGAAGCATGGATTTCAGGAAAGTCACAGACGCCGACCTCGCAAGGGAAGCGGCCTATTACCGGATAGACCCCGCGGATTTGCAGGCCATCGCCGATGCCCGGGAAGTGACCGTCAACCTGCACGGCCTTGAAAGACGGTTCAGCGAGGAGAACCTGAAGGCGTTCCGCGAGTTCG
>DYIT01000053.1:0-13940 GCA_020723505.1 Candidatus Kuenenia stuttgartensis
TTGCGCGCCCGGCCCCCGGATAATTCACGTTCCTTCGTGAATTATCCGGGTTAGAATCCCGCCACGACGTCCCCTGGAGCCTGTTCCTGTATTCGGGCTCGCATGCCCCGGGACGCTTGACGGGAGTTTCGCCGCCGGCCGGGACCGGCGACCGATTCGCGGACCAGCGGCAGGCCATGGAAGAAGACGCATCCAAAGTCGCCAATCGGACCGACGCCGAGGTGTTCGGGCACTACCGGCGCGACCGCTTCCTCCCCGTGGCCTCCTGGGCCATGTACGACTTCGCCAATACCATATACTCCGCCATCGTGGTCACGTTCTTCCTGACGCTCTACGTGACCAAGGAGCATGGCGGATCGAACCTCCTCGTGGGCGCGACGACCTTCCTGTCCATGATCTTCTCCGCGCTCATATCCCCCTTCCTCGGCGCGCTCCCGGACCGCACGGGAAAGACGAAGCAGTACCTCATCATCGCGACGACGGTGTGCTGCGCATGCACGTTCCTCCTCTCCATGCCGGACTCCCCGGCGTGGATAATCGTGTTCTACTTCGCGGCCAACGTGTGCTACCAGGTCTCCTATGTCTTCTACGATTCCCTGCTCCCGGTGGTGGCCACCCCGAAAAAGCAGGCTATGGTGTCCGGGCTCGGGGTCGCACTGGGGTACATCGGCGTCATCCTCGGCCTGCTGATGGCATGGGGGTTCATAGGGCTTTCGGTGCGGGGGCCGGACAGCGGAGGGGTATCCTGGCGAATCCGCGGCATCGAGGAGAAGAACTCGGACAACGGCACCGTGTGGGCGGATCTCCTCCTCGGCGCCGGGGAAGGCGGGAGGAGCGTTACCGCGAGGCTCTATTGCCACGACAGGTCTGGCGCCGAGCGGGAAACCGGCCGCGGCCAGGCGCTCTTGTCGGGCCTGCCCTGCGACATCGCCATCGAGCCCGTGGACGGATCCGGACTGCGGGGCAGCGTGCGCCTCAAGTCGCTCGATACGGACCTGAAGGGCTTCCAAATCCTCGTATCCTACAGGCGCACGTTCATGTCCGCGGGAGTCCTGTTCCTGCTGTTCTCCCTTCCCCTCTTTTTCTGGGTTCCCGAGCGTTCGGTGAGGGACCCGAAGGCGTTCACCCTGTCGATCTTCGTCCCGTCGACCCTTTCGGTGCTTTCCACGGCCAGGGAGCTGGCTTCGTCCGCATGGAACGCGACGTTCAGGAGAAAGTCGATTCCGTCCTCCCTCGCTGCCGAAGCCTGGAAGAAGCGGAACGTCTTCTTCTTCCTCCTCGGCAACTTCCTGTGCGTGGACGTGCTGAACACCGCAATCCAGTGGTTCTCGAAATACGTGGACAAGGTGTTTTCCTTCACGTCCGAGCAGGTCATGCTGTTCGGTATTGCCCTGAGCTCATGCGCGTTCATAGGCGGAATCGTGATGGGCAAGGCGACCCAGCGGCTCGGGGCGAGGAGGGCAATCATCGCCTCCTCCCTGCTGCTGCTGGGCACTCTCCTCGTCACGGGCCTTTTCGCGAGCGCTACGGTCGTCGTGGCGACGATAATGGCGGCAGGCGCATGCGGGCTCGCAGGCCTGTGGGTCGCAGGCAGGAAGCTCCTGATTGAGCTCGCCCCTCCGGACAAAATCGGGGAATACTTCGGCTTCTACGGAATCACAATCAAGATATCCGTGGCCGGGACGATGATCTTCTCGCTCATCTCCGATTTCGGGGAAAAGACCGGCACGTGGATTTGCTCGCTAGCCGGGTCCTTGCCCGGCGGGGCGGACATGCACTGGAACTACAGGCTCGCAATACTGGCCCAGGTGGTCATGCTGGTTCCCGGCATCCTTTGCCTGGTCCTGGTATACAAGGGGAGCGCAGATGGGGACTGAAAAGGCCCTCCCTCAAGGCCACTGGTTCAGGAAGTTCGGAAGGCGCGCGATACTCTTCATCTTCTCCCTGATTTGGCGGCTCGAGGTCATCGGCGCCGGCAACATCCCCGAAACAGGAAGGGCGATGCTCGTCGGGAACCACCCGTCGTACCTGGATCCAATCGGAATCTGGGCGGTTTCGGGCAGATGCGTGCGCTTCATGACCTGGAACGCGGTGTTCGGGATTCCCGTCCTCAAAACCCTGGTGGAATGGGCAGGCTGCTTCCCGGTGGACACCGATTCCTTCGATCCGGCGGCGGTGAGGACGGCAATTTCCGTGCTGAAGGGGGACGGAGTAATGGGCATCTTCCCGGAGGGGGAGAGGTCTTACCCGGATGGGACGATGAGGCCGTTCAAGAAGGCCGCGTTCAGAATGGCCATGGACTTCTCCGCGCCTGTAATCCCTGTCAGGACCACGGGATCCTCCTTCGTGTGGCCGTGCGGGAGACGCTTCCCCAGGCTCAGGGGAAGGATTACGTTCGAATTCCTTCCCGCGGTGGACCCATCGGATTTCGCGGGTCTGCACGATCCCGCGCAGGCGCTGATGGATGAAGTGCGGCGGATAATAGAGGGGAAGCAGGGCAATCAGCAGATGGGCGGGGAAGACAGGATGTGGTCGCCATCAGACCGGCGGAAATCCGCCAAGCCGGTCTAATGCCTCCCGCAGTCCGCCTGCCGTGGTCGCCATTGGCCAGGACCTGATTGTTCCGAAGGTCTTGGCCAATGGCGACCACATGGCGCAAACAGATTTGATGCGCCATGCGCGTCAAATCTTGCAATCCGCCGAAAATCGTCTAAAATCTTGAAGTTAAGGCGGATTGCGGACCCGCGAACGCGGCTTGTAAGGAGAACCGGCATGCCCAGAGTATTCAGCGCCAATCTGGTTGCGGAAGGAAAATCGTTCGCCATAGTGGTCGGCAGGTTCAACGAATTCATCACGCGGAAGCTTCTGGAAGGGGCCATCGACTGCCTCGTCCGCCATGGGGTTTCGGACGACTCAATCGAGGTGTATTGGGTCCCGGGCTCTTTCGAGATTCCCCTCGTTGCCAGGAAGGTCGCGGAGAAGCCCGGCATAGACGCCGTGATCTGCCTTGGCGCCGTCATACGCGGCGCGACTCCGCATTTCGAGTACGTCGCGGCCGAGGCGGCCAAGGGAGTGGCCCAGGCCGCCTTCGAAACAGGCAAGCCCGTGCTCTTCGGCGTCATCACCGCCGATACGATAGAGCAGGCGATAGAGAGGGCCGGGAGCAAGGCCGGCAACAAGGGAGCCGCGGCTGCCCTGGCCGCTATCGAGATGGCCAACCTGATTTCGGAGATGGGGCGTTGAGGCTCAGGACCGTCGCCCGCATCGCAGCCATGAAGTATCTCTACGAACTCGACATGCGCCGCGGTGCAGGCTGCGAGGAGCCCTCCGAATACGTGAAGCATGCCGGAATACCCTCCGCCTACGCCTGCTACTCGCTCAGGATAATCGAAGGATACCTGAAGGAAAGCAAGGCGATAGACTCGGAAATCGAGGAAGCGGCTTCCAACTGGCCCGTATCCAGGATGGCGGCCGTGGACAGGAGCATCCTGCGGGTGGCCGCCTTCGAAATCACGAGGTCCGGCGACGTGCCTGCCAAGGTCGCAATCAACGAGGCTGTGGAACTCGCCAAGAAATACAGCACCGCGAAGTCGGGTGCGTTCGTGAACGGAGTGCTGGACAAGATATTCTCCAATATGCGGAGAGCATGCGATGTTCGGGTTCATAAAGAGGGGGCTCCAGAAGACAGCCAGGATTCTGACGTCTGACATCCTGGGACTCTTCCGGATTCGAAGGAAAATCGACGCCGAATTCCTCGAGGAGCTCGAAGAAATCCTCATAAAGGCTGATCTCGGCCCCAAGTTCGCCGCGAAAGTCATCTCCGACATGCAGAGGGACTACAAGGACAGGAAGATTGAGGATTCCTCGGCTCTCCTGGCCTACCTCAAGGAGAAGTTCCGGGCCAACCTGCGCGTCAGGGACACGTCGCTCAGGTTCGCCCCCGAAGGCCCGACGGTGATACTTGTCGCGGGCGTGAACGGCGTGGGCAAGACCACGTCCATCGGCAAGCTGGCCTGGTTCTTCAGGAACCAGGGAAAGAAGGTGATGCTCGCGGCGTCGGACACCTACCGCGCGGCGGCGGTCGAGCAGCTTGATCTCTGGTCGAGGAGGGTGGGGGCGGAAATCGTGCGCGGATCACAGGGCGGGGATCCGGCGGCCGTGGCGTTCGACGCGGTCGATGCCGCAAGGGCGAGAGGGGCCCATGTCCTTCTCGTGGACACGGCCGGGAGGCTGCACACCAGGGAGAACCTGATGAAGGAGCTGGGCAAGATCAAGGGCGTCATTTCGAAGAAGCTCCCCGGGGCGCCTCACGAGGTCCTGCTGGTACTCGATGCTACGACCGGGCAGAACGCGGTGGAGCAGGCGAGGACGTTCAAGGACGTGATTGACGTCACCGGGCTGTTCCTCGCCAAGCTTGACGGCACGGCGAAGGGCGGCGTGGTCCTCGCGATTGTCGAACAGATTGAAATCCCGGTCAAACTCGTCGGCATCGGCGAAAAGCAGGAGGACGTCGAGGTTTTCGACCCCGACTCTTTCGTCGAAGGGCTGTTCCAGGAAAAAATCTGAACCTTTTTCCCCCTGAAGTTAATATTCACCCGGAAAGACATGGCTGACCCCTCAGGCAAGACGGACAAGGAGCTGGCGGCGCAATTCCTCGGGGGGGACGCCGCGGGGTTCGAAGGAATCCTCGCGAAGTACAGGAAACCCGTCTTCAGCCTGATTCTGAGGATGCTCGGGGACAGGACAAGGGCCGAGGACGTGTTCCAGGACGTCTTCATAGCCGTGCTCAGGGGGCTCGGCGGATTCAACGCAGGGGCGCCGATGCTGAACTGGATTCTCCAAATCGCGGTGAACCTCTGCCGGAACGAGCTCAGGACGGCCAGGCCGGCGTGCGCCGATCCTGCGGGTGTCCCGGCCCCTGGCCCGGGGCCGGAACACGCAGCGGAGGCCTCGGACCTGTACGCGCTCCTTCAGAAGGGAGTCCTGGAACTGAGCCCCGAACACCGGGAAGTGCTGCTGCTCAGGATGCACCAGGGCTTGAAGTACTCGGAAATCGGAGACATCCTGGGAATCTCCGAAGGCACGGCGAAATCGCGGATTCACTACGCCGTGGTCAACTTGAGGCGCTTCGTGAAACGGCACGTGAAGGAATAGGTGAACTCCATGTCAGGGGACGAATGCAGGGAAGTCGAGCGTCTCCTAATCCACCAGATTATGGAGATAGCGGACGAGGAGTCCAGGAAGGTCGTTCTCTCCCACCTCTCGAAATGCAGGGAATGCATGGCGAAGTTCGATCAGGCCTCGGCGGACGTCGACGCGATCAGGAGGTGGCCCGAGGATGACGCGCCGGAAAAGGCCGTGAAGGCGCTCCTGGAGGAGGCCGGAAGATTCGCGGCGTCGCTCAAGCCCAGGCCCGAATCCGGAACCGTCAAGACGCCGCCGGCGGCCGCGAATCCTGCCGCGGGAAAGCAGGCCGACGCATGCGTGGAGTCCCTTCTGGGGGACGGCGCGTCGCTCGACGTGCTGGAGAAGAGCCTGGAAGACCTCGAAAACCTCATCAAGGGAACCAAGGCACCCTCAGCCGGCCGTGCCACCCCGCAACCTTCCAGGAAATCCGCCGGGCTCACGGACGACGACAGGGACCTCATCAGGAAGGAGCTCGGCCTCGACGACCTCCTGAGGGACGAAGCCCCTCCCTCCCAGGACAGCGCGACAGGCACAGGGGAGTTCGACAAGTTCGAGCAGATGGCAAAGGCCGCGGAGATGGCGGCGGCCTCGAAGAGGGTCCGGAGAAAGACCGAGGACGACTGGAAGAAGATGTGCGGGACCACGATTGTCAACCGCAACGACATCCAGGCCGCGATGACGGAAAAGAGCAAGGAAACCGGCGACACCGACGAATGGCGGGAAAAGGCGGCCACGGGAATCATTCCGCCCGCCGCGCAGAAGCCGGTAGACGACTCCTCGTTCCTTGGTACGACCATCCTCCCCGCCGCAGGCTCGGTCCCGAAGAATCCGACCAGGAGGTTCTCCTCGGTCGTGCTGGCGCAGATAAAGACCGAGGCCCCGGAAGTCCGCGAGAAGAAGAGGAAAATCCGCAGGATTGCCGGCCTGTCGCCGGCCGTGGCGTTCTCCGTGGGCCTGCATGCGGCACTCATACTCGTCCTCGCCGTGGTCGTCATGACCAGGCTGGCTCCCAGGGAACAGCCCCCCGTGCTCATAAAAAGCAGGCCGGAGATGATCGAGGAGGAGGAGAAGAAGCCTGAGGAGGAGAAGGAAGTGGATTCGGACAATCCGGATCCCGAGAAAGAGTCTTCCGACGCCAAGGACGTGTCCAGGGATTCGGCGGATTCCATGCCGAACACGAATCCGGTGGGAATCGTCAATCCCGACGCCGCTCCGACGCCCACGCACGTAGGCAACCTGTCGGAGTTCCGCCAGTCCGGGGCCGGCGGCGGAGTCGGCGGCACGTATGTGGCCGTGGACAGGGCGCTCGAGTGGTTCGCCCTGCACCAGGACGACGACGGCAAATGGAACTGGGTGGGATACACCGCCCATTGCGCACGTCACGGCGGGGGCGTCTGCAGCCATGGGGTCGCCGACGTCTACGCGAAAGAAGGCCGCAACTTCACCCCGGGAATGACCGGGCTCATCCTCCTCTGCTACCTCGGATCAGGCTACACCCACGTCCCGATTCCTCCAGAACGGAAAGTCTCGGACAAATACCGCGAGCGCCACAAGAGGTACATGGAGACAGTGGGCCGCGCGGTGAACTACCTGATTCGCATCCAGAACGACGGCTGTTTCGGAGAAAAACTCGACCTGGAGATGGAAGGATACATGTACAACCAGGGCATCTGCTCCATGGCGCTTATCGAAGCCTTCGAAATGAGCCTGGATACGAAACTCCTCGGCCCTTGCAGGAAAGCCCTGGACTTCATCTCGAGAGCCCAGAACAAGAATACAGGCGGATGGGACTACGAATCGTACCAGTTCGCAGGCGCAAGACATTCACGCACGGATACTTCCGTCTCTTCATGGCAGGTGATGGCTATGAAGGCCGGGCGTGACGCGGGGATGGAAGTCGACGAAAAAAGCTGGAAATCCGCTCTTAAATACTTCCGGTCCATGTACAGAAGCAGGGGTAATTTCAAATACGCGATTGGTTCCGACAAAGATGAGAAGCATCTGAAGCGCGTTTCGCCCGCCGTAAACGCGGCTTCTCTTCTTGCGCTCATATACCTCGGCGAACCTCTCTCCGCGCCTGCCATCGAAGCAGGATGCAAGCAGCTTCTGCAGGAACCGCCCAGCAATCGAAAGCTTTCCGACAAGCCCGCCGAGGGAGCGGAATACAATTTCCACACCGCGTACTACTGGTACTACGGCACGCTCGTGATGTATCACAAGAGCGAAAGCGTATGGAAATCGTGGAAGGAAAACCTCACGGACATGCTGAAGACCATGCAAGTCGAGTCGGGCCCGATGAAAGGGACCTGGACGCCCGTCGACGAGTTCCTGGGGACTTACGTCGGAAGACTTTACGTCACCGCGTTCAACGTCCTGAACCTCGAGGTGGACTACAGGTACCTACCGATCTACAAGGCGAACAAGCCGCCCGACGCTTCTGTAAAAGCCGCTGGCGACAAGAGCTCTAAGGACGACCTGCTGAAGACGGTATATGACTCGAAGGCTTCCTCCAGGACGAAATCCAAGGCTGTCAGGGAGCTTGCCCGCCGCTTTGCGAAGAATCCGTCCGCATTGAAGGCCATTGCAATCAGCCTGCTGGATCCGGACGTCGATGAAGATGCCAAGAACAAGGCCTACTATGCCCTCAAGGATGCCGGCGCCGCCTCCCTCCCCTATGTTCGCAACCTTCTCCTCCAGGTGGAAGACGACTGGAAACAATCGATTATCGTCATCCTCAGGGACCAGAAGGACAAGGAAGCACTGCCGGTTCTCGAGAACCTGGCCAAGGAATACGGAAACACGGCCGTCAAACGTGCCGCCGAAGAAGCAGTCAAGGCAATTAAATAGCACCCTGCCTCGAAAACCCGCAATAGCAGACTCCGTTTCTGCCCGTATGCTGCACAGTGTTAGATATCTACAACACTAGACATGCGGCCCCTCGTCACGTGTTATATTTTTATAACTCACTTAACCTCTATAATATCAATATGTTATGACCTCAAACCGCCTCTGTCTCAAGAAATGGCACCCCCGTTGCTTTTAGGAATAGCGAAACAAGGGTGGAAAAGAAGTGGAGGATACGAAGATGAAGAAGACGACGAAAATGATGGTGGCGGCCGTGGCGGTCCTCTGGATGGGCGGATGCAGCGTCCTTGATGCAATCGACGGCAAGCTCCGTGAAATCGGCGCCCTTCCTTCCGCGAGGTTGTCCTCGGACGTCGACCAGCTCGCGGTCGTCTCAATCGAGGCGGGCGGGGAAACGGGAGTGGGCGTGGTCGTGGCCGATCAGACGGTGTTCACGGCTTATCACGTCGTGAAGAGCGCAGGAACGGTCATGGTCAGGTTCTACGGCCTCTACAAGACTGGTTACCACAAGGAAGTCGAGGGCAGGGTAATCTACAGCAATCCTTCTGCGGATCAGTGCCTCATACACGTGGAAACCGAGACTCCGCACGTCATACCCATGGGCGAGGCGACCGGCGGCAAGGCTGTGGTGCTCGGCCTTTCGAGGGGGCAGGCCAACAGGTTCGGCCAGGTGGTTTCCTACCCGAGCGCAAGGGCATGCAGCATCGACGGATCGACCTACGCTCCGGAGCAGTCTTCGAAGAAGGGGGATTCGGGAAGCCCGATAATACAGTCCGGCAAGGTCGTCGGGCTCGTGAAGGGGCCCTCGATGATGGTCTCGACCAGGATGAGCGGGCGGATGTACGCGATGGTTGCGAAATAAACACCCATGCGTGATGGAGAGAGGGGCGGCGCCGGGAACCCGGCGCCGCCTTTTTTATTACCCGGATAATCCACGAAAAGCCGTGAATTATCCCGGAGATCCGGAGCGGTATTGCCTCGGATGATAAAAGAAGATTAGAATAACGCTGAAGTGTCGTTCTACCTTGGGACTGTTGGAGCTTTCGGAATGAGCGGCGAGGACAAGAATCTCGAGGCAGACGTATCGAGTCTGGTCTCCAAGCATGCGCGCGAAGTATCGGCTCAAGGGCTCGCGGGCAAGGTCAAGGTGCTTTCCAGAAACGCCATCAAGGACATCGTGGACAGCCTCATACGTTCCTACGGCGGGCTTGAGCACCAGGACCTGATTTCCAAGATTGCCGAATACGAGCTCAACCAGAACGATCTCCAGCAGAAAATCAGCGCCTTGCAGGGCAAGCTCGAGGTGCTCGAGAAGATGAACTCGGACCTCAAGGCGCGCGGAGAGCAGGTCGTTGCCGCCCAGGCGGTGGACGCGTCGAAAATCCCCATGCTCGAGGAGCAGAACGCCACGCTCAAGAAGACCGTGGAAGGTCTGGAGGCCGAGAAGGAGAACCTGAAGCGGAGGATGGACGACCTCAAGTCGTCGATGGGCGATGAGGTGAAGAAGAAGCTCGACCAGATAGACGGGCTCGCGGCGGAGCTGGCGGACCTCAAGCCCAAATACGCGGCCATGCAGGCCGAGAACGCCGAATCCGGGGCCAGGCTCGCCGACAGGGACTCGCAAATCAGGAACCTGAACGACCAGATGGACCAGGCCAAGGCTAAGTCGGACAGGGAAATCTCCGAGAGGGACGATCACATTGCGGGGCTCAAGAAGGCGCTCGACGCAAGCGACGCGAAGAAGCGGATAATGGAGCTCGAGGTGGAGATAAAGGAGAACCGGAAGACCATTCAGCTCCTGGAGACCGGCCTCGAATACGTAGGCGTCGTCGAGGACATAAGGCCCGCGGCGCTTTCCGACAGGCTTGCGGCAATCAGGAGCAAGGCGTCCAGGCTCCCGCTCGCCGCGTCCGCCGGACTCGACGAAATCGAGAAGACCCTCGCGGCCGACGGCGCCGCGTACCAGCCGCTCATCGATGCCATGTACTCGAACAACGGATCCATCCAGGTGGCCTGCGACCTGTCGAAACTGCTCGCGCGCCAGCGGGAAATCCTCAGGCATCTCGAGACTATCGGCAAGCTCTGACGAACTTAGGTTCGACCACCGACTCTTCTCCGGAAGCAGTACAGCCGTTATCGTCCGTCGGCCTCCATCGGAATCATACCGCCTGCATGCTGTATCCGGCAACTCTTACCGCTGTCCACAACCGTTTCGCGAGCCTCTGCAACGCTATGCTATTCATGCTCTCCAGTATAATTCACTTAATCCGCCTCTGGCGGATTAGGTTTTCCCTTTTTCGCGCGTTCCGCGCGAAAAAGGGAGCGATTCCAACGCCCAATCGTATAGATTCATGTGGGCGTAATTTCGCGGTTGTTGGAGGACTGTACGATGAGGAGGCTTGTTGTCCCGCTGATTATGGTTTTGACCGGGCTCTGGACCGGCGGGTCCGCGTTCGGAGAGGACGGGCAGGGTCCGGACAGGAAGCGCCTGATTGAGGAGATTGACAAGCGCATAGACGCCAAGCTCAAGCAGTTCCGGCGCGAGCTCATGGGCGATTTGAAGGAGCTGCTTGCCGGAAAGAAGGGGGGCGAGGCGAGTGAGAAAAGGGAATCCGGGAAGGACGGCGAGAGGACCCGCAAGGTCGAAACGAGGATTATGAAGGTCGGCAAGTCGAAGGCCGACGGGGAAGGGCACGCGGAATTATGGGTCGAGGAGAATCCCGGGAAATCCGGTCCGGGAAGACGCATAATCGAGGGCCGTGTCGATGCAGGGAAGCCGAAGGGAAAAATCCGCGTCAGAATTGAGAGCGACGGCAAGGTCTGGGAAAAGGAATTCGACGCCGGGGACGGCCATTTCCCGTTCGAGTTCGAGTTGCCGGGCGGCGGGGACATGCCGAAAATCCTGAAGAGAATCCTCCCGCACGTGGAGCAGTTCGGCAAGGAGTTCGGGCCCGGGATGGAGAAGTTCGGACGCGAATTCGGCAAGAAGTTCAAGGACATGAAACCCGAGGAATTCGCAAAGATGTTCAAGGGCATGAAGGGTCCCGGCGGCATGCCCGAGAACTTCAGGAAATGGTTCGGCGGCGGGGGCCGGATGCGCGAATGGATGAAGGGGCGCATGGAAAGGGATGATTCGGAGGATGAAGAAGAGTGCGAAGAGGACGGTGAAGACGAAGAGGACGAGGCCTGGGAATTCGGGGTCCCCGGCGGCGGCAGCAGAGGCATGGGGAAGCGGTTCGTGAAGGAGTTCAGAGTCGAACCGGGCAATCCCCCGAGGAAATCGGCGCCCGACAGGGGAGCGTCCGGTGGGCGCGACAAAGGCAGGGGAGACCGGGAAATCGACAAGCTGAGCAGGGAGAGGGAGGAGCTCGAGCGCGAGCTCAAGGAGCTCAGGAAGCTGCTGGAGAGGCTTAAGGACCGCCGGGACCGCGGGAAGGACGGCGATTTCTAGGGGCGAATGCAGGGCCGGAACCGGCTCCTTGCGTCGACGCGGGAGAGCCGGTTCCGGGCACGTTGCGATTCCGGGAAATCCGTTTCATGGAGAACGTGTTGACGGCCGCATCCGAGTTGCGGGTCCCCGGGGAGGCGATAGGGCCTGAAATCCCCGACAAGCTGCTCGTGGACCGCTTCCGCAACGGCGAGAAGGCGGCTTTCCATGCCCTCGTGAACCGTTACAAGGATTCAATGGTCGGCTACATGTTCAGGATTGTGAACGACGCGGCATGGGCCGAGGACCTCGCGCAGGACGTGTTCCTCAAGCTCTTCCTGAACGCGGGGAAATTCAGGGCGGAATCGAGGTTCTCGACCTGGATTTTCAGAATCGCGCACAACCGCGCGATGGATTACCTGAAGAGGAGGAAGAACGAGCCCAGGCTCGTGCTGGACTCCGCCGATGATGCCCCCGGCGAGGAGAAAAGCTATGAGATGCGCGACTTCCGGGAAACGCCGGCCATGGAGTCGCAGATGAAGGAGGTTGAAGACGGCGTGATGCGCGTCATCCAGGAGATGGACGAGAAATACAGGTCCGTGTTCGTTCTGTGCGCCATGCAGCGGATGAGCTACGAAGATGCTTCGGAGGCGACGGGCCTGCCGGTCAAGACCGTGAGCTCGCGGCTGTGCAGGGCGAGGAGGTTCTTCCGCGCCAAGGCGGGGCGGTGGATTGACGCGCAGGCCTGATTCATGGAGGCGGCGATGGATTGCCGTGATTTCGACGAACTGATTTCCCTCGACCTCGACGGAAGGCTTGACCCAAAAGCCAGGGAGGAGATCGAGAACCACCTCTCCGGCTGCGCGGAGTGCAGGTCCGAGGCCTTCGCCGCGAGAAAAGCCGAGCGCCTGCTGGCGGCTTTGCCCCGGCACCGTGCGTCCGCCGGTTTCGGCGAAGCCCTTGCTCGCAGGATTGAGGCGGCGCCCCCCGCCGCGCGCATGCCGTGGGCGCTTTTCCCGGGCATGGGCAGGCTCGCGTCCGTGGCCGCGGGAATCGCGATTGGAGTGGCGCTCGCAGGATCTTTCCACGTGGCGTTGAACGGATTGCAGAAGAAGACCTCCGCCGGCGAGAACGCGGCCCCCGGGCGCGAAACGCCCGAGGAATCCGGACTCGTCAGACTGGCGGGAGACAGCCTTGGCAGGAACCTCCACGCGCTCGAGACGTTCAACTCCGACGCGCACCTTTTCCCTGGAGAGGAGCCGGACGTGGCCAGGGACGTGCTCGCGAACGAGGTGAGCGCCCTCGACATCCCGGGGAGGATAAGCGAGATCAGGAGATACGGCGACGTTTACAGGAAGCGCGACAGGAACGGCTGGGATGTGATGTCGGAAATCCTCAAGTGCACGTCGGAAATCGTGGACAGCGTCGGCTCGGCTCCCGCGGCCGGCATGGAGGACGAGGCGGTGATGGGCGGGATAAAAATCCGTGCAGGGGAATCGCTGCGGAGAATCGAGGCGGCGAGGAGGATTTTCGGGCCGGACTTCGCCAGGTCGCCGGTTGTGTTCGTGGAGAGCGGCGGCGCGGACGTCCCTTCGCAGCCCAGGGATTCGAATCCGGTGCGCCTCTACGTATCCGGGATAAACCTCTGGACCGACGGCAAGGCGGCGCCCGCCATCGACGTTTTCAGGGAGATCGAGAAGGCCCATCCTGGCACGGCAATGGCCAGGCGTGCGAGGGACATGACTATCTGGATTCTGGCGGACATGGGCAGAGTCAGGCGGGACTTGCGGTCCGTGCATGACATCGACCAGCTCCTCGGGGATGGGGTCGTCATCTCGCAGCTCACGATGAACAAGATCGAGAGCCTCCTGACTTCAATCGAGGAATCCGGCATGCCTGCCGAGAACAACCTCAAAATCAGGATATCCGCCGGGTTCAACAAGCAGCAGCTCCATGTCTTCCCCTCGACGCCCGCGCAGGCCCTCAAATCGGTGGGAACCGTGTCCGGCGTGGAAGTCAACGGCAGGCGCATCCAGATTAGGGAAGGCGGAGCGGCGGCAATCCTCGACGCCATAAGGAAACTGCCGAGGCCCTGGAGGGTCCTGTCGTGCAACGCGTCGTTGGACTCCGACGGCCGCGGCAAGCGCGTCTCGATCGTTCTTGTCCTGCCGAAGGGCGCGTCCTGCACGTATTCCCCTGACCTTGCCGCGGCGCTCGAGTCCCTGGAGAAGGAATACCCCGGGTCTTTCGCGCCCGCATGCCTCGCCCGGATTATGGTCGAAGGCAAGGGGGAGTAGGCGAGCAGCAGAGGTCACGGGTCAGAAGACGGTAGTCAATGCCGTAAGCTGTAAACCGTAAACCGTGCAGTACTCAGTGTCGAATGTCCAAAGTCAAGGTCCAAGGTCGTTTCCGGTCCGGGATTCAGGGACAGGGTGGGGGGTACGGGTAGAGTGTATAGAGT
>DYIT01000053.1:13950-28936 GCA_020723505.1 Candidatus Kuenenia stuttgartensis
GGGGGGGGGGGGGTAATCAGTGAGTAGTGGCCACGAACAGAGCCGCGGCCGTCAAGCCGCGGTGGTTTATTCGAGCGGTCAGCGGTGAGATAGTTACTAAGAAGTGCATAATAATATTGACAGGTTTTCGACGCTGAGACCGCTGATGGATTTCTGAAGACGCTGAAAGAATACGTTTCAAAGCCACGGGCATGCCTCAGCGTCCTCAGCTTCTCTTCAGTGTTTTCAGTGTCGAATGTTCCATCGTGTCAATACTATTTCGCACTCATTAGTAAACGGCCCGCAAGTCCAAGGTCTATGATCGAACAACAGCGCTGTTTGTGGGAGGCATTATCCCGCAGGGGAGGGAATATAGGGATAATGGCGACAGCAGGGCGGATGAGGCATGTGTCGTCATTCCGGCGCAAGCCGGAATCCAGAGCACGGCGCCGTGGGCCGCGAGAAAAGATTACCACCGAATACGCCGAAGACACCGAGGATTAGTGGATTTCGAAAATCATCTTTCCCCATCGGCGTCTTCGGTGTCTTCGGTGGTTACAATTCCCGGGAAATCGGCGAAGCATCGGAACGCCTCACGATGCATTCGCCTCCCACAGGGACCTCTCCTCCCGATGTCCCGGACCTGGGCAGGGGCGAGCAGTGTGTCGCCCGCAAATCGCAGGCTTGAGCAAGCATTACTAATAAGTGAGAAATAGTATTTACCAAACCATGGCTTTCGACACTGACAACACTGAAAAAGAGCTGACCACGCTGAAGAGTTCCCAACCCGGACAAGCCGGAACCTGGAAGGCCTTTTAGTTCCGGCTCGTCCGGGTTGAGAGCAGTTGAGCAGCGGAACAGGCGAGCGTGGGAGTAACCTCCGCTCAACTGCGGTCCCCTGTTCACCTGCTCCTTTGTTCACTGCATGTGAAATCGTTTCAATTTCTATAATGGAAAAATCACCAGATGACTAATGGTTCAGTACGCACTCTTTCAGCGTTTTCAGAAATCATTCAGCGTTCTCAGCGTGGAATTCGCGTCAATATTATTCTGCGTTCATTAGCGGTTTCTGCGCTTGGTTGCGGTGCGGCTGCCGATTCCTGGAAGGCGCTTTCCACGAATCCTAGCCGGTGCGGTATTCCTTCATGAATGCATCGAGGAACGCCGTGTATGTTCCGCCGCCAATCGCCTTCCTGGCCGATTCCATGAGCTGCGTGAAGAACGCGATGTTGTGAATCGATGCCAGAATCTTGCCGAGAATCTCCCCCGCCTTGAAGAGGTGGTGGATGTACGCCCTCGTGAATTTCGCGCACACCGGGCATCCGCAGGAGGAGTCGGGCGGATACATGTCGAGCCGGTAGTCGCGCTTCGTGATTCTGATAGTGCCGCGTCTCGTGTAAAGCACTCCGCCCCTTGCGTGCCTGGTCGGTATAACGCAGTCGAACATGTCTATCCCATGCGCAACGGCACTGAGAATCTCGTCGGGTTTTCCCACGCCCATCACGTACCGCGGGCGGTCAGCGGGCAGCAGCGGCGCGGACATGGCGACGGCCTCGAGCATGAGGTCAGTGCCCTCCCCTACCGATACGCCGCCTATGGCGTAGCCGTCGAAACCGATGCCCACCGTCAGCTCCGCGGACTCGCGCCGCAAATCCCCGTAAGTGCCGCCCTGCACGATGCCGTAGACCGCGCTCCTGCCTGCGACCGCGTCCTTCGAGCGCTTCGCCCATCTCGCCGTGCGCCGTACGGCTTCCGCGACAGCCGGTTTCGTGGACGGATAGGGGGCGCATTCGTCGAAGGCCATGATGATGTCCGATCCGAGAGCGAGCTGGATTTCCATTGACGTCTCCGGCCCGAGCTTCGCCGGCTTGCCGCCCTTCTCGAACTCGAAGACCACGCCTTCCTCGGAAATCTCCTTCCTGGGCAGCGAAAAGACCTGGAAGCCGCCCGAGTCGGTCAGTATGGGGCCCGGCCACCCCATGAACGAATGCAAGCCCCCCGCCTTCCTTATTATATGGGTGCCGGGCTGAAGGTAGAGGTGATAGGTGTTGGCCAGGATGATCTCCGCCTTGAACAGGTCGTCGGGCTTGACGCATCTCACAGCCGCCTGCGTGCCCACTGGCATGAACACAGGCGTGGATATGGAGCCGCGGCCGGTGTCGATTCTGCCCAGCCTCGCCCCTGTCCCCGGGTCCTGCTTCAGCACCTTGAAGTCATGCATGACGAATCCCTGGAAATCGAGCCCGTCCAGCGGGCCGGCTCTGGTGATTCATACAGGAAACCGCCGCGGATGTAAACCTGCAAGGCGGCCCATCAGCGATGCAGAGTCGTGTCCCGGGTCTGCAATGCCGGCATCCGGCGAGGGAGTCGAACGGCATCGAATGTCCAAAGTCAAAGGTCCAAGGTCTGAAGGGTAGAGGGTATAGGGTCGAGGGTGCGAGGGTTAAGCGTGTATGGGCAGATGGATTAAGCGGAGGGGATGGACGTGTCGCGGGGTGCGTGCGTAGAAGGGTGGATGGGTAGGTGGGAGGGATGGGGGGAGATGGTGAACTGTAAACCGTTAGCAGTAAGCAGCAACCGTAAACCGTGGGCCGTAGCAACACCCCCCCCGCCGTGGTCTAGAGTGCTGGGGTGAGGCGATGGCGGGCTTCGCTCCGGTCGCCCGTTGACCGTAGGGGCGACGCATGCGTCGCCCTTGGACCGTCGAAGACCGTGGGCTGATCGCGGCAATTGAGTGCCGCGATTTGACGACGGTCAAAGGACAACCCGTCCCTCTTTGTATCGAGTTCCTGAAATGAGCTTCAGAATGAGATGAACAGGGCAGGTTCCATCCTCCATCCGCCGGCCTGTCCGTAAAAGCCCGCTTGTGCAAAAGCCCGGTCCGGGTTATCGTCCGCGCTTGAATCCCTGTTCGATTCAGGCTCGTCCGGGTTACGGAGCATGATCGTGATAACCGTGGGAATAGAGACCAGCGGCAGAACCGGGTCGGTGTGCGCCTTCGAGGGCGGAAGGACTCTCCACGAGGAGGTTTTCGCCGAAGGGCTTTCCCACGGCCGGGACCTCGCCCCCGCCCTGGCGAAGACTCTTGCCTCGGCCGGTCTTAATCCCGCCGACGTAGGCCTGTTCGCGGTCTCGGCGGGCCCCGGGTCGTTCACCGGGATACGCATAGGGGCCGCCTTCGCGAGGGTGGCCGCGATGTTCACCGGGGCAAGGACCGCGGGCGTGAGCTCGCTCGAAGCGCTCGCGGCGTCGTGCCCGTTCGGGGGGACAATCATGCCCGTGATTGACGCGGGCTGGGGAATGGTTTACGCCGCCGCATTCATGAAGGGCCTGGGACTCAATCGCCTCTCCGGCGATTCAATCCTGGCCCCCGCCGATCTCGCGTCTTCCGCTCCCCGAGGCGCCGCTCTCTTCGGATCGGGGGCAGAGGCATACAGGAGCCTGTTCGAGCCCGGATTCGAGGTCAGGGAGGGGGAATTCAGAATCAAGTCGTCATGCGTGGCGGCGATTGCGGAGGGCAGGTCGCTCGGCGGGAACGGAGACGCCCCCCTCGAGCTCAGATACCTGAAGCCGTGGGGACCGCCCGCAGGCAGGAATTCCGAGGTCCGCAGATGAAGAGGACCGAATCCGCGGCAATCCGCGAGATGTTCCGCCTTGAAGCGGAGATTGACCTCGGCGCGATGTCCTCGAACCTCGCCGAAGTCCGGAAAGCAGTAAGCCCGGGCGTGAAGGTGATGGGCGTGGTCAAGGCCGACGCCTACGGTCACGGCGCCGTCGGATGCGCCTACAGGCTCGTGAGGTCGGGCGCGGAGTATCTGGGCGTCGGCGACGTGGCCGAGGCTGTGGAGCTGAGACAGGCGGGCATCGCTGCTCCCATACTGATTCTCGGCGCCACTCCGGCCCGGAGCGTGCCTCCTGTCGTCGAATACGACGTGTCGGTCGCCGCCGCCGACCTGGACTTCGCCAGGCTGCTCGACGCCGAGAGCGCATCGAGGGGGAAGAGGACGAAAGTCCACCTCAAGGTCGACACGGGCATGGGCAGGCTCGGGCTCTTTCCCGCGAAGGTCCCGGATCTGGCGGCAGCGATTTCGAAGATGAAGGGACTCGAAATCGAGGGCATATTCACGCATTTCCCCACGCCCGACAGGGACGTCGTGATGACCCAGCTCAACGCGTTCAGGAGGCTTTTGTGCGATTTGCAGGCCATGGGGATTAATCCGCCCTTGAGGCACGCCGCGAACAGCTCCGCCGTGTTCCTGCATCCCGAGTCGCATTTCGACATGGTCCGGCCGGGAATCGCCCTCTACGGCATCGATCCCGCGGGCATGCTGAGGAGGGCTGGCGCCAGGCTCAAGCCGGCCCTGAGCCTGGTCACCGAGATCGTTTTCCTGAAGGACGTCCCCGCAGGCGCGACGATTGGATACCAGCCCGGATACGCGTCCCCGAGGGCGACGAGAATCGCCACGCTCCCGGTGGGATACGACGACGGATATCCTTATCTCCTGTCTAACAAGGCGAAGGTCATCGTGAAAGGGGTCGAGGCGCCCGTGGTGGGAAGGATTTCGATGGACTACACGACGATTGACGTCGGCCATGTCGCCGGAGCGTCGGTGGGGGACAGGGTCGTGCTCATCGGATCGGACGGGGGAAAGGAAATCAGGGTCGAGGACATCGCCCAGCTCGTGGGCACCATACCGTACGAAATCCCCGTGAAACTGGGCAGAAGAGTGGGGAGGGTATATAAAGAATGATTCCGCCTCCGGTCTGAAGTGATTCGCCCGGAATCGAGGCTTTTTTTACGGGCGAATCAGAATTTCAGCTCGCCTGCGCGGAAAACGGGCTTCGATTCCTGCTGGAACTCGGCAGCCAGCCGGTCCCTGACGGCGATCAGCGCGTTCCGAAACTCCTCGGCGGACGAATACCTGTCCTCCGGGTTCACGGCAAGGGCCTTGAGGCAGATTGCCTCGAGGTGGGGAGGTATGTCCGGCCTTATGCTGCGGACCGGCACGAGGTCCTCGGAGGAGGTCGGGACGGAAATCACGCGCGAGTCCGTTTCGTACGGGATTTTCTTGGTCAGAGCCTCGTAAAGAATGGCGCCGATTGAATAGATGTCCACCCTTTCATCCGCCGCGCCGCCCTTAATCCGTTCCGGGGCGATGTAGCCGATTGTGCCCATGACGATGCCCGTGCGGGTGAGCCTTATATTCCCCTTGACGTACGTAGCGAGCCCGAAGTCGATTATGTGCGGATTGAAATCCTTGTCGAGGAGTATGTTGGGCGGCTTCAGGTCCCTGTGGATGACGTTCATCTCGTGCGCGTACCTGACGGCGTCCAGCACCTTGATGATGATGTCCACCGTCTGCAGGGCGTTAATCTTGTTCTCGTACACGGCCTCGTCCAGGGATTTTCCATCGATGAATTCCATGGCGATGAAGTAATCGTCGCCGGAGAACCCAGTGTTCATTATCGAGACGATGTACGGATGCACTAGTTTCGAGATGGCCGACGCCTCCCTGTGGAACCTCAGGACCTGTTCAATCGGCGCGTTCCGGCCCGTCTTCAGGACCTTGAGCGCCACGAGCTGGCCCGTCGCGTTGTCGTTCGCCTTGTAGATGATGCCCATCCCGCCCCTTTCGATCTCCTTGATGATTGTGTAGGGGCCCACGCACAGGGAAGCCTCCTGGTCGGTCCTGACCTTGCAGGACTTCATGATGCCTATGATCTTGTTCTTGACGGTCGCGAGGTCCAGGGGCTTGCGGATGACGTCCCTCGCGCCGCTCTTCATGAGCTCCACCGATTCCTCGATGGTCGCGTAGCTGGAAACGACCACCAGGGGGAGGTCCGGGGCGGCCT
Source organism: Candidatus Kuenenia stuttgartensis (assembly GCA_020723505.1). GTDB lineage: Bacteria > Planctomycetota > JAKEIC01 > JAKEIC01 > DYIT01 > DYIT01. The sequence continues at coordinate 19,783 of DYIT01000053.1, forward strand.
CGAGCGCCGCGTTGACTATCTTTCCGCCGCCTTCCGTGGCATCGAGGTCTACGACGACCAAATCTGGAGCCCTGTTGCCTATGATGTTCAGTAGCGACTCCCCGTCGGGCACGGAAGTGATGGATCCGAATTCCATCTCTTCGAGAAGGGCGGTGATTAGCCTTGCGCTGTGGTCCCCTCCTCCGAGCAGGACGGCATGCTTCCTGGAAAACGACTCGTTCGGATCGGGCTGATCCATATTCAGGCATAATAAACTGCGTGACAAAAGCAAGTTAACCGAACCCAGCGGGATTTCAAGCAAATACCGCCCGCTGCGCAAAGTCATGAGACAAGCTGCAGGGTACCGTCGGCCCCCTATCTCGCCCCGAGTATCTCAATCGCCTTCGCAAGCTGGGGATCGCCCTCGGGATCGGGGACGCCGTTAGACAGGCTCCGGAACACGCGGTCCCTCTGTTCGGGCTTGAGCGGCGTCTCGAAATCGGGTTTCAGCCCGTATCCGTCCTTCTCGTGGGAGAATGTCCTCCCGGAAGGCGTGTGGTAAAGGGCGGTCGTGAGCTTGAGCGCTGATCCGTCGGAAAGCGGTATGATCGTCTGGACCGACCCCTTGCCGAAGGTCGGCGTCCCGACCAGCTTGCCCCGGGAGTTGTCGGATACGGCCCCGGCGACGATTTCCGCCGCGGACGCGCTCCCCTCGTTCACGAGGACCGCGAGCGGAAGCTTCAAGGAACTCCCCTTCCCGCTCGCCTTCCATTCCTGGTTCTCCGATTCCCCGCGACCCTTTATGGAGACGATGGTCCCGGATTCCAGGAGCATGTCGCATATCCTGATCGCCGCGTCCAGCAGCCCGCCTCCGTTGTTCCTCAAGTCCAGGACAATGGCATTGGCCCCCTTCCCGGCCAGCGACTCCATCGCCTTCTCGAATTCCTCGGGGGAGTCCTCCTGGAACACCGAAAGCCTGACGTATCCAGTCCCGCCGGCGAGCAGCTCGGCGTACACGCTGGGCGTCCTGATTTTCTCCCTCATCACCGTCAGGGAAAGCGGCTCCGCCCTGTCCGGCCGCGCTATCTTGAAGGTGACCGCCGTCCCCTGCCTGCCCCTGAGCAGCGAGGAAGCCTCGGTCATCGACATCCCGAGAGTGGGCTTTCCCTCGATTTCGATAATCCTGTCGCCCGGCATGACCCCGGCCCTCGCCGCGGGCGCCCCGGTCATGGGAGTGATGACCTCTATCCAGCCCGCCTTGGACGCGGCCACGATGCCGATTCCCTCGAACTCGCCCTCGGATTCCATCCTGAGGTCGTCGTATTCCTCGCCGTCCATGTACTCGCTGTAGTCGTCGAGCGAAGACGCCATCCCGCGCAGCGCCCCCTGCACGATGCGCTTGTCGTCGACCTCCTCGACGTACCGTTCGCGGATCACCCTCCGGACAAGGGCCATGGTCATGGCTTGGCCGTAGAGCGTCTCGTAGTCGGCCTTAATCTGCCCCGACGCGTGGCCGGCCTCGAGCCCCCCGCGGCCGACGACGATGCCCGCCATGAAAAGAAGGGATCCGCAGAGGACCATAATCATCTTCTGGGAACGCATCCGTGACCTCCAAACATAACCCGGACGAGCCGTGACTGAACATTGACGCAATTCAAGGCTCGTCCGGGTTATATCACGCGCTTCGCGCGCACCTTCCCCTGATTCCTTTCAATTCCCACAGCATTATTCTCACCAGGTGACTGACGGGCCGGCGGCATTTCCCGCTCCCGCCCGTCCGGGTTATAACATCCGCCGTATTCGCGGTCAAAGTTGACACGCATGCCTCTTCCCCCTAGAATCTCCGTTTCGCTCCAAGGCTATTGCGCGAACTCGAATGACCGTAAAACACCGTTTAGCCGCCATGCTGGCAGCTGCCGTCGTGCTCGCGGCCGCTGCGCCCGCCATCGCCGGATCGGGCCCCAACGTCCCGCCGGATGATCCGATATACGCCTTCCTCGACAGGCTCGACTGCCTCGGCCTGATTCACTCGAGAATCTCCTGCATAAGGCCCCTTTGCCGCGAGGAGATAGCCCGGCTCCTGCTCGAGGCCTGGGACTCGGCCGACGCCGAAGGGGAGTTAATCCCGCGCTCGCTCCTCGATGAAATCAGGAGATGCCTGAAAAGATACGGTGCCGAGGTCACGTACGTTGAGACGACCGACGAGGGCGAAGGCGAGAACTACGTGAAGCCCATCCAGGCTCTCGGCGCGAGATACGTGAATTCGGGCGGCGCATTCCCGCCCGAAAGGCAGGCAGGGCTCAGGCTGCCCGAAGGCCCGGCGATTATCGCGTGGGGGTCGATGCACGGCAGGCTCCTCGACTTCCTCTGCTTCAACCTCGATGCCGAGGTCCTCCACTGCCCCGAAGGCCCTCCTCCCGGCGGCGAAGAGACGCTGGTGCGCATGCCGCACAGCATGGTCAAGCTCACTGTGTTCAACTTCGAGCTCTGCGGCGGCTTCGACTCGGTGTGCTGGGGCCCGTCGGGCCACGATTCGCTGCTCGTCTCGGACAATCCGGAGCCCTTCAAGCTCCTCAAGGTCTCGAACCCGCAGCCCGTGCTGCTGCCCTGGATATTCTCCGCGCTTGGACCCGTCAAATACGAGCTCTTCTTCACTAGGCTGGAGGGCGCGTCCTCCCGGGTCGTTCCGCACCCGTATTTCGCTGGAATGAAGATCAACCTCCGGCCGTTCCCGTGGTTTGAATTCGGCTTCTCCAGGACCTTCCTCTTCGACGGCGACACCGTAGAGAAGCCGGGGACGGGAGACCTGTGGCGCATCGTGTTCGGGTTCGAGGACGACGACCGCAAGGGCAGGCCGGACGTCGCGGACCAGCGCACCGGGGTCGACGGGAGGATCCGTGTGGGCGTTCCCGGCGCCGGAGCGTCGCTGTACTGGGAGGCCTTCGGAGAGAGCGTGAGCAACCTCATCCCCTACCGCTGGAGCACCAGGGTCGGCATGCAGTTCTGCGCGTTCGTCCTCGGAATCGGCGCGGACCTCAGGGTCGAATGGTCGAGGATTCACAGGGACGCGTACACCCACGAAATCTGGCGGACGGGGAACAACTACAAGGGATTTCCGATAGGTCACCACGCCGGCCCCAGGTCCGACGACGTCTGCATCGAACTTTCCCTGGTTCCCGCGAGCTTCGCGAGGGTCTTCGCAGGAGTCGACTGGGAGCTAAGGCGCAAGCTTGCCGCGGGCCAGGCGGACGAGGAACGGTTCGAAATCAGGGGAGGGGCTTCCTTCTCCCCGGAGGAGATCGAGGGGTTCGCCGTCTCCGGCGTCTTGAGGCTCGCGCGCATCCGGAATCCGGGCCGCACGGCCTCGGCGTCGGATGAGGAAGAGCTCGATTTTTCGGTAGAGGTGAGATATGAATTCTGACCGGAAGGCGATTCACGCCACGTTCCGGGCGGCTCTGCCCGTGCTGCTCTCTGCCGCCTTCTGCATCCTTGCAGGCCCGGCCCGTCCGGAAGAGCCGGGAAAGCCCCCGGCCGAGACCGGCGGCGAGGCCGGGTCCGGGCAGGAAGCCGGCCTCACCGACGAGGACCTCGCGAGGATTGCATCGCTCCCCGCCGATCTGCAGCGGAAGATACGGCTCGCCGCCGCAGGCGAGCAGGTCCGGCCGCTCGACGACGAGGAGAAGCTGAGGCTGGCCGCGCTCGGGACGGATCTCAAGTCGAAGGTCGAGAAGCTCTTCAGGAAGGATGCGAAGGAAGCCCAGACGGAGCCGAAGGCCCCCCTCAAGGATCTCGCGGAGAGGGAAAAGCAGGCCGCCGGGCCGGAGACGGCAAAGGGCAAGGACAAGGAGGCCGCCGCAGGAAAGCGGCTGCCTGCGGAGCAGCCCGCCCCCGGCGCGGAGCCAGCGGCCGGGGAAAAAGAGGCCGCTGCTCCCTCTGCCCGGCCGAGGAGGTTCGGAGCGGACTTGTTCGACAGGAAGACTTCCGACTTCCTCCCAGATTTGACGCTGCCCGTGTTCGACGACTACGTCGTCGGCCCGGGCGACCAGCTGGTCGTGCATTTCTGGAACGACCTGACGGATTCCGTGCTCACCCTCTCCGTCTCCAGGGAAGGCAGGGTCGTGCTGCCCAAATCGGGGGAAATCGGGGTGGCAGGCAGGCGATTCTCCGAGCTCGAGGCCGCGTTCCGCGAAGTGCTCGGCAGAATCCACAAGGACGTGAACGTTTCAGTGACCATGGGCAAGCTCCGGTCCATCCAGGTCTACGTGGTGGGCGAGCTCGACAAGCCGGGCCTGTACACAATCAGCGCCGTCGGGACCCTCCTCAACGCGCTGCTCGCCACCGGAGGGCCCGGCAGGTCGGGATCCATGAGGAGAATCGAGCTTCGAAGGGACGGGAAGACCGTCTCGGTCTTCGACCTCTACGACATGCTTCTGCGCGGGGACAAGTCCGCGGACGCGAGGCTTTCAAGCGGGGACGTTGTCTTCATACCGGTCGCAGGCCCGCAAATCGAGGTCGCCGGCGAGATTGCGAGGCCGGCGCTGTACGAGTTCAAGGCGGAGAAGACGATCGCCGACGCGATTTCCCTCGCGGGCGGGTTCACTTCGCGGAGCTTGAGGGGCGTGATACGGGTCGAGCGGACGGTCGAGGGCAGGAGGCGCGAAATCATGGACGTGTCCGGAGACCCGGCCGCGGCGGCCGCGGCGGACGGCGACCGCATAGAGGTGTTCGCGGTCGACGCCGTCGTCCGGAACAGCGTGTCCGTCAAGGGCAGCGTCGTCAGGCCGGGCGAGTTCGAGTGGCGCGAGGGCATGAAGGTCTCGGACCTGCTCGCGCTCGCGGGCGGCGTTCTCCCGGGCACGTACCTGGGCAGGGCGGACCTGCTGCGTCTCGCGGCCGCAGGCGAGGACGTGAAGGTCTCGGTGAAGGGCATCGATTACAGGCCGGACAGGGAGGTCATCAGAGTTGACCTCGCCGCGGTTCTCGCCGGGAACCCAGGCGCGGACGTCCTGCTCAGGAAGATGGACGTCCTGGACGTCCTCACCCTCGAGGAGACGGCGCGGGGGCTTTTCGTCAGGATTTCGGGCCACGTGGAGAACCCCGGGACGTATCCCTTCCGCGAGGGCATGACGGTGACCGGGCTTTTGTTCATCGCGCAGAAGGCGCTCAGGCCGGACACGTTCATGGGCAGGGCCGAGATTCTCCGCCTCATAGACAAGTCGAAGGGATACGGCTTCGCCCACGGGGGACAGAAGACGCCCGCTCAGAGGGAGACCATCGCAGTGGATTTGGCGTCGGCTTTCCGCGGCGGCGCGGACCCGAGGCTCATGCCGTTCGACGAGGTCCTCGTCTACGCGAGCCCGGACGTGAGGCCTGCTCCCGAGGCGACGATTATCGGCGCGGTCAGGAATCCCATGACCTGCGAGCTCACCGAGTCCATGCGGGTCTCGGACATGGTCTTCCGGGCCGGGGGAATCCTGAAGGACGCGTACCTGGATTCCGCGGAAATCGTGAGGCGCGTCCAGGATTCGTCGGCGGGAAGGGCCGAGTTCACGATTCAGACGATCGAGTTCGACCTGGGGAAGGCGCTCAACGGCGACCCGGGCCACAACCTCCTCCTCGAGAACTTCGACAGAATCATCATAAAGAAGTGCGCCGACTACTTCGTCAAGGCGTCCATTGCCGGAGAGGTGGCCTTCCCGGGCACCTACGTGATGAAGAAGGGAGACAAGCTCTCGGACCTGGTCAAGAGGGCCGGAGGGTACACGAAGCGGGCGTTCCTCCCCGGGGCGTTCTTCACTCGCTCAAGCATAAGGGAAATCCAGGAACAGTCCCTGAAGCGCTTCATCTCGGAACAGAAGAACAAAATGCTGGAACTCGAAACCGAGCTCTCGATGCAGGCCGTGAACGAGCAGGTCCTGAGGAAGGTGCAGAGCTCGATTGAAGCGAGGAGGAGGCTGCTCGCGGAACTGGAGAATACTCCCGTCGCAGGCAGGCTCGCAATCGTGCTGCAGGATTCCGCCGAGTTCGAGAAATCAGTCTTCAATCTCGAAATGAAGGACGGAGACGCGCTGGCGATACCGGAGGTCCCGGTCTCCATCACCCTCCAGGGCGAGGTGTTCAATCCCGGATCGGTCCTCTTCCTCGAGGGCAAGAGGCTCGAATACTACGTCAACCTCGCGGGCGGCCAGAGGGAGGGCGCGGATTCGGACAGAATCTACATCGTGAAGGCTGACGGATCCGCCAAGCCCAGGTCCGTGGGCGCGGGCTACGTCATAAGATGGGACTCGGAGAACCTGAGATGGGTTCGTGGGCGCACCGGCAGGGTCATCGAGCGCGGGGACATCATCATCATCCCCCCCAAGACGACTGTCGTGAGCGGCTACGACCTCACCAAGGACATAGTGGACATAATTTTCAAGATTGCCATGGCCGCCGGAGTCGTCGTGGGACTGTTCTAGTTTTTCATGAATGGACCCGACCAGAGGAGTCGAAGCTGATGGCTGTGATACTGGGCATCGACCCAGGCACGCAGGTGGCCGGATTCGGAGCAATAGAATCGGACGGAAGGAGACTCAGGCTCATCGAATTCGGGTGCGTGGACATCCGGAAGGTCGAGCCGTTCGCGGACCGGCTGAAGAGCCTCTACGAGGGCCTGGGCGGGGTCATGAGGAGGGTCAGGCCGGACGAGGCGGCCTTCGAGAAGGTCTTCGCGGGAAAGAACGCGGCCACTGCGCTCAAGATGGGCGAAGGGCGCGGCGTGGCCCTGGTCTGCGCGGCGAATCACGGCATAAGGGTGCTCGAGTTTTCGCCCAAGGCCGTGAAGAAGGCCGTCACAGGCAGGGGTGACGCGGCCAAGGAGCAGGTGCAGGAGATGGTGAGGATGCTTCTGGGGCTCGAGACCCCCCCCTCGCCGGACCACGCATCGGACGCGCTCGCGATTGCGATATGCGGAGCGAACCGCATGCTTTCCGGCGAATCGGGACGGTAAGCCCGCGCCAAATCATAATCCGGGCGAACCGGAACCTGACGCGGATGCAGTCCAGGCTCGTCCGGGCTATTTCACGCGCTTCGCCCCGAAGGAACGCGCTTCGCTCGTCCTTCAGGCGTACGTTTTTGCGGGCGGCTCGCGCCGGCCCAACTTTTTTGTTCCCGGTCCTGGTTTTTATGTTGATAAGAGGCGGGTGTTCGAGTAGAATTCCGCCAATTATAAGTCAGGGAATGGACTTCAGTTGAATTCACGGACCGGTTCCAAGAGGGTATTTGCTTATCAAACCCGGAATCGGCCCGGATGTTTCGCCTCACCCGGCGGACGTGAGCGGAAAGGAGGAGTCGATGAGTCGGTTCTCAGCAGGTCTGGCCGCATTTGCCGTATTTCTCTCCTGCGCGGCGGCGGATGCCCAGACGAAGCCTGAAGGCAAGCCGAAAAGCGAAATCGGGGAATTCGGAGGCGGCGTGAAACTCGCCGGCGTGCTTCGCGACCGGGAATTCGACCAGGTGTTCAATCGCTCCGGCGCCCCGCAAGGCAAGGACGAGTTCTATCTGGACGCGGTCGTCACGCTGAACCTGAACATCAGGATCTCCAACACGGCGAACCTGTTCGTCCAGATGGAGACGATTGACGACGCTTTCGCCGGCGAATCCCACAGGATTGGCGACAACATGCAGATCGCCACGTTCCAGCAGGGCTGGCTCAAGGTCGAGGAGATATTCGGGCAGGACTTCGACATATCCCTCAAGGTCGGGCTCATGGACGTCAAGTTCGACACCAGGAACCTCGGCCGCGACGTGTTCCTCCTCGACACCAGGTCGGAAAACCCGTTCACCGGCCTCCCGTGCCTCGTCGGAAGGGCCAACGGCACGGCCTCGAACCAGGGCCATGCGTCGGGAATGGTCCAAGCCGCATACAATTTCTCCAGGAACAAGTCCTTCGGCGGCAACGCCTGGATTCATAATTTCTCCGGACAGTCGAAGGAGAGCGAAGCGGGCGGAGCGGTCATCACGTGGAAGATGGGCCAGGACGTGATTCTCGACTTCGGGGCCGTGACCGTCATGGAAGGCGGCATGGCGTACAAGGACACGAACGTCATGTTCCTGAACCTTGACTTCCAGTTCGACATCGGGACGCAGGAGAAGGGGCTCAAGAAAGAGGAGAGCTACGACGACCGCAGCCTCATCAACGTAATCGCCGTGGCTTTCCTCGGCGAACACTCCCTCGTCGCGGACGTGGGGCTCGGGTTCGACCTGCTCCTGGACATCGGCAGGTCGGCGGAAATCGAGCTGTTCGGCGAGGCGCATTACCAGTACGGCGGCAAGTACTTCGTTCAGAACTACGCCACGCCCACTGGGATGGACAGGGCGCTGATTCGCCACGAGGCGTACGGATGCTACGGCGGCCTGCGCTTCAAGGTCACCGACGACTCCAAGATTCACCCCTACTTCGAGGTCTCCTACTGGAGGCTGTCCGGCGACAGGGGCGACGTGATGGAGGAAAACGGCGACTTCATGTCCATGGAGAACGTCGACTCGACAATCATACTGGAAGGCAACGAGGTCGGCTACGACATCGACTGCAACTACTGGGCGATAAAGGGCGAGATGGGATTCCACCTGCCCTCTTCGCTCAACTGCATCTCCCTCAGGATCTCGGGCGGCGCGTTCTGGCTGATCAGCGTCCCCAAGGACGTGATGGACGTCAATACGAACGGCGTCGGCGAGTACTGGACCTACAGCCAGACGTTCACCGGCGAGAGCAAGAGGAATCTCGGGTGGGAAATCGACGTGAAGCTCAATTGGGACGTGACCGAGGAAGCGAAGATTTTCATCTCGGTCGCGGCCCTGCGCGACAGCGCGTTCCTGCGGAACGTCGCGGAGCTCCACGGGACCGGCAGCCCGAGGTCGTACACCCATGCGGTTCTCGCGGGAATCGAGATGAAGTTCTGATATCAGATGTTAGATTGGTGCCATACAAAGGCGGGCCTCGAGCCCGCCTTTTTTTTTACTGGTAAGTGCGAATTGGTATTTGCCATCGACACTGGCAACGCTGAATAAAGCTGACCACGCTGAAGGATTTCTCAAGGACTCTAACCTCAACTGTGGGAGCCGCCGGGAAAGACTTGCTGTCGGTAAGAAGTCTGTGGGAGCCGCCGGGAAAGACTTGCTGCCGGTAAGAAGTCTG
>DYIT01000054.1:0-23081 GCA_020723505.1 Candidatus Kuenenia stuttgartensis
AGCGTCGAATTTGCGTCAATATTATTCTGCACTCCTTAGTAACTGCGGATTCGGCCGGCCGGGGACCGTCGCTACTCGATCCGCGGCCGCGAGTCCGCAGGGGGAGGCTTGGCCTTTTCGAGTGTGGCGAGGCGGAATCCGTAGAAATGGGAAGTCGCCCACGAGGAATCGCCGAACCTGGAAGCCGCCCTGGCTGCGGATGCGAATTGGGCCCACGACCCTCCCCGCAGCATGTAGCTCTGCGTGGCGGCTCCTGCGGTGGTCTCGAGCCACTGCTTCACGCCTCCGGCCATGTCGCGGACTCCGAACGGGGAAACGTCGGTAGGATAGGCCCCGACCGGCTCGGGAGCCGGGTCGCCTTCCCTGGAGAGGCTGTTCTTGCAGTACGTGGGCTCGAAGTGGTTTCCCCACGGGTAGAACCTGCCGTCCGCGCCCCTTGCCGCCTTTTCCCACTCCGACTCGGAGGGCAGCTTCAAAGCCCTTCCATCCCGGTCGGATTTCCATTTCGCATAGGCGTTCGCCATGTGCCAGTTGACGCCGACCACAGGCATGTCGGGATGCCACTTGAAGGGCACGGATTTCTCCGGGAGCTTGAACTTCTCCCTCCCCGCGACGGGCCACAGAGGCATGGATGTCCCCGGCTCCCCGGGCACGAACGAGAAGGCGTCCTCCCTCGGAATCGCGTTCAGGAACTCAAGGTACTCGGCGCAGGTGACCGGGAACCTGCCGATGAAATAGGATGGAATGACCTCTTCGGACCTCGACCGCGGGAAGTTGGCGTTCTGGTCCCCGCCGAGAATGCACTTGCCCGCCGGCACGTAGATGAAATCGCGCCCGATTTCGCCGGCGGCGAGGAGCTCCACCTCGACCTTCGCGTCCTCCTGCCGCGACACCATAACCGGATAGTAGATGTCCGGGTATCCCCGGAGCTTCAGAATCAGGAGGTAGCTGCCCATCGGGACGGGCATTTTCGCGATTGGGGAGGCGCCGAGGAACTTCTCCCTTTTCGGCGTGAGGATTCTGTCCTTTTCCACGTACGTGTAGAGGTATACGAGGGCTCCGGGAGGCGAAGTCGTGATTTCGATGACCCCGTCCCCCTGGATCTTCTCGTTGAGCTGCCCGTCGTTGAAATACGTTGCCGTGGCCAGGAAGTAGTTCATGGAGGACACGTCGTCCTGCGCCTCGGCCTCCAGGAACCTGCCGTAGTACAGGTCGGCCAGGTTTCTCCTCGCCTCGGCGTTGTTCTCCTCGAGCTCCAGGGCGGACACGAACTTGTTCACAGCGTCGGCGAACCGCCTGCCCTTGAGGACGTGCATGCGCTCAATCTGGTCCTCTATCGCCCACAGCTCCTTCTTCTGCGCCACAGGCTCCCATCCCTTGAACTTGCGGGATATCTTCGCATGAGTGTTCTCGTATTTCTTGACCACGTTCCGCATCGCGAAGTAGCGTTTCGCAAGCTCCCTGCCCTCCCGGACCGCCGTCTGGGCTTCCTGGGCCCTGCGAATCTTCTCCTTGGCGCCCTCTATGTAGTCCCGGACGGCGTCGTGTACGGCCCTGGCGCTCTCGTACCTTTCCTCCTTCTTCTTGGACATGGCTTTGACGCATATCCTGTCCAGCTCGGGCGGGACGGAATCCCCAAGCGCCCTGGAACCCGGCGGCGCTAACTCCACCTTCGAAATCCTCTCGAGCAGTTCGTCGAGGTTCTTCCCCTCGAATGGGGGCCTCAGCGCGAGAATCTCGTACAGGATTCCGCCCAGCTGGTATATGTCGGTCAGCTCGTCTATATCGGCGATCCGGCCCTGCGCCTGTTCGGGCGCCATGTAAAGGGGGGTTCCGATTATGGTCCCGTCGGCGGTCAGATCGACCGCAAGTTCGCCGGTTTCCCGCCCCACGGGCATGACGAAGTCCTCGCTCTCCTTGAACTTGGCCAGTCCCCAGTCCACGATGAGCACCTCGCCGAAATCCCCAATCATCACGTTCTCGGGCTTCAAATCCCTATGTATGATTCCCTTGTCATGAGAGAAGGCCATGCCCATGCATATGCCCTGGAAGATTGAAAGCAGGCGCCACCTCGAGAAATCAGCCCTGATTTCCGCGTCCCCATCCGCGATTTTCCTCAGCACTTCGGAAAGCGAACGCCCCTTGATTAGGCGCATGGTGAAATAGGGCTCCCCCGTATCGAGCTTGCCGATTGAATAGGCGGGGACGATGTTCGGGTGCTCGAGCTGCCCCGTGAGCTTGGCTTCCCGCACGAATCTCAGGTACCTCTCCGGAGGCGCGGTTTCGCCGCCAATCATGACCTTCATGGCCAGGTGGCGGTTGAAATCGGAATCGAAGACGTTGTGCACCACGCCGATTCCGCCTCGCCCAATCTCCTCGACGAAGACGTACTTCCCGGCCTTCTTCTCGCCGTCGGGCGGCTCGCTCCTGTGCCTGACGGCCGCCCCGGGCCTCATGTCCACCGTCTCGTCGAGCGAGCCGGAAGGGACCGACGGCCGCGTTGCAGGCGGAGCTGGAGCGCAGCCGCGGTCCGCGAGCGCGTCCCTCAGTATCGAAAGGGCGGCGATTTCCTTCTGGCTCAGAAGCTTCATCTCCACCAGCACCTCGCCCGCCGAACTGTCGGATTCCTCGCGGAGTCGCTCCGCGCACCTGCGGAAATCCTCCCTCGATATGAGCTGGTGCCTCAGCGCCAGAAGAGCGATTGAATAGTCCTGCCTCTTGCTGTCCATGCCTGTGACAACCCCGGGCGGGCGGTTCGGGGACCGCCGCCGGCGGGGATCCGATTCAGACCTCCTTCAGTATGTGCCCGAGCTTGTCCTTCTTCGCCTGGAGATACTTGACGTTCTCCTTCGTGGGCTTGGTCTCGATGGGAATCCGCTCGGCAATCTCGAGGCCGTAGCCGGCAAGCGCGGCGTACTTCTTCGGGTTGTTGGTCAAGAGCCTCATTTTGACGATGCCGAGGTCCTTCAGGACCTGCGCCCCCACCCCGTAGTTCCGGACGTCCGCCTTGAAGCCCAGCTTCTCGTTCGCCTCCACCGTGTCGAGCCCGTGCTCCTGCAAAACGTAGGCCTTGAGCTTGTTGGCGAGGCCTATCCCCCGCCCTTCCTGGCGCATGTAGAGGAACACCCCCTTGCCTTCCGCCTCTATCATCCTCAGGGCGGTAGTGAGCTGGGCCCCGCAATCGCACCTCCTCGAACCGAATATGTCGCCGGTCAGGCATTCGGAATGGACCCGGACCAGCACGGGGTCCTTCTCGGTCCGGTCGGCCGGGGGAAGGTCGGCCTTGTACATCCCCTTGCAAAGGGCGATATGCTCCACATCGTCGACCGTCGACCGGTAGAAGTACAGGTCGAAATGCCCGTTGCGGGTGGGCAAATCCACCTTGAGAATCCTCTCGACCATCTTCTCCCTGTGCCTGCGGAACTCGATTATGTCGGCGACGGAGCACATCTTTATCCCGTGCTTCGAGATGAACTGCTCGAGATCCGGCACGCGCGCCATCGACCCGTCGGCCTTCTTGATTTCGCATATGACCGCGGCGGGCGTAAGCCCGGCAAGCCTCGCCAGGTCGACCGATCCCTCGGTCTGGCCGGTCCTCACCATGACCCCGCCGTCGCGCGCACGTATCGGGAAAAGATGCCCGGGCCTCGACAGGTCGGACGGCTTCTTTCCGGGATCGATTACGGTCTTTATGGTGTGCGCCCTGTCCGCCGCCGATATCCCGGTGGACGTCCCGGCCTTGGCGTCAACGCTCACGGTGAAGGCCGTGCCCATCTTGGATGTGTTCTCGGGCACCTGGGGATACAGGTCCATCCTGTCAGCGATTTCGCCGGATATCGCGAGGCAGATGAGGCCGCGGCCGTGGGTCTCCATGAAATTGATGCCCTCCGGCGTGGCCAGGTCGGCGGCGAGGACGAGGTCTCCCTCGTTCTCCCGTTCCGGGTCGTCCACGAGGACGATGAGCTTGCCCTGCCGCAAATCCGCCAGGATTTCCTCTATCGAAGAAAGAGCCATGTCCACCTCGAAAAAACCGCCGCAGCGCCGGAATCGGGCGCCTGAGGGACGGAATCCCACAGTTTACCGCACATCGCCCGGCAATAAAAGGGTTTGGCGCAGCCCCATTCCTCCCGATAGAATAGCCCCTGCCCGTTTGCGGAAGGATATGGACGATTATCTTCAGAAAGCCGTGGAAATCCGGAAAAGGCTCGACTCGGCCGCACCGGTGCCGGGCATGCCCCGCGCAGCCGAAATCGAAGGGGAATTGTCCTTCATAAGAAGGCTTTTCGGCGCAAGAGTCGTGCTCGGACTGGAGAGGTCCTTCGCGCCCCCCCTCGTGGCGGTCGTGACCGGCGGCACCAACGTCGGAAAGTCAGAGGTCTTCAACGCAATCGCAGGCGCGCGGATTTCGGCGCCGGACCCGAGGGCGGGCATGACACGCAGACCGGCGGTCTTCTCCGACTCCTCGAACGCCGGCTTCATCGGAAACCCCGGATTCCTGGAGGGATTCGGACGCCGCGAGCTTTCCGCTCCCTCGGTTCTGAACTCGCCGGCGGAATCGGGCCCGATGTTCCATTTCTCGCTGAAGGACTCCCCGGCTGCCAGGGACTTCGTGCTTGTCGATTCCCCGGACGTGGATTCGAACAGGACCGAGAACCTGGACGCTGCGCTCAGGCTTCTCGCAGCAGCCGATACGGTCGTCTTCGTGACCTCGCCGAGCAAGTACAACGACGAGGCCTGCGTCCGGTTCCTCGAGGCGGCAATCTCCGCCGGGGCCTCCATGCACGCCCTGATTAACTTCCTCGGCCGGGACGCGGCGGAAGTCGTCGCCGATTTCGCCGCGTCGGTCCTGAATCAAAGATCGGCGGGAAGGGAAATCAGGGTTTTCAGGGCGATGAGGTTCAAGGAAGGATCCGGAGTGCCCCAGGGCTTGAGCCCCGTCGGGGCGGATCTCAGGGAAGCCCTGAAGGCGGACGGCGAGCCCGGGGAGAAGCGGCGCCGCGCCCGGGAAGCCCTTGGCCGCGTTCGCGCGGGGTTCTCGTCGTCGGTTGAAGCCATAACGGCGGAAGCCGCGAAGATAAGGGCGTTCCTCGCCTCCCAGTCCGCGCTGGCGGAGGCCGCATGCGCGGAATATCTCAAAGCCCTCGACGCCGAGAAGTTCCCCGAACTCGAGGCCGTGTTCGGCGAGGTCCTCGACCGGTTCAGCGTGCCGGTGGTCGACGACGTCCTCAGGGCCCCGGGCAGGGCGCTGCGCTTCATCGCGTCTGCGCTTCGCGGCGGCGGATCCCCGGCCGAGGCGGCCAGGGCCGCCGTGGCCCGCCGGAAGGAGCGCGAGGCGAAGAAGGCGTCGGAGGCCGCCGACATGCTCAGGCTCAGGGTAGTCGAGTCGTTGTTCAAGGCGGCCTCGGCCGATCCCCTGTTCGCGGAAATTCAGAGGGCTGCTGCCTCGGGGCCGCTGATCCGTCCGGTCGAAGCGGAGGCAAGGTCGATTTGGAGCGGAGCGCAGCGCGAATTCGACTCGTGGATTGACGGCATGAAGGCGGAGATGATTGAGAAAATCGGGCGGAGCCCGAACCTGCGGGCGCTCGTCAAAGCCTCCAAAGCCGCGCTCCAAATCGGCGCGGGAGTTGCCGGCATCCTCGTGACCGGCGGGATTGGCCCTACTGACCTTGTCACCGGACCGGCGGCGGCGAAGCTCATGCAGCTCGCCATCGAGACTTTCGGCAGCGCGTATTTCCACGGGAAGCGCTCGGCGTTCAGGGAACTGCATGCCGTGCGGTTCAGGGCGATGGCCGGGGACCTGGTCCTGAAACCGCTGTCCCAGGCGATGCCGGCCGTCCCGGCGGAAGGCGAACTCGAGGAGACGGCCAGGCTCCTTGCGGAATTCGAAATACCCGAAAAATGACGGAATCAGACGCGAAATGCGGGGGACCGGGCGGGTATGAAGCGGCCATCCAGGCCATGCGCGGATTCCTGTCCGCCGCCGGCTGCCTGAGAGGCGTGCAGGCGGCCCGCCGCGAGTTCGAGGAAACCCTGGACGCGCTTTCCCTGCAGCGAAGGAACCTGGAAGGATCGCTGGTGATTGCGATTGTGGGGGGAACGGGCGTGGGGAAATCCACGCTGATTAACGCCGTCGCCGCATCGGAGATTGCCAGGACCTCGCCGGTGAGGCCCTGCACGATACAGTCCACTTTCTACTGCCACAGGGAGAACGACATCGGACCCGTCTCCGAGGTCGTTTCCGACGCGGACAAGGTCGTGCTGAACGACGCCCCGGGACTGAAGGGGAAGATCATCGTCGACCCGCCGGATTTCGACAGCATGGTCGCTTCAAACAGGCGGAAGCTGCTGGAAATCCTGAAAATCGCCGACATGGTAGTGTGCGTCGCCGACCAGGAAAAATACAGGAACATGTCCCTCTTCCGCCTGTTGAGGCGGTTCAAGGAGGGCAGGAAGTTCGTTTTCCTGCTCAACAAGGCTGATTTCGGGATCCCTCAGGAAGTGACGGGGGATTTCAGGTCGGCGCTGGAGGCCGAGGGCATCAAATCCCCGGACGTATACGCGGTTTCCGCGCTGAACGCGTTCAGGGCAAGGGCAGGGGGCGAGACCGGCCTCTTCGAAGGCGATTACATCCGTTTCGAATCGGCAATCAAGGAACGCATGGACGGGGCGACCATCGCGCGCATAAAGGATTCCAACCTGTCTTCGCTGCTATCGAACGTCTACGCGTCCATAAAATCGACGGTGCCCGACGGGCTCGAAAGCGGACTCGAGGGAATCCGGGCCGAGGCGGAAAAGCTCGCGGCTTCCGCGGCCCGGGACATCGCGGACGAAATCAGCCATGCGCTCTTCGAAGATGACTCCGGCCTGAGGCGCTTCGTCTTCGCCGCGCCCGCAATGTCGCTCGGGGGGATTTTCGGAATCTATCTGGCGGCGGCGGAAAAATTCGCATCGGTCTTCGCCGGCAAGCCGGCGTTCCAAAGGGCGCTGGATCCCGCCTCGCTCAGGATTGAGGCGCAATCGGCCCTTTCGAGGGCCGACACCGCCAGAATCGGGGCGCTGGCAGGCCGGGCGAAGGCGGAGGCGATGTCGAGGCTCGAGTCCATGGGAGTCGATTCCTCATGCCCGGCCCTCCAGTCCGCAAAGCCTTCGGAATCGGCTACAGCTGAAAACCTGGTTTCAGGGGCAATGAACCTCGTCATGAGGGAACTCGGGGTCTTCATAGAGCAATCCGCGTCCGGATTCCTCAGAAACGTCGCATACAACATCCTGCCTGCCGCATACGTCGTGTATTTCGCGGCAGCGGCGGTCATGAGGATATCCAGGGGCGAAATACCCGACGTCTCGTTCCTCCTGAGCTTCTTCGTCCTCCTGGGCGCGATTTGCTTCCTGCAGCATGCGCTCGCCGAACGCAGCCACAGGCGGAGGGGCGGCAGATTCATGGCCATGCTCAATGCTTCGCTGGAAAAGCAGTTCCTCGCGGTAGTGTCTGCGCCTCTCCTGCCGCGGCTTGGCGAATTCTCCGCCGCCTTGCTGGACAGAATCAGGGAATTCAGGCGTATCCCGAATCTGTTCAGGAAATGAAAAGCCTGTGGGAGCCGCCGGAGAACGGTTGCTCAGGTTTAAAAAAGTCTGTGGGAGCCGCCGGAGAACAGTTGCTCAGGTTAAAAAAAAAGCCTGTGGGAGCCGCCGGAGAACAGTTGCTCAGGTTTAAAAAAGTCTGTGGGAGCCGCCGGAGAACAGTTGCTCAGTAAGGCGGCGATAATATATATTGGTTGAAAATCTTCCATTTCCCCCATGATCCATATGCCCAATCCCGGCAGTAAAGCTCTGAGAATCGGGCGGAAATCCATCCCCGGAGCCTTATATCTAATCACCAAGCATCTGGCACAATCTGCCGGTGGAGTTCTGGCCGAGCCGGGAAATGCCGATGTATTTCTGGATTGTCTGTTCAGGATTCAGAAGAAGAATCTTTTCAATCTCATCGCATTCGTCGTCATGCCCAGCCATTATCATTTAATCGTTCAGCTCGGAGACACGGTTTCCCTATCTATGGCTATTGGCAAGCTCAATGAGAGTTTTTCGCGGGCTGCAAAGGACAAGCTTCCTCCTGGAAGCATTTGGCAGACCGGTTTTCACGATCATCTGATAAGACCCAACGAAGATCCATTCGAGTTCATCAAATATGTCCTCGATAACCCCGTCAGGGAAGGGTTGGTGGAAAAGCCGGAAGACTGGGCTTATTCATCAGCCCATCCGGCTTTCCGGGGGAGGATGGGGTGGATTTGAGGAGGAACTGGTTTCCCTTGATAATCGCCGCCTAGTGCTATCTCCGCTTTCCGGCGGCTCCCACAGACTTTTTTTAACCTGCTATCTCCGCTTTCCGGCGGCTCCCACAGTCTAATTCCGGGGACACCTTACTTAATTGATCCCATCCTTTCCGGCATTCTCTACTTTCCCCCCGCGGGCTTGCCGATGCCCCGCCAGGGGATGCCCTTGATTGAGGCGATATAGGAGAGGAAATCCTTCTCCACGGTCTCCATCGGCCCGATTATCTCGACGAAAGACTGCAGCAGGTCCTTGCCGGCGGATTGGGGCGAATGCACGAACTCCTCGTAAGCCTTGAACTTCGCCGGATATCCGCCCTTCTCGCAGCGGGTCAGGAACCAGACCAGCCCCCACGCATGGTTGTAGAAGTCCCTGTCGATGGAGGGGCCGGGATCACCGGTCAGCACTGCCTTCAGAGGCCATGCCTTGCCGGTCCTGATCATGTGTTGCAGATAGTAGAGGTTGGAGTTCTTGGAAGGGACCAGGAGGGCGACCGCAAGCTTTCCGTCACGGATTGCATGGTTCGCGAAAAAGCAGGCAATCCCCTCGAAGTACCACGGAGGAGCGTTCATCGGCCGGCCGGAAAGGCAGTCGTACTGATGGCAGAGCTCGTGAATCAGGTAATTGAGACTCGTGTATTCATCGTCCACGTAGGGGAAATGCACCTTGCGGCCGGAGAAGAAGCCGTGAGTATGAAGCTTGCCCGGCATTGCCATGCCCGAGCCCACGGCGAAATCCTCGAAGTCCTGGAGGGCACCGAAGACGTCTCCCTCGAGCATGACGGAGGGTTCCGCGCCGAAATGGGCCTTGAAGGCGGCGTACGCCTGCTCCGACATCTCCGCGAACTTGAGACCCCTTGCGGATGGAAGCGTGCTGAAAAGCCTGTAATGCAGCGTCCTCACCCGCTTCCATTTCCCCCTGCCGGGCAGTTCCACGGCTCTTCCTTCGGCCATCTTCTTCCGCTCATCCGCGGTGAACCAGTCTTCCTCATGCTCGACAAAGCCCGCGGACCTGGCGCTGATCTCGGTCCGGGCAACGAACTCGCCGCGGAAATTGACGAATCCGCGGGCCGCCATCATCTCTTCCTCGGAATCGAACCATTTCCCTTCCCAGAGAGCGTGGCCGAGCCTTTCGTGCGCCGCGGCGCATGACGGGTCATGGCCCACGGCCCTGCGGAAGCTGAGGACCGCAAGCCCCTTGAATCCGTGCCTCTCGCACCAGAGCCCCAATTCGAGCGCCCCCTCCGCGCCCGCCGCCTGCTCCTTTTCGGAATACAGGTCGAGCAGGGTCATGCCCTTGCAGACGCGCTTCACCTTCTTCCGGGGGAACGATTCGCGACCGCCGCCCCCGACTGCGAGAGTGACCGCGGAATCAGATTCGGCTACGACTTTGCCCTCGATGCACCGGCCGTCATCGAGTTCCACGACGTCCGCTTCGACTGCCGCGGCGAATACCAGGCAGGCGGCGAAGACCATCGCAATCCATGAAACCGAGTTCGCATTCATATGCCACACGCATCCACGGCGGGGATGATCGCTCGCGGCTCTGTCCGGCGCCGCAAACATCCGGTTACTGATTACCGATTATTGCTCTAACGCTGTGGGAGGCGAATGTTCCGAGCGGAGTCGAGGAGCTTCGCCGATTGCCTGACCTTGGACATTGATGGACTTTGGACCTTCGACTTACGACCTTGGACTCCAGACTTTCCACTCTCAGCCACCACGAACGCAACACATACACCACGCCCTACGCCCTACGCATCGCACCCATGCGGGCTGTCACTCCCTGCCCGGCGCCTCCATGAATCCGTCGACCTTCTCGTCGGGAGCGACTCCCCTTTCTATGCGCGTGCCGTCCTTCATGTTCCGGAGGGCGAACTCCTCGAGGTCGGCGCCGGCTTCGGGCAGGGGCTTCAGGAGGATTTCGGCGAGCGCCGCGGCGAAATCGAGCTTGCCGTCGTCCTTGAGCTGCGCCGCCACGACGAACGCCTCGAGGAGACCGAGGCTCCACAGGTAGTTCATGAGCGTCCTGCCCTGGCCGTACCCGGCCGGGTCAATCATCATCGCGCATTCCTTCACGAGCTGATCGAGCTTCCTGGCGGATTTGGCCGACACCGCCTGCGCATACATCGCGTCGCGCCAGTTGACGACGCCGAAAGGCGAGTTTCCGGACAGGTCTCCGTGGGTCTCGAAAAAGCTCGCGAGGCCCTCGTTGAACCAGAGCGGCGGGAACGTCCTGAAACCGGCCTCGAGCATGGCATGGGTCATCTCATGGAGGATGGTGCCCATCCCCATGAATCCCGGGTACGCGTAGAGCCTCCCCTTCCCCCATTCGTAGGCTCCCATCATCATGGGATTCTGCCCCAGTCTCCTGAATTCGGAGTCGTCCTTGAGATAGTAGAACACGACGGGCTTCTTCGGGCTGGATAGGAAGAAGTCCTGCCTGACCAGCGAGAGATACCGTTCGACCGCGGACTTGACCGGGGCGAATTCCTCGCCCGGCACCGTGAAGAGCATGTCGACGTCCGGCAGAAAATCGCCGCTGAACGCCAGGCCCGAGGTCTTGGATTGGGCCGCTGAAAGCTCCTTGAGCCTCGCCTCGGACGATTTCCTGAACCCCTCCTCGGCCACCCATCTCCCGCCCTTGAACACCCCGGATGGATTCCCGCAGAGCGTGTCGTATACGAACCTCGCCTTGAGGGCGGGCTTCAGCGCAAGCGCCCTCGCCTCGCTGTTGCCCTTGTCCCAGGCGAGTGCCTTCTCCGCGGATCTCCTCGCCTCGCGGAGGAGGCCCTTCTCCATGCACCAGGAGGCGAGATTCGAGTATCCGCGGGACGCGGCGGCTTCAATCGATTTCACCCTGGCCGCGAACGCCCTGGCCGGGTCTTCGGCCGAAGGGCCCGGGGCGTCCGCGGGCTCCGCGGATTCGGGCTTGCAGGCCTGCGCCTTCCGGATTGCCCGATCGGCTTCTTCCGCAAGCCCCGCTTTCCTGCACCACGCTGCCAGCGCGGCCTGCGAATCAGCGTACGCCGATACGATTGCGCCCAGCCTGGAAAGGTATGCGTCCCGGGCCTTGCGCTTCAAGTCGAGGTCGAGCCCGGATGCAGGCATGCAGAGCAGGCCGAGGGCGCATGGGGCTATTAGCCACATGCCGAACCTCGCGCAGGTCTTCGAAGGCGGAACTCTCATATGGGCGCCGATTTCAAGGATGCGCATTTTCGCCGGGGGGATGAACCGACCCAAAGAACTCGAAAAAAAGCACGCAATACAAAGGGTTTTCCGGATGATTGGGGCTCGATATCCGAATCCCGCCACCGGAGAAAGCAGAAGAATGCGCTCCATAGTATAACGCTTCCGGATCAGTCCCCGCCACTTCTGGCATTCAGGCCGGCTCAGAAGGGCGGAATCACCGCGCGGCGTCCGCGAACGCTGCGAAAATCCTGCGCCGGTGCTCCGCGTCGTCAATCCTCTCGGGATGCCACTGGACGCCCAGGAGGAACCGTCCGCCGGTCGACTCGAAGGCCTCGATTGTGCCGTCCTCCGCGTGGGCGACGACGGCAAGGCCTTCCCCGACTCCGTCCGGCGCCACGGCCTGGTGGTGAGCGGAATTCACCCGGATTGGACCGAATCCGAACAGCCTTCCGAGCGTCTTCCCGGCCGTAATCCTGACGGCGTGATGCTTCTCGCCCAAGTGGTCGTCGGCGTTCGGAATGTGCTGTATCAGGCGCCCGCCGAGGACGATGTTGAGGAGCTGCATGCCGCCGCAGATGCCGAGCAGGGGCTTGCCCGACGCGATCGCGAGCTTCGCCAGGAGGTAATCGGCGCCTGCCCTCCTTGCATCGACCGGTCGGGCCAGGGGATGGACGGGTTCCCCGAACCACGACGAAGGGTAATCCAGGCTGCCCGTGAAAAGCATGCCGTCCGCCATGCCGACGTATTCGGCAGCGAGTCCGGGATCCTCCATGCACGGCAGAATCACGGGCGTCGCGCCCGCTTCGGCGACGGAATCGGAGTATCCGCGGCCGGAGCGGTGGAACCACCGCCTTCCATCGGCTGCATAATCCGCATTGATGCAAATCACGGGCTTTGACATGGTCCGGTTCCACATAACCCGGACGAGCCGGAAACTAACAGGGATTCAAGGACAAGCTCGTCCGAGTTATATCACGCGCTTCGCGCGTGCCTGTCTGTTAATTGTCTTAATAAATAGAAATCAGCTCAACAAGCGCTATTCCTTCCCTTTTCCGCGCGATTGCCCGACCATCCGCGCGGAAAAGAGGGAACCTTTCCGCGCGGAATTCGTCTAACCCGGATAATCCATGGAGGGCGGTCTCTCCCCGCCCCGTGCGGGATTTATATGTATTGATGGCACCTGCGAAGGAGTAGAATCCCGGAACCGTGAATAATATGGAGGAAAAACACATGTCCCTGAGAGCCCAAGCTTCGTTCATCCTCTTCATCATCGCGCTGGCTTGCGCCGCCCTCTTTGCCGCGGAAGCGGACAAGACGGACGCCGAAAAACTCCTGGACGACGCGCGCGCGTCCATGCTGTCGCGGAACTACGCGGCGGCCGCGGAGGCGCTCGGCAAGTACATCGCGCTTCCGGACGCGAAGAAAGACGACGGCCTGCTCCTCGCCGCCAGGGCGCTTTCGCTCGGCGGGAAGGCCGAAGCCGCAATCCAGGCCCTGGACAGGCTGGCCGCCGAATGCCCGAAGAGCAGGCTTCTCCACAAGGCGGCGCTCCTCAAGGCGGAGCTCCTCGTGGGCGCCGGAAAGACAGCGGACGCGCTGAAAATCTTCGACGAACAGGCGAAACGGGTCACATCAGAGGCCAGGCGGCTCGAGATGGCGCAGGTCTACCTCAAGTTCGCCGACGCGTTCTTCAAGCCCGAGGACGAGGTCAAGAAGCCCGATTGGGCAAAGGCCGACGCCTTCTACGCGAAGGCCATGGACATCGGCCTGCCGCTGGACAAGGAAGCCGACGTCGTCCTCCGGCGCGCGGAAGCCCTGGCGAAGCTGAACAGGCATCCCGCGGCGCGGGTGATTCTCGAAGCCTGGAAGAAGAAGAACCCCGCCCACGCGAAGGTTGCCGAGGTCTCTCTCGCCCTGGGCGAGACGTACCTCGCCATGGGCGACAGGCCGGGCGCAAGGCGGGTCTTCAGGGACGTGCAGGCCGTCGCGCAGGCGGAAAACATCGCAGTGAAGGCGGCGATGGGCGTCGCGAGATCGTTCGGCCTGCCCCAGCCTGAATCCGCTGTCGACCTCGAGCTCGGAGCCAAGGCCCTTCTCGACGTCGTTTCCCGCTATCCGGGCAACGAGACCGCTCCCAAGGCGGCTTTCATGGCGGGGAGCTCGTACTTCAACTTCGGCAGGTACGACGAAGCCAGGGCGAGAATGGAGGCGTTCCTCGCGTCCGCGCTGGCGAAGCCCGGGGTCGAGGAAGTCCCGTCCGCCAAGGTGCTGCTGGGCATGTGCCATTTCCTGACAAAATCCTATCCGAAGGCCGTCGCGGTGTGGCGCGGATTCCTTGCGGACCACCCGGCCCACGAGATGTGGACGAACGTCCAGCGCCAGATTATCGACGCCGAATACCAGATGGGATCGGATCCGTTCGCAGACAAGGCGTTCGACGAGGCGAAGAAGGCATGGGACGCATTCCTCGCGAACCATCCGCTCGACGGCCGCTGCCCCGGAATCCTGCTCATGTACGGCAAGGCCGACATGGAGAGGAAGAAGTTCGAGGGCGCGATATCGCAGTGGGAGAAGCTCGTGTCCAAGTACCCGAGGACCGACGAGGCCTCGGAAGGGCTCTTCCTCACGGGGAAGTGCTGCGAAGAGGAGCTCGGCAAGTACCTGGACGCCCTGAAGGCGTACCGCAAACTCGACTTCGGCCCGTACGCGGGCCAGGCCGCGGAGAGGATAGCCGCGCTCGAGAGGAAGGAGCTCAGGGTGCGAACGGACAGGGCGTTCCGCACCGATGAGAAGCCCGTGCTCAAGGTATCTGTCCGCAACATCGAGGAAGTGGAGTTCAGGACCTGGTTCGTGGACATGGAATCGTATTTCGGGAGGATGCACACTGCCGACGGGGTGCAGAACCTCGACGTGGCGCTAATCGAGCCCGGGAAGACGTGGAAGGTCAAGGTGGACAAGTACGAAGCGTACCGCGAAATCGAGCGCGACTTCGATATGCCCGTCGAAGGGCCGGGCGTCTGGGCGGTCAACGTGACCGGCGGCGACCTCGAGGCCACGACGGTGCTTCTCAGGACCGACATCGCCCTCATAATAAAGGGATCGCGCCAGAACCTCCTCGTGTTCGCGCAGAACATGAAGACGGGCGCCGCCCAGCCGGGAGTGAAAATCATCGTGTCCGACGGGGCTAAAATCCTT
The DNA here is from genome assembly GCA_020723505.1 of Candidatus Kuenenia stuttgartensis. GTDB lineage: Bacteria > Planctomycetota > JAKEIC01 > JAKEIC01 > DYIT01 > DYIT01. The sequence continues at coordinate 14,712 of DYIT01000054.1, forward strand.
CTCGATTCCAGGACCGGAGCCGACGGGGCCCTGCTCGCCGAGCCGGAGGGCATCGCCCAGGCGGCGTCCCTGCGCGTACTCGGAGCCTTCGAGGGCTCTTGCGCATCCAACACGCTCGAAGTCGGTTCCCTTCCCGCCGCCCGGGGGCTTGCGAGGCGGGCGTATCTCTTCACGGACAGGCCGGCTTACAGGCCGGGCGACTCCGTGCGGCTGAAGGCCGTCCTGAGAGAGGTGAGCAAGGGGGCGTACACGTTCGAGCCGGGGGTCAAGTACGGCGTCAGCGTCACCGATTCGAGGGGCGCGCTCATAAAGGTGCAGGAGGCGCAGCTCACGGAGTTCGGCACCCTCGACTGGACGTTCAACCTCCCGGCCTCGGCGCCGCTCGGCCAGTACCGCCTCGCGGTGACATTCCCCCAGCAGCCGCCGTTCACCGCGTCTTTCGACGTGGTGGAATTCAAGCTTCCCAGAATCGACCTCCAGGTGGAGATCGAGAACATGGTGTGCTACCGCGGCGAGAAGGTGAAGGGGACGGTCAGGGCGAAGACGTTCTACGGCGAGCCCGCCGCCGGCCGAAGGGTCGAGTACGGGCTGGGCAACCTCCACCGCGCCGAGGGCACGACAGGGGACAAGGGCGAAATCGCCTTCGAGTTCGACACTCGCGAGTTCGGCGAGACGCAGACCGTAGCGCTGTGGGCGCAGATTCCCGCGGAGGGCGTAAGGTCCGCCGCCAACGTCCACATCGCCACCACCTCATTCAAGGCGGAGGTCGCCACCTTGAGGGACGTCTACCTGTCCGACGAGCGATTCACCGTGGACGTGAAGACCTCCGACATGGCCGGCAAGCCGGTCTCAATACCCCTCGAGCTCGGCGTGTTCCGGCTCGAGGCCTCCAAGGGGGGCGTTTCCGAGGTGCCGGCAGGGACCTTCAAGGTCACTACCGACGCCAAGGAAGGCAGAGGATCGGCCTCCATGGCGTTCAAGAAGGGCGGCAGGCACAGGGTGCGCGCCAAGGGGACCGACAAGTTCGGCAACACGGTCACTGCCGAGCGCGAGGTCTTCGTTTCCGGCGCGGACGATGAAATCAAGCTCAGGATTCTCAGCGACAGGGAGGAATACAGCGTCGGCGAGAAGCCGTTCATCGACGTCGTGTGCAGAATCGGGCAGTCCCTGGCCCTGCTCACGTTCGAGGGCGAGCGAATCTTCAGGTACGAGATTGCGAAGCTGTCGCCGGGCACGAACCCGGTGCCGGTTTCCATGGACGCGGACCTCTCGCCCAACTTCATCCTTTCGGCGGCAATCATGGACGGATCCAAGGTCCACGAGGCAGGTCGCGAATTCCGCGTGAACCGGAAGCTCTCCGTGACGGTGAGGCCCCTCGACCAGTCGGCGTCCCCGGGCGGCACCGCGAGGGTGGAGATTGTCACGCTCGATCCGACCGGCAAGCCGGCATCGGCGGAAGTCGCGCTCGCGATGATTGACCGGGCTTATCTCGCCCTGTTCCCGAGGACGCTGCCCGATCCCGCGGATACCTTCTTCACCAGGCGCGAGAAGGGCTGCGGAACGGTGTCCAGCAACACGTTCTCCTTCGACGCGGTGACCTCCGCGGTCCTGTCTGTGCTGAAGGAGGAGGAGCGTAGGCTCGAGGAGGAGGGCAGGCTGGCCGAGGACGCGAAGAGCCTCGACTCGCTCAAGGAGCGCATGGGCAGGCTGAGGGCGGCCGGCGCGCGGCCCGGGGCGCCTCCTGCGGGGGACGCGGGGGCCGAGGAGAACATGGAATCCGAGAAGATGGTGAAGGACGCCGAGTACGAGGACGCCCCGGCTGACAAGGCCAAGGCCGAAGGCAATGGATATTCGGAATCCAGGGGAATCGGCGGGGGAGCCGGAGGCAGGAAGAACCTGAGAGCCTACGGCGGCGGCCGTCCGGCGAAGCAGCCGGCGTATTCCGAGCTCGGCGGCCTCATGGAGGGAATCAGGGCGGGCATAGTCGAGACGGGGTACTGGAATCCGAAGGTCGTGACCGGCGAGGACGGGCGCGCGGTCGTGGAGATAAAGATGCCCGACAACGTCACGACGTGGGAGCTCGTGGCCATGGGGACAACGAAGTCGCTGCTCGTGGGCCTCGGCGGCGGGCAGCTCGCATCGAAGAAGGAACTGGTCGTCGAAATCAAGGCGCCCGGTTCCATGATTGAGGGCGACAGCGCCAAGATACGCGGGAGCGTGAGGAACCTCTCCGGATCGGAGAAGAAGATTTCGCTCACCATGTCCAGGACCCGGGGGACCGCTACCGACGCAATCGGCACGCGGCAGGTCACGGTTCCCGCCCAGGGAGAGGCGGAAGTCGAGTTCGAGTTCAAGGCCGACGCCGCTGGCGAGACCGTGATTTCCCTTCAGGGCGAGGTCTCGGGAAAGGCGGACGCTGTCAGGGAGAAGGTCGTAATCTATCCGAAGGGCACCGAGATTCGCGCGGGATTCGGGGGAACGGGCACCGGCAACCGCAAGGTCAACGTCGCCCTGCCCGAAAGGGAGTTCGTCTCGAAGAGCCTGACGATTACCGTGGGAGCCTCGCTCTCGCGCTCGCTCATGGAAATCGGGGCGGAGCCGTCTTTCCGCGACTGGTGCTGCAGGCCGGCGGTGGTCTTCTCGCCTGCGGACCGCGGCCTCCTCGACATCGCAAAGAGGCGCTTCCTCAAGGCGACCGGCCGCAGCGGCGACGGCGAATGGTCGGTCATCGAGGCGAGGATTTCCGCGGCCGTCGACGAGCTGGCCGTGAGCCAGGACAGGGACGGCGGATTCGGATGGTCCCGCAAATACTCCTCCAGCCTCTTCGCGACCGCGCAGGCCGCGAGGTTCCTCGCGCTCGCGAGGGAGGAGGGATTCACCTTCGACAGCGGCATCATCGAGAGGAGCCGCCAGTACCTCCAGCACGCCTTCTCGGCGAACGAGGACAACACCGCGAAGGCAGCCGCGCTGAGGGGCATGGCGCACACGGGCGACGCCCAGTTCGCCTACGTCAACAGGCTGTTCCGCAACCGCGAGGGGCTGTCCAACTGGGCGCTGGCGGTGCTCGCGCTGACCCTCATCAGGATTGACAGGCCCGAGATGGCGGCACAGGTCGCGGCGCTCATCGAGAACAAGGCGGACGTTGATCCGCCGCCGGAGGACCTCGAGAAGAAGGTAGGGGCCTGGCAGAACCGCTGGGCGGATTCCGACAGGGCGGAGGAGACGGCCCTCATGGCTCTCGCCCTTTGCCTCACGATGCCGGATTCGCCGAAGACGGCCGCTTGCATGGACAGGCTGCTTTCGATGAAGGTCGGCTCGGCATGGCCCACGGGCAAGGCGACTGCCGCAGCGGCGGAAGCGCTGGCCGCGTTCCTGACAAAGGTCAAGGTCGCGGGCGACAGGTACAGGCTCAAGGTCGAGGTCAACGGCAAGGAGGCGGGCGCATTCGAGATGGACGCGTCCGCAGGCGCCAGGTCGTTCGAAGTCAAGCAGGACGACCTCAAGCCCGGACTGAACGCCGTGTCATTCGCCATGGAAGGGGCAGGACGGTACGAGTTCAGGATTGAGTTCTCCGGCATCACAAGGGAGCCGGACGATTCCCAGAAGAACCGCTACGTCTGGATTGAGAAGACCGTGATGCCGCAGCCGATGATCCTCAACGGATCCGAAATAAAGCCCGGCTTCGGCTGCGTGGACAGCGACGAGAAGGAGAGATGGGTCAACAGGCTCTCCACCCTGCCCGAGGGCAGGTTCGGCATGGTCGAGCTCGTCTTCAGGGCCAGGGAGGGCGAAGGCTACCTCGTCATGGAGGACTCGCTGCCGGGCGGCGCCGTCATCCTCGAGGATTCGATTGCAGGGGACTTCACCCATTTCGAGCTCCGTGCCGGCAGAATCGTGTTCTTCCTCAGGGAAGGGCAGGGCTACGGCTCGCTGAGATACCGGTATTGGGGCGTCCTGCCCGGCGAGTATGCCGTTCCGGCCCCGAGGGCGTGGTCCGCAATCGAGCCGTCCAGGCTCTCTACCGGGCCTTCGGGTTCAATCAAAATCATCGGCCAGGGCCAGGCGTCGCCTGATCCCTTCAAGCCCACGCCGGACGAGCTATACGCCATGGGACGCGAGCGCTTCGAGGCCAAGGACTTCGAGGCCGCGTCGCGGAACCTCACGTCCCTGTTCGACGGGTTCAAGCTGCGTGCCGCAGAATACGGCGAGACCGCACGCATGCTCCTCTTCTGCGCGATTGAGCTCAAGAAGCCCCAGGAAATCGTGCGCTACTTCGAGATCCTCAAGGAGCGTTTCGCGGGCGTCGAGATACCGCTCGACAAGACGCTCATTATCGCGGCCGCCTACCGCGACATCGGCGATAAGGAGGTCGCCCAGCAGGTCTACGAGGGCATTCTCGAGGCTTCGTTCCTCCGCGAAGCCAACATCGCGGGCGACCTCGAGGACCAGGGCAGGTTCCTCGACTCGATAGCCTTCATGGAAAGGCTTACCGAGGAGTATCCGGACCTGCCGGTGATCATAGCCGCGAGGTTCTCCCTGAGCCAGTCGGTCTACCGCGCGGCATCCGGCGGCAGACCGGTGGACGGGCTCGGCAAAAGCGCGCTGATTGCACGGGCCGCGCTCATGCTCCGCTCGTTCCTGGCAGATCACCCGGGCCACAGGCTTTCCGACGCGGCCGGCTTCAGCCTCTGCGTCGCGTGCCTCGACCTCAAGGCGTCGAAGCTCGCGGCCGCGCTCGCCGAACGGCTCGTCGAGCTGCATCCGAAGTCGGTCCTTCTCGACGAGTTCCACTACCTGGCGGCGCTCGCGCATTTCCAGGCCCGCGATCACGACAATGCGCTCAAGCATGCCGAAAAGGTCGCGTTCGAGAAGTTCCCGGCCCCCGACGGCGGTGTGACCGACAGCGACAAGCACCACCTCGCCGTTTACATCATGGGACAGATTCATCATTCGAAGGGCGATTTCGACAAAGCCGCCGAGCACTACGAGAAGGTGAAGGGCATATTCGCGGACGCGGCGGCCGCGCTCGAACAGTTCCGCTGGAAGCGCCTATTCCTGCCCGAGGTGACCTCGTTCAAGTCCGGGGAGACGATTGAGGTGCCCGTGACCCACAGGAACGTGGACGGCTTGAGCCTCCTCGTGTACCCCGTGGACCTCATGAAGCTCTACCTCATGCGCAAGAACCTGAACAACATCACAGCGGTGAACCTGGCGGGAATCAAGCCGTTCCACACGGCCGACAGGAAGCTCGACGCAGGCAGGCAGTACTCGGACGCCACCACGAAGGTCGAGCTGCCCATCAAGGCCGAGGGCGCGTATCTCGTCGTCGCAAAGGCCGGAGGCATCGAGGCTTCGGGGCTCGTGGTCCTGACCGACATGTCGATTGAGGCCCAGGAGGACACGGGATCCGGCAGGATTCGCGTCACGGTGCGCAACGAGAAGTCCAAGAAGTTCGAGGAGGACGCCCACGTCAAGGTCGTGGGTTCGGAGTCCGGCGAGTTCGTGTCCGGCAATTCGGACCTGCGAGGCGTGTTCGAGGCCGGCGGGCTGATTGGGGAAGCCACGGTCATCGTGAAGAAGGGCACGTCATACGTGTTCTTCCGCGGGGCCCAGCTCCACCAGCCTGCGGAAGCCGTGAGAAGACGCCTCTCGCGCGGCCAGCCGTTCCAGCCGGCAGCCCAGGAGGCGCAGGCCGCCCAGCAGCTTGACCTCGGGGACCTCGAACGGAAGCAGCAGGTGCTCGAGGACGAGCTCCAGTCCGCCAACCAGGCGTTGCAGGGCGAGAGTTCCGGCCTGCTCAAGAAACTCATGCGCAACAAGCAGCAGGGCATGACGGCAGGACAGGCCAAGAGAAAGTAGGCGTCGATGGGGGATTCGGACGAACCCCGGGCCCTGGGGCCCAGGTTCAGGGAAGCCTTCTGGCTGGCGTCCATCCTGCATTCCGGCCAGGCAAGGAAGGGGACGGACGTGCCCTACGTCGCGCATCTCATGGCCGTGTCGGCCATCGTGCTCGAGAACGGGGGAGACGAGGACGCGGCCATCGCCGCGCTCCTCCACGACGCTGCGGAAGACCAGGGAGGAAGGGAAACCCTCGACCGCATCGGCCGGCTCTTCGGCCCAGGGGTGCGCTCCATCGTCGAGGCCTGCACGGACACCGTCGAGAACCCGAAGCCTCCCTGGAGGGAAAGGAAGGAGCGCTACGTCGACCACATCGCGGAAGCCCCGGACGATGCGCTGCTCGTGTCCTTGGCCGACAAGGTCCACAACGCGAGGTCCCTCGTGGAATCCCTGAAGAGGGAGGGCGACGAAATCTGGAAGCGCTTCAAGGGCGGCAAGAGCGGAACAATCTGGTACTACGAGGCGCTTGTCACGGCTTTTTCGAACCGCAGAAAGCACGCGAATCTCGTGTCCATGCTCAAATCCGCGGTGGACGAGCTGGCCATGCGCTGCGGATCTTGAATTTCCGCCGTTGCCGTGTGAAATCCGCTGAGGAAATCGCAGGGAAGCCGAATCATCGTCATTCCGGCGAAAGCCGGAATCCAGGCTAACAGTCATTGAAAACCGGTTGTCCGGATTACCGGCCCGGGAAAACCCTTTGGGGCTGGGCTGAGCCCGGTTCCCGACAGGCAATCAAGAGGAAGCCATGAAGGAAGTCCGAATATTGTCGGCTATTACCGCAGTTTCCCTCTGCCTGGCCTTTGCATCCGCGAATCGCCTCGCAGGCGCCGAAGAAACCCTCGAGCAGAGGCTAAAGGCCCATGTCGCGCTCATGGCCTCGCGGGATCTCGCCGGACGCAGGCCCGGAACCGAGGGCGCGAGGCTGGCGGCGGAATACATACTTGGCAGGTTCAAGGAGGCGGGGCTCGCCCCGGGAGCCAGGGACGGGACGTATCTGCAGTCGGTGCCGGTGAAGAAAGCCGTGATGCCGGGCAGGTCCTGCAGGCTCAGCTTCCGGAAAGGGGCCGAGCTCGCCGAGCTCGCGGAGTTCGAGGAGTTCATCCCGTTGGGTTTCTCCGGATCGGGCGAGGTCGCGGGAGAACTGGCATTCGCCGGGTTCGGAAGGACCGATGAAGCCGCTGACTGGGACGACTATTCGCACGTGGACGCGCGAGGAAAGGTCGTGCTCGTCGCGACCAGGGCCGGCCGAATCCTGGAAAAGGCCGAGAATGCGGAGAGGCACGGGGCATCCGGCGTCATCATCGCCTGCGATCCGGGTCTCAGGGATGACGGCCAGGGCTATTGGGAATACCTGAAGATGCCGGAGCGCATGATTGGGATACCCTGCGTCCTGGCGAGGGGCAGCGCGATTGAGAAGGCATTCGCGAGAATCAGGGAGGTTTCCCTGGCCGGCATGATCGCGGAAATCGACTCGAAGGGCGAACCGGTTTCGTCCGTCTTCCCGGGAATTGAGGCGAAACTCGCGGTCGACGTGATCCGCGGGAAGGACGCGTGCTCCAACGTGATTGGTCTGCTGGAGGGGAGCGACCCGGACATCAAGGGGCAATGCGTAGTGCTGTGCGCGCACTTCGACCACCTCGGATTCGGCGACAGCATGCCGCGCGGCAACAAGCCCGGCGAATTCTATCCCGGCGCCGACGATAACGCTTCCGGCGTCGCGGTCATGCTGGAGCTGGCCCGCGAGTTCGGATCAATGAAGCCCCGGCCTCGCAGGAGCGTGTTGTTCATAACGTTCACCGCCGAGGAAGGCGGATCGAACGGGTCCAGGACCTACGTTTCGAACCCGGCGGTCCCCCTCGCGGACACGGCTGCGGTCGTGAACCTGGAAATGCTCGGCAGGCTGAGGGAGAGCAAGCTTTTCGCGATGTGCGTGAACCAGGGCGGCGTGTTCGATACGGTTATCCGTGAAGCCAACAAGGATTCGCAGTTCGGGCTGATTACGCCTGCCAATGACCAGGGATGCAGTTCCGATCACCGGTCCTTCCTCGAAAGGAAGGTCCCGGCGATGGTGGTTTCGGCATGCGGATGGAAATGGGTTCACCCCGACTGCCATCGTCCGGGCGACACGCCCGATAAGCTGGACTACGAGGGCATGGCCAGGATTTCGGCTTTCGTTTCGCGCGTGCTCAAAGCCCTGGCCGACTCCGACGAGAGGCAGGACACGGCCGCCGGCATTCCCGGCGGGCCGATAGGCGACCGGACTCCCTACCCATACGCGGACTCCGACTCCGCGACGCAGTTCCCGGGATTCGCGTGGGATTCCGGTCACGAAGGAAAGGGGGCCAGAATCCAGAAGACCGGGGAGGGAAGCTGGGCGGACAAAGCGGGCTTCAGGAGGGGCGACGTCGTGATCAGCATCGCCGGCAAGCCGGTGGATTCCCCGATGGCCGCGTTCAGCGTTCTCGACGCGCT
>DYIT01000054.1:23091-28590 GCA_020723505.1 Candidatus Kuenenia stuttgartensis
CGGAGGATCCAATCGGCGAGACGGTGATCCTCCGTGGGGGCGGGCAGATGAAACTCGACTGCGGCCCCCTGTTCGTCTACGCCCGCCACAAGGCGTGGAAAATCGCCAGGATGTCGGCGCCCGGCTGGAAGCTCGCGGGATTCGACGACTCGAAGTGGACGCATCCGATTTCCGGCTTCCCGCTCAGCCCGAGCAGGTACCCCCAGTTCGCCCCGGCAGTGGTCTTCGGAATCGATACCGACGCCTGCTGGCTCTGGTCCGCCGAGCCGCCGCCGCACGGGATGAATTCCGTTTACTTCCGGAGCGAGGCTGCGGCCCCGGCCGACTGCGGCAGAGCCGAGATGATTCTCATCGCCGACGACCACGCCGAGGTCTGCATCAACGGGATTCCCGCGGTTTCCTGCGGGACGAGGACCGGGTTCTGGGGGGCGAGGGGATGCGCCAGGGTCGCGGACGTCCATGCCTTCCTTGATCCCGGGAAGAACACGATTGCGGCGTTTGCAATCGACTCCGGGGTCTGCTACGGGATGTGTATGGAGCTGAGGACGGGCCGCAAGCCGGTGGTCGAGGAACTGCTGAATCAATCCGAGCCCGCGGAAGGGCCGCGTTTCGGGCAATGCCCGGAGGGCGCGCTGCGGAAGATTTGGAGCGAATCGGATTCGGGCGGGAGGAACGTCGCCTGCGTGCTCAGGGCCATGGCCGGACTGGCCGCGACCGACAGGCAGGCGGTGGTCGACATGCTCTCACGCGCCCTGGAATCGGATTTCGAGGAGGTGGTCCGCGATGCCGCCTCGGCCGCTTCGCTTCTCGGATTGCCCGAGGTTCTCCCCGCCGTTCTGAAAGCAACGGAAGCCAGGCACGAGGCAAGGACGATGCTTGCGCTGGTTTCCGCCGCGAGGAAGCTCGGCGGCAGGGATTGCGCTCCGAGGCTCGAGGCCCTATCAGGCAAACTGCCGACCGCGAAAGACGAGCCCCCGGACTCCGAGGAGGCGCTGGCTTCCGCGCGTCTTGGGAAATATCTGAAAACGACCATTGAATCGCTCAGAAAAAGGTAAGCTCGGGCTAGGCCCCGCCCGGGAAAACAGGGGACGTCCCCTAAGTTTGACTCGTCCCCAAAGTCGGGATAGCGTCGCTTACCGCCAGGTGAACTCCTTCGGCTTGTCCGGGTATGCAAGGAACCGGGCATAAGTGACCGTGCACCACTCGACGGGCTTTTTCGCTCCGATTGCCCGGCGATGCAGGACGTCAAGGATTTGATCAAGTATCCTGACCTCGTACAGGGCTTCGTCGGACGTCCTTTCCAGAATCATGGCGCGAAGCAGCATGAGATCGGCCATGTCTTTCGCCGTAGTAATGGAAAGCACGTGGCGGTGCTCGACCCATTCGAATGTTCCGCCTGAGATTCTCCGATTCTGCTTCTACTCCGCAATAGCAGCTTTCAGCTCTTCGGCCGTCATCTTCCTGTCGCCGGGCTTGAAGTCGTATTTTGCGTCCTTGAAAGCCCAGTATGACTTGCAGACTTCCTCGATTTTCGCTGGATCGTCGGACTTGAGGTTGTCCAGCGATGCGCCGATTATGCCTGGCCCCATCTCCATGGCGTTCTTTCCGTAGTTTCCCGCCCAGGTCTTTATGGTCTTCTTCACGCTTTCGAGCTTTCCGGATTCGAGATATTTCACGCATGCCCTGATGCCTTCGGGTTTGCATAGCTTGACCAGCGTTCCGCCCGCGGACTGGGCGATTTCCTCTTCGGGGTCATCGAGCAGTGGGATGATAGCGGCAGTGGATTCGGGGTCGGCCATTTCCCATACCGCGGCGATTGCGAACTGGCGGAAGTCTTTTCCGAGGACTTTCAGATTCGATTCCACGAGAATCCTGTCTTCCGGATGCCCATACTTCCCGAGCGCGAACATGGCATCGGCCTTGACAAATTCGCTCCCGGTCTTTGCCAGTTTCCTGATTGCCGGCAAAGCCTTTACGTGATGGAACCTTTCGAGCAGGTAGATGCAGGACTTGATTTCCGCGTCGGAGGGATTTGATTCGAGCATCGAGAGAACGTCGTCCGCTGCCCCCGGGCCGTAAACGCCGTATGTAAAGTCCAGAATCAGGGGCCACCTGATGGTCATGGCATGCTCGGCGATAAAGGTTGAGTGCTTGTTCACCTCGGATTTCAGGATTGCCCTCATTGCCGGGAGCACGCGCTCGTCCCTCGTTCTTGCCATCGAGAAGCACAGCATGAAGACGGCCTGGAAGTTTGCGTTGATGTCGGCCCCCTTCAGGGCCTTTTCTATTGCTTGGGCCTTGCCCGCCTTGCCTATCTCGAACAGCAGTCCGGCTGCGGTTAGCGCGAACCAGTGGTTTTTCTCCTTGCTCTTCTCGTTCTCCTCGATTCCCTTCTCGATTTTCGACGCGGCCTTATCTCCTCCCTTTACCAGCGTGTTCCACGCATTGTTCAGCGCGGCCGAGGTTTTCTTCTGCTCCTCTTTGGACAACGACTCCATCTTGCCGAGGTTGAATTCCATGAATGTCTTCACCGCCGCGGCGAGATCGTCCTCGTCCTTACCTTCCGCCGATACAATCGCGGGGAAGACCAGGATAACCGTCGAAACCAGAACTAACAGCTTCTTCATCTCAGCACCCTCCGTTCCTTTGCAATCCCATCCTGCCCTTCCGTCATCACACATGCAATCGAACCGATGACATCCTTTGAAGGGCTTTTCTTGCCGCGGTCGTCGTCCCCGCAGATGTCGATTCCGAACCAGCCCAAAAGGAAATCCGCGAACTCTGCGATGTTGAAGCCGACCGTGGCGCCGATGAAACAGCGAGCGCGGGCCTCGATCCAGAAATAGTCCTTCCATCTCTGTGGAAGGATTTCATATCTGAAGAATAGAAGACATAATATCCTTTTAGATTTATCCTTTGAATTGGCTTCATTTCCGGATTCGATTGAATGTTCATAAATTGAAGTAAATAATGGGCCTCCGTAAAATCCGAGCGCTCCAGCCGCAGTTGAAAATGGAAATCCCAAATCGCCCCCTGAGAATATATTAATCCCTTCTGCTCCTTTCAGACCCGGCGAATATCCCCACCATACGCCTGCGTTGGCCTCGACTGGTCCGACAACTGCTGCTGCCTGGATTCCAAGGCCGATATCAGCACTTGCTTTAAAACAGTCGCCTAAATCTCTTGCTCTGTTTTCAAAGTATGTGCATCCGGCTGAGCTTGATAAAACAAATAACAATAGTAACGAAAACCTGATATTCATTATCACATTGGTTAGAAAGTCGGATTGTTTCAAACGGAGCATCGATCACTTCTGATGACCAAATCGTGTATTATAAGAAAACTATCATCCCATTTAAAGCTGGAAATAAGGACGAGGCTCGGTCCCGTTCTCATTCAACCTTCTCCTTCTTCTTCAGGAACTCAGGATAATATATCTCCTTCTTCTTATCCCTCTCATCGTCGTCGCAGATGTCGATTCCAAACCAGCCAAGGATAAAATCAAAGAATTCAATAATGTTAAATCCTATTGTTGCACCCATTAAACATCGGGCACGTGCCTCTATCCAGAAGTAGTCCTGTAATTTCTTTGCTTTCCATCTAATAAATAAAATAGAGCCTCTTTCATTCATGTCTTTGCCGAAATCTGGTGAAAATAGAATTGATAAAGATGTAATCAACGGATTTTGATATCTTTTACCAACCGCTCCAATCAGATTTGAGATTGGAAAAGACATGTCGAACAATCCAAAAATACCGAACCCAGCTTTGTTGTCAATTCCCGCGGAATATCCAATCCAGATTCCTGTTCCAATGTCAATCGGCCCAAGTGTAACTCCTGCATGAGCAATTACACCTACATCAAGTGTCACCTTGAAGCAATCCGTAAAATCCCTCCCCCTGTTCTGGAAGTACTGGCACCCAAATGTTGAAGCTAGCATAATTGCTATAAAATACAATATTATAGTTCGCTTCATGATCAATCCCTATTTCGCATTAGAAAATGCCTTCCAGAGCTTTATGTGTCGTTTATTATAATCGTCGAACATACCATATAAACTTTCTGTTTCGGGATTACAATATGTCTGTAAAAGATTCATGAAAAAAACTCCGAAACCGCTCTGCTCGGCATTTCTGTCGTTTGCTGCTTGTTTAATGCAATTCCATATATCGTCCATTGCTTCATCGGACTTCTGTTGCGCGTAACGTTGCCAGACGCTTCCTGGAACTTCACGTGATTTGTCGTGATTGCTTACGTGCCCAGGTCTTCCTGTAAATCCAAATGGATTAGTGAACGGGTCCTTGGCTTCCTCTGATACTTCTCCATGACAAACCATGTCCTGAATAATATGCAAATATCGGCCAATTATGTTAAGTATATCGCTAATCGCCTCTTTGGCATCATTGCCCGTGAGATTAGTATTCCAATGCATGATGCTGTTCATTATTGATATAATCATATTGTCTAAATTCCTTCTAATTTGATCCCCCTGCTGCGTTGCTTCATCACCCGATTTATGTGTTTCGAAGTGATTATTTGCCTCTGATTCTGAAGCTCCAAATATTTGTTGAAATATCTTAACTAAAGATCCCGAATCAACTCCAGCGCTTGCGTTTCCAATCATACCAATAGCGCTTGAACTTATTCCATGCTTAGCAGCGGAGGACTTGGACATATCTGAGTGATCTGTATCTTTGGACATTCCGAATCTGTCCGTGTATTTCCCCGGATTGCACGAGCAATATCCGTAGGGATGCTCAGAGCCGTCGAGGACGTAATAAAAATCTCTCTGAATAAAGCTCCCGGTACGCGGATTGTAATTTCGGAATCGCATGTCGTACAATCCGGTGGCGAAATCGTACGGCCTTCCAACGAAAAGGCGGTCGTTGAGGAAATTGCGCGTCTTGGTCCTGAACCTGCCGTCGAGGACCCGGGGCAGCCCGTAGTCGTCGTAGAGGTAATTTTCGAGGACTTTGCCCTTATCATCGGTCAGGCATAAGCCGGAGCGCATGGCGTCCGAACAGAAGAAGGAGTACTTCCCCTTCTCTTTTACCGCGAATATCTCGTCTATCCCGTCGCCGGGAACGAATTTCAAATCCCTGCCTCCAGGAGAGCCGACAGAAATCGCCTCGATTACGTTCGCTCCGAGATACGTGAAGTGGCATGTCTCGGTTTTGCCTTCATGAGTCTTCTCCTCGATCAGCTTGCGGCCGAAGGGATCATAGTAATTCCTTCGAATAATGCTTTTCGTCTTGTTCTCCTCGACCTCGACAAGGCGGTTCTGATAGTCGTAGCGGTACGAGAACTTGCCGTCGCTCGACATGTTGCCGTCTGCGGTATATGTAACCTCGTCGTCTCCAACCTGGATATATTGGCTCAACTCGTTGGAGACGTAATCTACGACCTTGCAGTTGGTCTTTACTTTGACGCGCAGGTCCGCCCCGCGTTCTGTTAAGCATAGAGGTGTCGGAATTTTCGAGCTTATTTTGTAAGCCGAG
>DYIT01000055.1 GCA_020723505.1 Candidatus Kuenenia stuttgartensis
GCGCGAAGCGCGTGGTATAACCCGGACGAGCCGCATTATAGAGGCCCTGTTTGGTTCCGGCTCGTCCAGGGTTATCGGGGATGGAAGATGAGCGGGGAGAAGAATGCGTTCGATCCCGGCTGGGCCGCGAAGTTCAAGGATGCGGTCGCGGCGCCCGAGGAGGCGGTGAGGCGGATCAGGTCCGGAAGCAGGGTCTTCATAGGCACTGGCTGCGCCCGGCCCGCGAAGCTCGTCGCCGCGCTCGCCGCCAGGGCGGAGGAGCTCACGGACGTTGAAATCGTGCATCTCCTGACAGTCGGAGACGCGCCCTACGCCGACAGGAGGCTCGCGGACCGCTTCCACGTGAACTCGTTCTTCATATCCGACAACGTCAGGGAGATCATACAGGAGGGACTGGGCGACTATACGCCGATTTTCCTCTCGGACATACCGAGGCTCCTGGGGACCGGCAGGCTTCCGCTCGACGCGGCGCTGATTCAGGTGACCCCGCCGGACGAGAGGGGGATGTGCTCGCTCGGCGTGTCGGTCGACATCGTGAAGACCGCGGCGGAAAACGCCAGCGTTGTCATCGCCGAGGTCAACCCCAGGATGCCGAGGACGCTTGGCGACAGCTTCATCAACGCGCTCGATATCGACGCCCTCGTGCCCGTGGATTACCCCGTGGCCGAGTACGGCAGTCCGAAAACCGACGAGACGACCATGAGGATTGCCCAGTACGTGAGCGCCCTCGTGGACGACGGATCGACGGTCGAGCTCGGAATCGGGCGAATCCCCCACGCAGTGGCCGGATACCTGAAGGACAAGAAGGACCTCGGGATTCACACCGAGATGTTCACGGACGCGCTGATGGACCTCGTGGAGGCGGGCGTCGTCACCGGCGCCAGGAAGTCCGTCGACCGCGGGAAAATCGTGGCCAGCTTCTGCATGGGCACGCAGAAGCTCTACGACTACATAGACGGCAATCCAGTTTTCAGCTTCCACCCCACCGAATACGTGAACGACCCGGCCCTGATATCCAGGCACCACAAGATGACCGCGATAAACGTCGCGCTGGAAATCGACCTCACGGGCCAGGTGTGCGCTGATTCCATCGGCGGCAGGTTCTTCTCCGGCATCGGCGGCCAGGTCGACTTCAACCGCGGCGCGGCCCGCGCGCCGGGCGGCAAGGCCGTCATCGCGATGCCCTCCACGGCCAAGGACGGCAAGGTGTCGCGCATCGTCGTCAGGCTCTCCCCGGGCGCGGGAGTGGTCACGACGCGCGGGGACGTCCACTACGTCGTCACCGAGCATGGCGTGGCCTATCTCCACGGCAAGAGCGTGCAGGAGAGGGCGCTCGCGCTCATCTCCATCGCCCACCCCGATTACAGGGAAGGCCTTCTGAAGCAGGCGGTCGAGGCGAAATACATCCCGTGCGACCTCGCGGGCGTGGGGGGGAGAATCTCCCAGGGTCCGACGGACTTGCGCGGGGTCATGGTCCTGGGCGACGGCACGCAAATCAGCTTCCGGCCGGTGAAGCCCACGGACGAGCCGGTGATGAGGGAGCTGTTCCGCGCCGTGAGCCCCGAGACGCTCTACTACAGGTTCATGTCGCGGCTCAAGACCGTGTCCAAGAAGCAGATTCAGAACCTCACCTACATCGACCACCGCAGCGAAATAACCATAGTCGGCACGCTTCCGGAGTCTTACGGCGAGGAGATTATCGCCATCGGCGGCTATTTCCTCGACAAGAGCACGAACAGGGCCGAGGTGGCGTTCATGGTGCGGGACGAGTGGCAGAAGCGCGGCATCGGCAAGTTCCTCTGCAGGCACCTCGCGAAGATCGCGAGGAGGAACGGCATAAAGGGCCTGGACGCCGAAGTGCTCTCGGAGAACCGGGCGATGCAGGCTGTGTTCAACGGCTCGGGCCTCAAGGTGCGAACGAAGCAAGAGGGGAACGTCGCGGTGTTCGAGATGGACCTGGACTGATTTCCGCGCGCGGGTAATCGAATCGCGCGGGACAAACTCCATCTCACTGGATGATGCATTTTCCGCGGTATTATGCTTCATAACCCGGACGAGCCGGAACCAAACAAGAATGTAAAATCAGGCTCGTCCGGGTTATATCACGCGCTTCGCGCGTGCCTTACTGTAAATCGTTTCAATTATTACGAGAATCTTTTCATTAAGTGACTAAGGCAAGCGGGAAATATGGTTACTATATGCAAATATATTTGCAATCAGTAGCACTATTTGAAATACTAGATGCATGAAGAACAGGCAAAACTGGTTGGAGCGAATCGAGCGGGCTTGGAAAATCCGCAACGTGATTTGGCTTCACGGGGTGAGGCGCGCAGGCAAGACGATGCTCTGCAAGTCCGTTCCTGGAATCGATTATTTCGACTGCGAGCTTCCGCGGACCAGGGGCGCGATTGAGGATCACCAGGAGTTCCTGGACTCCGTCAAAGGGCGAACCATCGCGCTCGACGAAATCCACCGAATATCTGATCCCGCCGGCCTGCTCAAGATAGCCGCCGATCATTATCCGGGGGTCAGGATAATCGCAACCGGATCATCGACTCTGCAGGCAAGCGCCCGGTTCCGGGACACACTGACGGGCAGGAAGTCGGAGATATGGCTCACACCCATGTGCGCGGCGGATCTTGCAGATTTCGGGATTCCCGATTTGGGGCGCCGCCTCCTGCGCGGGGGGTTGCCGGGATTCTTCCTCGACGACTCTACTCCCGGGACAGGCATGGAGGAGTGGATGGAATCGTTCTGGGCCCGCGACGTGCTGGAGCTTTTCCGACTCGAACGGAGGCGCTCCTTCCTGACGTTTCTCGAACTCCTGTTCACGGCCAGCGGCGGCATATTCGAAGCCAGCAGATATTCGGCTCCCTGCGGGATCAGCCATTCGACGGTTGCCAATTACCTCGATGCCCTGGATACGACGCGCGTGGTCCATGTGGTACGACCGTTCACGAGCAGGCGGACGGACGAGATTGTTTCCGCGCCGAGGGTCTACGGGATGGATACCGGATTCGTATGCCACTTCAAAGGCTGGACCGGATTGCGGCCGGAGGACGCCGGAATCCTGTGGGAGCATTACGTGCTCAATGAAATCCATGCCGTCACGCAATCACGCAAGGTGCATTACTGGCGGGACAAGCGGGGCCACGAGGTTGATTTCATCCTTGCCAGCCCCGGCGCCCTTCCGGTGGCGCTGGAATGCAAGCTGAAAGCAGGCGCGTTCGACGCTGGAGGGCTCGCGGCGTTCCGGAACAGGTATCCGGACGGTGAAAACTGGGTGGCGGCTTCCGACGTGGATCGGCCGTACGCGCGGCGAATCAAGGGCATGCGAGTGGCGTTCATGGGCCTACCTGCAATGGCCTCCAGGCTCGCCGTCCGGTGAAACCGCCGTCCGTCCGGCCCGGCAATGCGAATCCGCCGGATCTCCGGAGCCTGTCGGCCGAATCCGCCCCGCTGCGCCATTACCCGGAACCTTTCAATCCTGACTGAGCGGAAAATCTTTTTATCCTGCAGACGAAGCGCGGAGCTTGAAGCTTCGTGCGGTATGGCTGGACGAAGATTGCGAACACGGCTCTTCGCCGCTGCAGCGGACGCAGATAACTTGATTCCGCCGCGAAAACCTACTATCGTTAACCGCCGGATCAATGCCGGTTCATAACGTACAGGAGAAGCCATGGAAGACAGGGAACTCATAAGAAAGATACCGGTTTTCAAGAACATCTCCGACGAGTCCGCGGCCGAGCTTGCCGCCAAGGGGATACTGAAGGACTTCAAGCCCGGCGCAGGCATCATAGGATTCGGCGAGCCGGGCACGGTGTTCGGCGTGGTGGTCCAGGGGGAGGTGGAAGCCTCGGCCCCCGTCCAGGACGGCAGGAGGACGGTGCTCAAGACATTGAAGCCCTACGATCACTTCGGCGAGGTCTCTCTCATGACCGGCGAGCCCACAACGGCCGACGTCACGGCGAAGTCGGCCGCGAAGGTCCTGCTCATCCCGCACCGCGACATTGCGCCGGTCATCGCGCGCGAACCGCTGCTCGCCGCCACGCTCGCCGTCACAATCTCGAAGCGGCTGCTCGAAAGGGAGAAGAACCTCAAGGAGGCGCAGCGCCTCGAGGAGGCCCGCAAGGCGCAGGCGGACCCCTACGGCATCGAGAAGTTCGACCTCCCCGCCGGCGGATTCATCCTCACGGTCAACTGCGGCAGCTCGTCGCTCAAATACTGCCTCTACGACGGCCGCGACGCCAAGGCGCTCGTCAAGGGCCAGATAGAGAGAATCGGCATAAAGGGCACGAAGCACGTCTTCGACAGGGGCGAAGGCAAGAAGGACGAGATGCTTGAAGGCGCCGGTTTCGTCCAGGCCTTCGACGCGATGGTCAGGATTCTCGGAGGAAAGGAAAGCCTGTCCGGCATCGTCGCGGTGGGCCACAGGGTCGTCCACGGCGGCGAATACGCCCAGGCGGTGATAATCGACTCCGCCGTCATGGCGGAAATCAGGAGGTGCGAGAAGCTGGCGCCCCTGCACATTCCCGCCAACATCATCGGGATAGAGCAGGCGACGAGGGTGTTCCCCGGCGTGCACCAGGTGGCGGTATTCGACACGAGCTTCCACAACACGATTCCGAGGCACCACCGTGTCTACGGGCTGCCGTACTCCTTCTTCGAGAAGGAGGGCGTGAGGAAGTACGGCTACCACGGCACGTCCCACAAGTACGTGTCGCTGAAGGCCGCGAGCTTCCTCAAGAAGCCGGTCAACGAGCTCAAGCTCATCACCTGCCATCTCGGCAACGGCGCCTCGCTGGCGGCAATCGACCACGGCAGGTGCGTGGACACGAGCATGGGCATGTCCACGATAGAGGGGCTGCTCATGGGGACAAGGTGCGGCGACCTCGACCCCGGAGCCCTTCTTCACGTCATGAAGGAGCGGAAGCTCTCGGCGGACGAGATGGAGAAGATGCTCCTCAAGGAGAGCGGGCTGCTCGGCCTGTCCGGCATATCGTCCGACATGAGGGAGATAGAGGCGGCGGCCGAGGCCGGCAACGACAGGGCCATACTGGCGATACAGGTCTTCTGCTACAGAATCAGGAAATACCTCGGCGCGTTCTGGACCGTGCTCGGCGGCCTGGACGCGCTCGTGTTCACTGCCGGCATCGGCGAGAAGTCTCCGATAGTGCGCGCGATGGTCTGCCAGGATCTCCGGGGAATCGGCATCGCGCTGGACGAGGAGGCGAACAGGAAGCCTTCGTTCGGGACTGAGGGCGCGGCGTGCATATCCGTGGAGGAGTCGCCGGTGAAAGTCCTCGTAGTGCCGACGGACGAGGAGAAGATGATTGCGCGGGAGACCGCCCGGGCCGTCTCGAGGCTCGAGGTGACGCGCATTCTCAGGAACAAGGAAAGCTTCATCCCCATCGGCGTTTCGGCCCATCACGTGCACCTTTCCAAGGATGACGTGGAGGCGCTGTTCGGCGCGGGACGGAAGCTGACCGTGAAGTCTCCCCTCACCCAGCCCGGGCAGTTCGCGTGCAACGAGCAGGTTAACCTCGTCGGGCCCCGGGGCCGCGTGGACAGGGTGAGGGTGCTCGGGCCGGAACGCAAGGAATCCCAGGTCGAGATCTCGAGGACCGAGGAGTTCAAGCTGGGCATCGACGCGCCCATACGCATGTCGGGCGATCTGGACGGGACGCCCGGGCTGACCCTCGAAGGCTCCGAGGGTTCGGTGCAAATCAAGAAGGGCGTAATCTGCGCGCGCAGGCACATCCACATGACGCCCGAGGACGCCTTAGGTTTCGGCATCCGCGACAAGGACACCGTCCTCGTCGAGGTCGAAGGGGAGCGCTCGCTGATTTTCGGCGACGTCACCGTCCGCGTTGACCCGAACTTCAAGCTCGAGCTGCACCTCGACACGGACGAGGCCAACGCCGCCGAGGTGAACAGCGGCATGCGGTCGAGGCTGAACTCGATTCAGTCGCGCAGATAGGCTGGACCATGTCGGGCATGTCGACTAGTGACGGGAACCTGCCTGCCGCCCCCGGGGGAGCGGCATCCTTTGCCGCGTCGGCATTCCTTTTCCTTGCCGCGTGCGGCTCCGCCTTCGCGGTCGAGGAAGCGATACCCGGCGGAAAGGCGCCGGAAATCTCGGCCGCGGCATGGGCCAATCACTCCGGCGATCCTCCGACCCTGGCTTCGCTAAGGGGGAGGCCCGTCCTGCTCGTGTTCTGGGGCATGAACTGCCAGGTCTGCCTCTGCCGCGACCAGCTCAGGAAGTGCGAGACGGCCTACAGGAAGCACAGGCCGCAGGGCCTAGAGGTCCTGGGGCTTCACGCGCAGGAGGCGGGGAACGAGGTGGTCGACCTCTACGCCCTGAAGAACGACATCACATTCCCCATCGGCAGCGGAGGATACAACACGGCGTACGGTGTGACGCAGGTGCCGAGGCTTTTCCTCGTGGATTCCGAGGGGATTCTCGTCTGGGACGGCGACGACCTCGGAGGGGAGTTCCAGAAGAAGCTGGCCGAAAGCCTCAAGTCCGTGGACTTCATGGGCGAGACCAGGTTCCCGAAGGCGATGAAACCCATGGCCGGGCTCGCCGCGCAGAGGAAGTTCTCGAAGCTCATAGACAGGATAATCGATTTCATGGCGGATCCCAAGCAGAGCGCGGACGACAAGAAATTCGCGGGGGAGTTCAAGAAGAGGCTCGAGGAGACCGCGGAGCGCGACCTGAACCGCGCCGATGGGGCAATCCGTATCGGCGACCCCGCAAAGGGCCTTGCGACCCTGGAGCGCATTTCCGCTGAGTTCAAGGACCACCCGCTCGGCAGGAAGGCCGACATCAGGATTAAGGAAGTCAGGGAGGACAAGGAAATCAAGCCCCTCATGAAGGCCGCCGAGACCTATAAGAGGTTCCGCGACTGCATTCGCGCAGGGGATTCCCGCGGAGCGAGGGCCGCCGCCGACCTGCTCCTCAAGGCCTTTCCCGACACCCTGTACGCGCGCAGGACCAGGGATCTGGTCGCGGCCTTCGACAAGGTCGCGGAAACGGACAAGAGATAGCCGGGACCTTGTGCATGCGGCGGATGCATGCTATAAACGAACCAGCCTCTTGGATACGCGGCGGAACCTTGTCGGATTGCATTCGGATTCCCCATGCCCGAACAGCCCGTACTGGAGACCGAGCGCCTGGTTTTGCGGCCCTTCAGGACCGGGGACGGCCCCCGCGTGCGCGAACTGGCAGGGGACAAGGCCATAGCCGCAACGACGCTGCGCATCCCCCATCCCTATCCCGAGGGCGCGGCCGAGGAGTGGATCGGGACGCACAGGGCCGATTTCGAGGCCGGGAAATCCGCGACGTTCGCGGTAGTACTCAGGGACGAGGACGCGGTAATCGGCTCGATTGGACTGGAAATCGACGCTGAACACTCGAGGGCGGAACTAGGCTACTGGATTGGGAAGCCGTACTGGGGCAGGGGGTATTGCACCGAAGCGGCCAGGGAAGCGGTCAAGTACGCGTTCGAGACGCTCGGCCTGAACCGGGTTTGCGCGCATCACTTCAGCCTGAACTACTCCTCCGGCAAAGTCATGAGGAAAATCGGCCTGAAACGAGAGGGAAGGATGAGGGGGCACGTGCGCAAGAACGGCGAGTCAATCGACCTCGAGCTGTACGGCCTGCTCGCCTCGGAATACGAAAGGAAGAGGAAATGAAGAAATCCATTGGCGGGAACACCATCCTGCACCCCCATCCGGTGGTGCTGGTAGCCACGTACGACAAGGACGGAAAGCCCAACATGATGACCGCGGCATGGGCGGGAATCTGCTGCTCGAAGCCGCCCTGCGTGGGCGTGTCGCTCAGGGAGGCGACGAAGACCTACCACAGCATCATGCACAGCAAGGCTTTCACGGTGAACATCCCGTCCCGGGACTTCGTGAAACAGGCGGATTACGCGGGGCTCGTCTCAGGATCGAAGGCGGACAAGTTCAAGGTCACCGGTCTCACGCCCGTGAAGAGCGAAGTCGTGAACGCTCCGTACGTGAAGGAGCTTCCCGTCGCCCTCGAATGTATGCTGAAGCAGAGCGTCCAGATCGGGCTGCACACCCAGTTCATCGGGGAAATCCTGAACGTCCTCTGCGACGAGGAGGTCCTGGGCCCCAACGGCCTTCCGGACATAGAGAAGCTAAAGCCCCTGATTTACGCCACGGGGAACATGGCATACTACTCGGTGGGCGGATTCGTGCAGAAGGCGTTCACGATTAAGGAATACGGCAAGTAGATGGCAACGATGGGGATAAGGGCTTTCCTGTCAGAACGCAGGGAGAAGGTCTTCTTCTTCGCGGCCGCGATTGCGGGCGCCCTGGCCGACATCCTGACGAAGTACTGGGTATTCTCGAGCCTTGGCGCGGTCATTGCCGAGAGGGACGGAGCGCCGGTCGTCGAGGCGGCTTCGAACGTGAGCGTGATCGGAGATACGCTCAGGCTCCACTGCACGGTGAACACCGGCGCGATCTTCAGCGTGTTCAGCGGCAGGTGGATCTTCCTCGCGGTCTTCACGGTCATCTCGCTCGGCATCATACTGTGGATTATCTTCAGGCAGAGGAGGGGCAGGCCCGTGACCGTGGCGGGGCTCGCGCTCGTCTGCGCCGGAGCGCTGGGCAACCTCTGGGACAGGCTCATCTTCAACGGAGTGAGGGACTTCATCGACTTCAAGACTTCCCTGCTCGAGCCCTTCTTCGCGGGCGGCCACTGGCCCACCTTCAACGTGGCCGACATCTGGATTACCTTCGGGATAGCCCTCATCTTCCTCGGCGATTTCATCCTCTACCGCAAGCTCGACTGCGCCCAGTCCGCCGAACCCCCGGGGGACCGGTCCGCGGAAACACGCAAGGACAGGAAGACAGGCAGCAAATAGTCAATAGCCAATAGCCAATTGTGAACTGCAAGCTGTAAACGGTCAGCGGTAAACACCATCGTCATTCCGGCGAAAGCCGGGTGAGGGAGCAGGAGCGAGCGTAGAGCGGGTGGTCAACCGTACAACTTTGGCCGTGGACCGCAGTCCGTGGACCGCAGGCACGCAACCGCGAACGTGAGGTCGCAGGTGTATTCCACGCGAAGCCCCAAGCCGCAAGCTTCGTGTGGGATACGACATGACAACCGCAACCGGGAAGCGCGGCGGTTCCATCATGCAAGTCGTTCCCGAAACCCACGACTCCCTTGCCGGTTGCCGGCCCGACCGACCCCGCGCCCGACTCTTCAGCGCTTCCCGCGAAAACCCGCGCTTCACGCTCCAGCCGGAATCAAGTAGAATCCGCGGGACTTTCGGACCCCAGACCCATGAAATTCGTCCATGCGGCAGACATCCATCTGGACAGCCCCCTTGTGGGACTCGAGCGCTACGAGTCCGCGCCGGCCGAGGCGGCGCGCAACGCAGCCCGCCGCGCCTTCGAGAACCTCGTCAGGACGGCAATCGAAGAGGAGGCGGCATTCGTCCTGATTGCAGGCGACCTCTACGACGGCGACTGGAAGGACTACCGCACCGGGCTGTTCTTCACTGAACGGATGGCGAAGCTCAGGGAGGCGAAGGTGGATGTCTTCATCGTCGCGGGAAACCACGACGCGGCCAGCAGGCTGACGAAGAACCTCAGGCCCCCGGACAATGTGCGTTTCCTGCCGGTGAAGAAGCCCGGGACGGTCGTGCTGGATGCATTCGGGGTGGCAATCCACGGTCAGGGATTCGCCACACAGGCCGTGACCGACGACCTCGCCGCATCGTATCCCGCCCCGGTCCCGGGCATGTTCAACATCGGCCTGCTCCATTCATCGCTGGACGGCCGCGAGGGCCATGCCTCATATGCCCCGACCACGGCCCCTGCCCTCATTCGCAAAGGCTACGACTACTGGGCGCTCGGCCACGTTCACCGCAGGGAGATTGTCTCGACCGACCCGTGGATCGTGTTCCCCGGCAACCTGCAGGGCCGGCATGCCCGGGAAACGGGTCCGAAGGGCTGCACGCTGGTTGCCGTCGATGACGGCCGCGCGGCGTCGGTCGAGGAACGCAGGCTTGACGTGATGCGATGGTCGCTGTGCAGGGCGGACGCGAGCGAAGCCAGGACGGGCAGCGGAATGCTCGACGCGGTCCTGAAAGCCCTGAATTCGGAGGCCGGCGGAGCAGACGGCAGGACGCTCGCGGCGAGGGTCGAGGTTTCGGCGCCGGAGGCCTGCCGGGCGGATATCGCCGCCGATCCGAACCGCTGGGTCAACGAAATCCGCTCGCTGGCCTCCAGCGTTGCCGCGGCCGACGTGTGGATCGAGAAGGTGGGATTCCATTTCGTCCGGCCTTCCGGTCCAGCCGTCCCGGGCCCGGAGGATTCTGCGGCCGCGGATCTCCTCGGTGCCCTCGAATCCCCCCCGGGGCCGGACGAAACAGCCGCCGTTCTCGGCGCGCTCGAAGGAATCCGCTCGGTCCTGCCGCCCGAGCTTCTGTCGGGCGAGTCGGCGGCGAACCCGGCGGATCCGGCCCTGCTGCCTCGGATAATCGCCGAAGCGAGGGGGCTGCTGCGGGCGAGAATATCCCGCGGGGAGGCGGACGCATGAGGATTATCGAGCTGCGGCTCATCGCCTTCGGGATGTTCAAGGACATGCGCCTGGACCTTGGCGGCGGGGAATCCGGGCTGCACGTCGTCTTCGGCCCGAACGAGGCGGGCAAGAGCACGGCGCTCCGCGCGATTCGGGCGCTGCTGTACGGGATCCCGCCGCAAACACCGGACGCGTACGTCCACCCCTACGATTCCCTCCGTCTTGGAGGCAGGCTCAGGCTTTCGAACGGGGAGGAAATCGAGTTCCTCCGCCGCAAGGGGACCAAGGGCACTCTGCTTGCGCCCGACGGCTCCCGCATGGACGATCGGAAGCTCGACCGCTTCCTGGCCGGGGTCGGGCCCGATCAGTTCTCGGCCTTCTGGGGCATAGACCGGGAAAGGCTGGTGCAGGGGGGCAGGGAAATCCTCGAAGGCGGGGGCGACCTCGGCGAAACGCTGTTCGCGGCGGGATCCGGGGCCGCCCACGTCCGGGCGCTCAGGAAGAGCCTCGACGAGGAGGCTGCGGCAATCTTCGCGGCCAGGGGCAAGAACCAGCCCGTCAACGGCGCGCTCAGGAGGCTCGATGATCTCCGCCGGGAGCAGCGCGAATCGACCGTCTCGGCCGAGAAATGGGCCGCGCAGGAGAGCGCGGCGGCGGGGGCCGAGGCGCGAATCGCCGGCCTCTCGGCCAGCGTCAGGGAACTCTCGGCGGAGAAGGCCCGCCTCGAGCGGGCGAAGCGCGTCCTGCCGCTTCTTGCGGAGCGGAGGGATCTAATCGAGAAGCTGGGGGGCCTGGAGGGATCGGAGCTGCTTCCGGCGGATTTCGGGAAGCGCAGGAGCATGGCCGAGGAGGCGCTGCGCATGGCCCGGGAGAGGCTCTCGGCGGACTCCCGGCAGCTTGCGGACAAGGAGGCCCAGGCGGAGCGCATGGGGGCCGTGCCCGCTCTGGCGGCGGAGAGGGAGACGGTCGCGGACCTGTACCAGCGGCTGGGAAGCCACCGGAAGGCCATGGAGGACAGGAGCGGGCTGCTGGCGGCGCGGGAGGAGCAGCTTTCCATGGCCGCGCGCGTGCTCGGCGAAACGAAGCCGGGGCATCCCCTCGAGGACGCGGCATCCCTGCGCGCGCTCTTGCTGCGGCGGGAACGGATACGCAAGCTTGCGGCCGGCCGCGAGCGCCTCGAGGAGAGAATCAGGGCCGCGCGCCGGGCCGGAAAGGAGGCTGCGGACAGGGCAGCGAAGCTCGCCGCGGAAGCGGCCGCCCTGCCGCCGGTCCGGGACTGGCGGGGCCTCGCCTCCGCAGTCGAGGCGGCGAGGGCGCGCGGGGACGCGGACGCGGAACGCGCGGCGGTCGAGAGGTCCGTCGGGCGGATCCGGGCCAGGCTGGACGTCCTTGCGCGGAAGCTCGGTTTCGAGGCCGGCGCGGGCCTGGAGCCCGGCTCGATGCGAATCCCGCCCGCCGAATCGGTCGCCCGCTTCGCCAAGGCCCTTCTAAGAATCGAGGAGGAGGAGCTCGCTTCGGGAGGAGAAAGGCAGCGAATCGGGAAGGAAGCCGCGGACGCCTCCGCGAGGATGCAGGTCATGCGCTCGAGGGCCGACGTGCCTTCGGAGGCGGACCTCGCCGAGGCCAGGAGACGCCGCGACGCCGCGTTCGCCCTCCTCAGGGACTTCTGGGAGAGGGGCCGCGACGTGGCGGCGGAGGCGGCCGGGCTGCTGGGAGAGGGGAATTTCGCCGACCTGTACCAGGCCGCGGTAAGGCGCGCAGACGCGATTTCCGACCTCTTGAGGAGCGAGGCGGATCGGGTCGCGGAACTGGCCGGGCTCGAGGACTCGCAGCGGATTCTGTCCATACGCGCGGCAGGGCTCGATGCCGCCGCCGCCGCCCGCAGTGAGGCGGCAGCGAAGCTGGATGCGGAATGGCGGGATCTCTGGAAAACCGTCCCCTGCAATCCGCCGGGGATTCACGAAGCCGCTTCATGGAGGAGCGACTTCCAGGACCTCCTCGAATGCGGCCGGGAGCTCGCGGCCGAGCAGCGCCGCCTCCTCGACCTCGACGAATGGATTCGGGTGCATGCCGCGGGACTGCGCGGGGAGATGGAAAGGCTGGGAGCGGCGCCGCGCTCCGGCGCGGCCTTCGGCGCCGCCGTAATGGAGGCCGAGAAGCTGAGAAGGACCGTCGAAGGCGAAGCTGCGGTCCGAACAGCGCACGAGCGGCGCGTTGCCGAGGCCGATGCCGCAATCGCCTCCGCGGCCGCCGCCCTGTCCGGCGCCGGGGAGGAGCTTGCGGAATGGGATGGCATGTGGAGGGAGGCCGTGAGCGGGCTCGGACCGGGCTGTCCCGCCCCGGATGACGCGCTCGCCATGCTCGATTCGCTCGAAAGGGCGTTCGGGGCCCTGGACAGGGCGGCGGGCTACGAATCCAGAATCTCGGGCATCGGCCGGGACGCCGCGGAATTCCGGGCGAAGGCCCGCGATCTGGCCGCGAAGCTCGGCGAAAGCATCGTCGGACCCGGGGCGTCCGAGGAGTCGTGGGTCGCCGGGATCCAGAACAGGCTTGCCGATGTCCTGGGCGCCGAGGCGCGCAGAAGACAGCTCCAGGCGGACATCGGGAACCTGAGGGCCAGGGTCGGGGAAGCCCGGTCCGCGGCGGACGCGGCCGAGAAGTCGATGGAGGCGCTGAGAATCGAGGCGCGGTGCGGGCCGGACGGCGACCTTGCCGCAATCCATGAGCGGAGCGAGCGGACGCGGGCACTCAGGGCGGGTCTCGAGAATATGGAGAAGACTCTGCAGAGCGCCGGCGACGGGGTGCGAATCGGAGAGCTCGAGGCGGAAGCGGCCGCCGTGGACAGGGACGGCATCGATGCCCGGCTCGGGGAGATTGGGTCCGATCTGGCCGGTAAGGAGAAGGAGCTCGCGGCTGAACGCGAAAAGAAGGCGCTGGCTGACGCCGGG
The DNA here is from genome assembly GCA_020723505.1 of Candidatus Kuenenia stuttgartensis. Taxonomy (GTDB): domain Bacteria; phylum Planctomycetota; class JAKEIC01; order JAKEIC01; family DYIT01; genus DYIT01. The sequence goes on from DYIT01000055.1 coordinate 13,516, forward strand.
CTGCGCCTCATGGGCGGGCCCTCGGAGGCGTCGGCCAAGGCCGAGGAAATCCAGGCGGTGCTCGCGAACCTGGGCGCGGAGGTCGTCGACTACTCGAGGCTGCGCGCCGCCGCGGCCATTCTGTCCTTCAGGCTGGACGACTACCGCCGGAGGAACCAGGCGCCCCTGCTGATGCGCGCGGGGGCGGTTTTCAGCAATCTCACGCTGCGCGCATTCGAGAGGCTCGAGGCCGACGTGGTCGAGGACAGGCCGGTTATCGCCGGGGTCAGGCCGGACGGATCCCGCGTTCCCGCCGCGGGGATGAGCGACGGCACCCGCGACCAGCTCTTCCTCGCACTGCGCCTGGCAGCGGTCGAGGCGTCGTGCGCCGCGGGCGAACCCATGCCGTTCGTGGCCGACGACCTCCTTGTCCAGTTCGACGACGAGAGGAGCATGGCGGCCCTGCGCGTCCTCGCCGAGCTTTCCGGGCGCACCCAGATAATCCTCTTCACCCATCACGGGCATGTGAGGGATTTCGCGGCGGGGATGGATATGCCGGACAGGGTGTTCATCCACGAACTGCTTTGAATTGCCGCATTGCATTGCATCATAATCCGGTCATCAAGGATCCCGATTTGGCCGCCAGGGCGCGGGCTGTGGTCCGCCGGTGCATCGCCGATCCGGACCCGGAGGTGAGGACCGCGGCCGGTTATGCGGCATGCAACAACGAGAACTTCAAGAACGACGAAATCCTGACGGCCCTCAGGGACCGCTCTGCTGTCGAGGAGAACGAGGACGTCAAGTCCGTACTCGCCGAGGCCATGCGGGAAGTGCAGAAGGCGGTTCGCCGGTCGAAGAAGGACTGATGATTTTCGCGCCTAATCCCTCCCCATTGGCGCGAAAATCACCCGGTTTCAATCGGCGGTCCGGCCTCCGCGCGGAACGACAGCCGCATCGTCTCGAAGTCAATAATCGCCGCGTGCCTGGAGAGGAAATCGCTTCCAAGCAGGCCGTGGAGGCCTTCCGCGCCGCCTGCTTCCATGACCGCCGACAGGTCCATGGCGATGCAGGGCGGCGAATGAATCTCGGCGTCGCCCATGAGAAGGCTCGGGATTTCGAGCTTGCTCATGGAATGAGCGGAAGTCCCGAGTCCCTTGGCGTGGCGCTTCACGCCTCCGATGTCCTCGCGGAGACCGAGGCGCGCAGCCTCCCCGCTGTCGAGTATCAGGTAGCCGTTCGCGGCCGTATCCACGACGAGACGCAGCATTGCATCTCCGATAGCCGCCCTGATGAGGAGATGCCCCGTCGAGGACATAGAAAAAGGGATTGAAATCCGCGGATTCGCCGATTCGCCTGTCATCTTCCACCGCACCAGAGTGAACACATGGCGCCCGTCGCACGATGAATCCGGACTCTTCACAACCGATTGTAACGTTTCCCGTCCGGGCGGAAAAAGTTATATTCATGCTGCTGATGCAGAGATGTCGAGGGTGCGGGTTGGAACGTTTTGAAGACGGTTCGCATGAATGCAGAGGCGGTTGCAAGGCTCGTGGGCGGCAGGGTGGAGGGCGACCCGGCCGCGGGGATTACGGGGGTGTCGGACATATCCAATGCGAAGGACGGGGACCTGACCTTCGTGCAGACCGGGAAGCATGCGGCCGCGGCCGCGGCTTCCCGGGCGTCGGTGGTGCTCACCTCCGAGGGAATCGAGGTTCCCGGAAAAACGCGGGTGATTGTCCGGAATCCCAAATACGCGTTCATCAAGGCCCTTACCGTACTCAAGCCACCCGGGAAGCGGCTCGAGGGGGTCGATGCGCATGCGGCGGTGCACCCATCCGCGGAACTGGGGGCGGGCGCTTACGTGGGCCCGTTCGCCTGCGTGGAAGAGGGGGCGAAAATAGGCGCGGGATCGTCGGTCCTCTCCGGTGCGAGGATCGGCGGCGGATCCAGAATCGGGACGGGCTCGGTCGTGCATCGCAACGCGGTCCTGTATCCGGGCACGATTCTCGGGAACGGCGTCATCGTGCATGCAGGCGCCGTGCTGGGGTCGGACGGATTCGGATACGTGCAGGAGGGGAGGGAGGGGAGCGCGGGGCCCCCGGACGCAATCGAGAGGTACATGCAGTTCGACGAGCCGCATCTCAAGGTGCCGCATTTCGGCCGCGTCGAAGTCGGGGACGAGGTGGAAATCGGGGCCAACACGACGATAGACCGCGCCACGACCGGGGCAACGGTCATCGGATTGGGGAGCAAGATAGACAACCTCGTCCAGATTGGGCACAATTGCCGCATCGGGGCGCATGCGATAATCGTCAGCATGGTGGGCATAGGAGGGAGCGTCCGGATCGGCATGCACGTCACTATAGGCGGGAATTCCGGCATTTCGGAAGGCGTCGAGATTGGGGATTTCTGCATCATAGGCGCGCACACGCTGGTCTATCCCGGCAAGAAGTTCGGCATGCGCACGGTGGTCTGGGGCAATCCGGCGAGGCAGGCGGAGAAATCCATGGCCCAGCTCGCGGCCCTGTCCGGGCTGCCGGGGACGCTCAGGAAGATGCGCGGGATCGAGGGGAGGATATCGGACATCGAGGGGAGAATCAGGGAATTGGAGGCCGGCCGTGAGCCTTAGGATTTCCCTCTTCCTCGGGGACAGGCTCAAGGACCAGGTGCTTGGGTGGTTTGCCGCGAGGGGAGCCCATGCCGACGTCTGCGTCTGCCTCGAGGACTGCCTCGAAAGGCTCGGGCACGGCAAGGCCGACGTCGTCATGGTGGACGGGGAGTCCTGCCCGGATGGCATCGGGGTCGCGGAGTCCATGAAGAGGGCGGGGCCGCGCGTGTCCGTGGTATTCGTCAGCGAGCCCGGAGATCGGTCGCCCGCCCCGCCGGGCGCGGACGGCGCGGTGGAATTCCCGTTCGTGCAGGAGGAGCTGGACCGGATATTGGCCTCGGCCGCTGCCGTGCCCGGCGCGGATCAGGGCGAATCCGCGCCCGCGGAAATCCGGGAGCTGTGGGAAATCAGCAAGGCGGTGGCCTCGACCCTGGGCACGGGCGCGATACTGGACAAGATCGTCGAATCGGCGATTCGCGTGACCATGGCCGAGTCGGGTTCCGTGATGCTCGTCGCGGACGAGCCCGAGACGCTGTACGTGGCCGCCGCAAGGGGCGGGGACGCGGAGAACCGGCGCAACAAATCCGTGCACTTCGACCACAGCGTGGCCGGGTGGGTCGCACGGACGGGCGAACCGCTGCTCATACAGGGCGGGCTCGCGAACGACGAGAGGTTCAGGCACCTGCCGCCCGCGCGCGTGGGCATAAGGTCCTCGCTGTGCGTGCCGATAAAGGCCCCGCTCGGCAAGATGCTCGGCGTGCTCAGCCTCAACGTCGAGCGGACGGCGAAGTACTTCACGGTGAGGGACCTGCACGTCATAACGATTTACTCCTCCGAGGCCGCGGCGATTATCGAGAGCGCGAGGGCGTTCGGGGAGCTGCAGGCGGCAAACGAAAGGCTCAAGAAGACTAACGAGAAGCTCAAGGCCATTCAGGCGCAGCTCGTGGAATCGAGCAAGATGGCGGCGGTCGGCCTCCTCGCCTCCGGCATCGCGCACGAGTTCAACAACCTTCTCACCGGCATTCTGGGCATGGCGCAGCTCGCCGCCCACACGAAAAAGGACAAGCACATCTGGAAGTCGATTGAGGTCTCGGAAGACAACAGCCAGAAGGCGAAGGAGATCATAAAGAACCTCCTCAAGTTCTCGGGCCGCTACAAGAAGATACGGGAGAAGTCGGAAATCGCCCCGCTGGTCGAGGAGGTCCTCTCCCTCATGGTCAGGGAGTTCGACAAGGAGGGGATAGAGATTCGCAAGGAGTTCGATGCCGCCGCGGTCGCGCCCGTCAACCGCAGCGAAATCCAGCAGGTGGTGCTCAACCTGCTCATAAACGCGAAACAGGCGATAACGGGAATGGGGAAGGTCACGCTCGGCGTGGCCCAGGACGAGAAGGACGTCGTGATTTCGGTCGAGGATACGGGTTGCGGCATTCCCGACGAGAACCTGTCGAGGATATTCGAGCCGTTCTTCTCGACCAAGAGCCTCCTCGGCGGAGGGGAGAACGAGGGCACGGGGCTGGGACTCAGCGTGAGCTGGGGAATCGTCAAGGGCCACGGAGGCGAGATCGGCGTCCGGAGCAAGGCCGGCAGCGGGTCCTGCTTCACGGTAAAGCTCCCCAAGAACCCGAAACGCACGGGATCCTACACCGACTCGATTCCCGTGCAGGGCGGAAAGTCCGAGGCCGCGGGGCAGCCGGCGCCAGGCTCCGGGAAGGACGTGCTCATAATCGACGACGAGTGGTGGATTCGCGAGTTCATGAAGGAGACGTTCGAGGACATCGGATACAAGGTCCTCACCGCGGGGAACGGCGCCGAGGGGCTCCAGACCATCGCGGAGCAGAAGCCGTCGCTGGTCTTCCTCGACCTCGTGATGCCGGGCTGCCGCGGGGAGGACGTGGCTGCCGAAATCCTGGCGCGGTTCAAGGACGTGCGGCTCGTGCTGATGACCGGAAAGTTCGAATCGCTGGAATCCATAGAGAAGAGCATCAACCGCGGGATTTTCGCCTACCTCGCCAAGCCGTTCGACGTGCAGGACATCTACAACCTGCTCAGCATGGACTCCCCGAAATGACCGCGCGTTGCGCGGTCATTTCGTCATTTCGAGGAGTCCTTCGCCTTGGCCGCGAGCGCGGAGATCTCGGGGTTTCCCCGGTACTTGAGGAGGAACTTCTCAATCTCGCCCTTGCCCTGGACGAGATGGCCGTCCTTGAGCAGGGTGAGGCCCACCTTGAGCGGAAGGAACACCGAATCCGGGTCGTTCTCCAGAATCCTCGCGAACGCGTCTGCGAATGATTCGAACTCTCCCGCGAGGAAGTGGCAGAGCCCGGTCGAGACGAGCACGGTATCACGCAGTTCCTGGAGTTCGTTTGCGCGCGCCGAGACAGCGTCCAGCTTCTCCTTGTCCTTTGGATCGTCGGGATTGAGGCTCTCGGTCTCCGCGACGACCGAAGCGAGGACCTCCTCGACCCGCTGGACGGATTTCTCGAGGTAGCCCGCGGCGAGGTTGTAGTTGCCGAGGGTCATATGGGCCTGGCCGAGCCTGGCCAGCGCGGACGCGTGGCTGGGCTTGCCTTCGAGGATTTCCTTGTACCTTGCGATGGATTCGGTGGTCTTGCCCATCCTCAGGAAGATGTCGCCCTGGAGAATCAGGGTGTCGGCAACCGTCTTCTCGGCCCTGGCGACCTGCTCCTCGACCTCCCTCTTCGAATCCAGGTATTCCTTCTCGGTCCGGCTGTCCTTGAGCTTCGGATCGCCCGCGATTTTCTTCTCCCAGGCTTCCTGGTTCGACGCCAGTATCTTCCTTCTGTCCTCCACGTATTCTTTGTTTTGCCTGAGGAATTCCTCGGCGGTCTCGAGCGCGAGATTGAACTTCCCCTGCTGCACGTACACGTAAATCAGCTGCTGCCTGGCCTGGTTGAACGGCACGTTCGAGTACTTGAGGCTTATGCGGAACGAGTGATTCAGCTTCTCTTCGGCCTTGCCGAGAAGGAATTCGCGGAGCTCCTTCAGGTCCGCCGGCTTCCGGATCTCGCTTTCGCACCCTGCGGCGAAGGCGAGGATTGGCGCGGCCGCGAGGCACATGCGCAAGATTCGGGCGGGGAAGGTCATTCCTTCCACAGGTCCTCCTCCCCGGTGGCCGGCCCGTCGACCAGCGGCGCGGCCTTGCCGCCAGTGCTGCCGATTTGCGCATCGACGTCCTTGGCCCACTGGAAATAGAGGAGCCCGAGCCCGAAATAGGACTTGAACACGAAGGAGTCCCTTTCGGTCCCGTCGGAGATGACCCTCGAGAAGTGGAGCTCGGCTTTCTCGTACCAGTCGGTCCTGAGCGCGAACGTGGGCTGGATTCGCGATACCTGCAGGCAGGCGAATCCGAGCACGCACCGCGCCTTGACGTATGTTTCGTCGATTTCGAGGGCTTTCTCGGCCTGGTTGACCGCCTGGGGAAACCTGCCCTTGTCGTAGTAGAGCTGGGCGAGGTGCGCGTGGTTCTTGAGCTTCTCGCGCTCCTGGATGATTTCAGCCGTGGATTCGCATCCGCATGCGGCGCACAGGACCGCCGAGACGGACAGCAGAAGAGCCGCCGCCCGCTTCCCGGCCGGCGCCGCGTCTGCTCCCGGATGCCGCTTCATTCCCGCTCCGTCCATGTCGGCTGGGCTCCTTGCATCGAATTCGAATGGGATTCCGCGAAACCCGAGTCTAACCCGGTTCATCCGCAAAATCCAGCGCCGCAGCTTCCCGGTTCCCCGGACCGGAATCCATGCGTCATCCTGCCGGAATGAAATCATGGAATTGTCACCGGATGTTAACGGCTTCGATTTCAACCGGGTTCCGGATTTCCTTCCCCATCCTGCTGGAAATCATGTAAATCATAGGGGATATCATGGCTGGCAGGCTCGAAGTGTCATCGGGGCCCGTGAAGCAGGATTATTTGAAACGGTCGTGGGATTTCGATTCTGGACGCAGTCCAAAATGCCTGAAGGAATGAAGAGGCTTGCGGATTTCGCGGCCGAGACGGCGGCCATGAGCGCCGGGGAGTTTGCCGCGGCTTTCGCGGACCCTTTCCTGCTCCTTGATCCGAGGAAGGGCAAGACCGACGCGGGCGGCGTTTTCAGGCTGCTCCTCCCCCAGTCGATTCTTGCCGGCGTGCAGGAATCCGACCTGGAAGGGGTCAAGGCGGAGGCGGGGTTCAATCTCGTCATCAAGGTCGCGAAGACCAGGGACAGGAGATATCCCGGGCTCGTCACGCTTGGAAGGGGGAGGGAGAACGACATAGTCGTCGAGAGCCCCGCAGTGTCGAAGGTGCACGTCCTGTTCAGGAAGGACCCGAAAACCGGGATTTTCACGATTGCGGACTCCAACTCGACGAACGGCACGACCCTGGACGGCGTCTATCTCACCGGTTCCATGCACAAGGAAGTCGGCAGCGGATCGCAAATCATCATAGGCGGGGCTTTCCGGTGCACGTTCAACCTGCCCGCCGACCTGTTCGATTACATGGATGTTCTCCGCAAAACCGGGAAGCTTTAAGGGGTGAAAAACGGTCGGCAGTGGCGATGGTCGAAAGTCGTTCAGGCGGGTTGAAGGTTACGGGTTGCAAGTCCAAAGTCTAAAGTCCAAGGTCCAAGGTCGTTGCTGTAGCCACGGCACTCAGTTGCCGTGATCCGCAATCGGTATTCCTGAAGGACGGAATCATTATCCGCAAAATGAAAAGGAATTGGAGGAAGGCACGCGCGGAGCGCGTGATATGACCCGGACGAGCCTTGACTTGCATCAATGTTTGGTGGGCGCGTCCGGGTTATGTGGTGAATCGCCCGGCTCTTCTTCGCCGGCTTGTGCGCCGCTCGTTTGACAGGAAGGCATGCAATCCGCATGATTACTCAATAGCGGGAATATTATTGCAGATGTTTGAGAGAATCAGAGGAAAGCACGCGCGGAGCGCGTGATATAACCCGGACGAGCCTTGACCTGCTTCATTGCCTGGTTCCGGCCCGTCCGGGTTATTGATAGCCCGGATTGCGAATTGATGAGGTGACGGCATGAGAGTGGTCTACGTGTCCCCTGAAGTGTCCCCGTTCTCGAAGACCGGCGGCCTGGCCGACGTTGCCGGCGCGCTGCCCAAGGCGCTCGCAGCCAGGGGCGCCGATGTGGCGGTCTTCTCGCCGTACTACCTCGAGACCGACAAGCGCGGGTTTTCATGCGAGAGCGCGGCGGTCAATCTGCGCATCCCGGTCGGGGAGCAGACCATGGAAGCCCAGGTGCTCAAATCGCGGATTCCCGGTTCGAACGTGCCGGTCTACCTGATAAGGCACGATCCCTTCTTCATGCGCGAGGGGCTGTACCAGGAAAAGGGGCTCGATTACCCGGACAACTCCGCGAGGTTCATATTCTTCAGCCGCGCCGTGATGGAATGCATCGAAGCCCTCGGCATCGAGCCGGACGTGATACACGTCAACGACTGGCAGTCTGCGATGGTTGCCGTCTATGCCAGGACGATCTACACCCACAGGCCTGCAATCGCGAACGCCGCCACGCTCCTCACGGTCCACAACATGGGCTATCAGGGCCTGTTCTGGCACCTCGACATGCCGCTCACCGGGCTTTCCTGGGAGCTCTACAACTGGAAGCAGCTCGAGTTCTTCGACAGGATGAACTTCCTCAAGGGCGGGATCGTGTTCGCGGACAGGATTAACACGGTTTCGAAGACCTACGCCGAGGAGATAAAGACGCCCGAGTTCGGCTGCGGGCTGGAAGGCGTGCTGGCCGAGCGCGGCCAGGACCTCCATGGAATCGCGAACGGGATTGACACGTCGGTATGGAATCCGAAGACCGACCCGCACATAGCGGAGAGATATTCGGCGAGGAACATGAACGGCAAGGCGGCGTGCAAGAGGGCGCTGCTCAAGGAAGCGGGCATCCAGGGCGAGGGGTTCCCGCTATTCGCCATGATTACGAGGCTTGATCCGCAGAAGGGGGTGGACCTGGTCCTCGACGTGCTGGACGAGGCCGTGGCAATGGGAATGCGCCTCGTGATTCTCGGCACGGGCGACCCCAAGTACGCGAAGCTCCTCGAGGAGGCGGAGGAGAAGCACAAGGGGAAGGTCAAGGCGTTCCTGACGTTCGACGTCGGGCTTTCGCACAGGATTGAGGCGGGCGCCGACGCGTTCCTCATGCCCTCCAGGTACGAGCCTTGCGGGCTCAACCAGCTCATGAGCCTCTCGTACGGCACGGTCCCGGTGGTGAGGGCCACGGGCGGCCTTGCGGATACGGTTCACGATTTCAGCGAGGAGGACCTTGGCAAGGGGCTGTCCACCGGTTTCTCCTTCAGGGAGGCCGATTCGTCCAAGCTGCTCGGGTGCATCGCGCGGGCTCTGCGCATCTATTCCAACCGCGATGCCTGGCGCAGGCTCATGGCCAACGGCATGGCCCAGGACTGGTCCTGGGAACGGAGCGCCGGCGAATACCTGGCGCTCTACGAAACCATGCGCAAGCCTTCGGCTCTTCTTCGCTTGAGTGATTAGGCTAGAGCTTCGAAGAGCAGGCCTTGACCGAGCGACTCTTCTCCGGGAGCTGTACACAAGTTTGGGTCTCCCGGCTTCCATCGGAATCGAATCGCCAGTTCGCGCAGAGCCGCGACCGCGAGGTCGCGGGCGATCATTCCTGCCGGGCATACGTGTGGCGCCGAACAGAGCCGCGGGCAGCCTGCCCTGCGTAGCCTATACACTGGTGCTCAGGCGGAGCAGGGTAAGCCCGCGGTCGATCATTCATCGTCATTCCGGCGAAAGCCGGAATCCAGGCAAACAGTGTCAACCTGAAACCGGGACTTGACTAGTGGGACCAGGATTCACCACCGAAGACGCCGAAGACACCGCGGGGAGTGTGTACGGGCAACAGCCGACAGCCAAAGACGACGGCCCCGGCAGATTGCTTGCCATTTTCAATGCGCAGGAAGCAACCATATAATAGTCGGACTTAGAAGGTCGATTCCGCCGGTAGCTTGAATCCGGGTTTTTCGGCGGAATCCGGGTTTCAGGAACTTGATTTTGGGAAACAGGTTCGCGTATCGACGTTGCTGAGCCGCCCCGGACCGTGCGCACCGTGTGCGCACGGATTCGTGGCCCGGGCATGAAGAGCCGGGGCAGGGGCGGGCTCAATCCTTCCGGGGCGGCATGCCGTCCCGGTAGCGGACCTTCCGCCCTCCACCGCCCCTATTCCCTTCATTCCCGGCCGCGCCGGGCGAATCCGCGCCATCTCCGCGCATCGAAGCCGAAAGCGCGCGATTTCGCGGCTCGAACCTCCATTGGGAAGGTCGGGTTATGGAAAGCCTGATGTTCGCGCCGGGCGTGATAGGGCTTGCGGGCCACGTGGACCACGGCAAGTCGGCTCTGGTCAGGGCGCTCACCGGAGTGGACCCCGACAGGCTCAAGGAGGAGAAGGAGCGGGGGATGACTACCGACCTGGGCTTCGTCTCCCGCCTCCTGTCCGACGGAAGGCGCGTGGGCATCATCGACGTCCCCGGCCACGAACGGTTCATAAGGCACATGATAGCCGGCGCGTCGGCAGTGAAGGCGGTGATACTCGCGGTGGCCGCGGACGGCGGCGTCATGCCCCAGACGCTCGAACACCTGAGGATTGCCGGTCTCCTCGGAATCGGAGACGGGCTCGTGGCGCTGACGCGGGCGGACCTCGCCGATTCCGATCTCAGGGCGATGGCCGCCGACGACGCGCGGTCGGCCGTGGCAGGGACCTTCCTGGACGGAAAACCGGTCATCCCGGTCTCCTCCGTGACCCGCGAGGGAATGGATCTACTCGAACATGCGGTGGAGGCCATGGCCGCCAGGTTTTCATGCGGAGGGTGGTCGGACAGGGTCTTCAGGATGCCGGTGCTGAGGTCGTTCACCATGGAGGGGCACGGGCTGGTTCTCACGGGAGTGCCGGTGTCGGGATGCATCGAAAAGGGCGCGGAGCTCGAGGTCCAGGGCTTGAGGCTCAGGGTGAAGAGGATATTCGCGTACGGGAACGAGATTCGGAAAGCCGAGGGGCCCTATTCCATCGCGCTCAACGTTGCCTGCGCAGGGAAGGGCGGGGTGGAAAGGGGCGACGTCCTGTGCGAGCCGGGCGTGCTTGCGCCCTCTCTCAGGGCGGAGGCCGGCTTCAGGCCTGCTCCGGGAGCGGAGGCGCGGTTCCGGGACGCGGTGAACGTCCATTTCTTCCACGGATCGACGCGCGTGCCGGCGAGGATGTTCCTGTTCGGCAGGGGAGGTGAGGACTCCTTTGCCGTGTTCTCGCTGGAGAGGCCGGTGTTCGCCTGCCCGGGCGACCGCTACATCGTGCGGCTCCCAAGCCCGTCCATGACGCTGGGCGGAGGGATAATCCTCTCCGTGTCGGGCATGAAACGGAAGGCCCGGGACAGGGAGGCGTCCCTTGCGAAGCGTAGGCGGGCTATCGGGACGCTGGGCGGATTCCTCGAGTGCCTCGTGCAGGAGGCCGGCAGGGAAGGCGCCATGCTCGCGGACCTGCGCAAGGCGACGCTGGCGTCGGATGAAAGGCTTGGCAGGGAGCTCGCCATGCTCGAGGAATCATGCAGGATTGCCCGGGCCGGAGGGGAGGGCCTGTACGTCTCGGCCGGGATTGCGGCGGAGGTGTCGAGGGACGTCATGGAACTCCTGCGGAGGCATTTCTCCGAGAATCCCCTGAGCGCGGGCGTCGGCAAGGAAGAGGCGGCGGCCAAGCTGGCCCTCAGGAGACAGGTGCTGGATTTCGCGGCGGAAGGGCTGCGCAACCGGGGCCTAATCCGGGACGAGGGTGGGATGCTGTCCCTGCCGGCGCCGGGCGCGGGGCAGGAGGCGGAGGGGTCGCTCGAAAGGAGAATCCTGGATTTCCTCCGCATGCGCGGCATGTCGCCTTCTCCGGTGGAGGAAATCGCGCGCGGGGCGGGAGCGACGGTGGAGGACGCGGAGGATTCGCTCGGGCTTCTGCTCCGCTCCGGCGCGGTGGCCGCGGTTTCCAAGGTGGCGTACGTCCATTCGAGCAGCATCGTCAAGGCGCACGAGGCGGTGCTCGGCCTCGTTGCAGCGCAGGGCAAGGTGGGCTCGGCGACACTGGAGCAGGCAATCGGCGTCACTAACAGCATGGCGACGGCATACCTGGAATTCTTCGAACGGCAGGGGCTTCTGAGGCGGATTGGGAAGGTCTTCGTGTCACGAGCTCGGGGCTGAAAGTCGAATGTCGAATATACGTGTGGCGCTGAATGACCGCGTCCCGGGTTAAGCGGAGTAGAAGGACGGGGAGCACTGTGGGCGCTTCTCACGGACAATTTTCCATTGCTGTGTGGGAAGCATTGAATCGGCTTTCGGCTTCCCGCCGGTTAAATGGTGACCGCTGCATGTAGGCCTGCGGGGGATGGTTTTCGGCGGAGTCCGATCCTAATCCGATGCACCGGACAAGGCCGCGGGGATTCCCGTGATTACGGCCGAGACCGACTACGGCATGTGCGACATGGAGCAGCGGACGAAGTGGGGCTGGGAAAGACAATCGAGGCGGGGATGATTCTCAAGGAATACGCGCTGCGGGGCCTTGCGAAGTCCATGCTCGTGCTGGCCCCCGCACCGCTTGTCGGCCAGTGGGCGGAGGAGCTTTCATCCAAGTTCGGACTCGAGTTCGACACGACGGACAATCCGGAGTGCAGGAAGGATCCGGCGTCCTTCTGGTCCCGCAACCAGATTGCCGCGTCGATCCAGACGGCCCGCAGACAGCCGCATTTCAGCGGCGTCACGGAGCGGGACTGGGACATCGTAATCGTGGACGAGGCGCATGCGCTCCGCAACCGCTCCTCGGCGAACTGGAGATTGGCGGACGCGATCAGGAAGCGCTTCCTGCTCCTCCTGACCGCGACTCCCGTGCAGAACGACCTCGACGAGCTCTACAACCTCGTGACTCTGCTCAAACCGGGCGCATTCAGCACCCCCGCGGATTTCAAGCATGAGTTCGTGAACCCGAAGGACCCGCGCAAGCCCGCGAATCCCGAGAAGCTGAGGGAAGTCCTCCGGTCGGTGATGATCCGCAACACGCGCGCGGCCGCGGACGTGAGCCTGCCTCCGAGGTTCGCCTCCACCCACGTCGTCGGGGAACCGTCCTGATTTTAGCTGTCTCGGCAGTCCTGCTACCGAATCAGGCGGTCAAGCGGAACACTGGCTGCTTCCCGCCTGATTTCGCGCTCCGATTGACACCCGCGAAGGCGGAAAGGATGCGGTCACAATTCGTGACTGCTCGGTTCAAGGTGCGGCAGCCCGCCTTCGCCTACGGCACGTATGGAATTGCGTCGCAAGCCGTCCGGCAAGGTCGTGATTCCGTATGCAGTGTCTACGGAATTGGCAGGGACTCCAAACCGGAAGCTGCCCACTCCCCTTCCCACCGGGGCGGTTCTTCGACTTCCCTGGAGCCACTGGCAGGAACTGATCCGGATGGATGACCCCTGGAAGCGTGCCTTCTACGAGAACGAATGCCTCAACGGCAACTGGTCGGTCCGCCATTTGAAACGACAGATAGAATCGTTTCTAGTGGAATATGGAAACATGCAACAGCAGCGTTCGATTCCCACAGATTCATCATCGAGCCATTGGACACCGATGCAACCTTGGGCATGCTCCTTGAGGCATTCCAGCGCTCCGAACTTCATGTCGGCAACGAAGCGAAGGCGGAAGCGGATGACGATGAAGACGACTGTGGACTTTCCCGCTCGATGTCGCTCGGCAAGCCGTTCAATCTGACACTCGACTGGTGGGCCGCTTCGCGGAAAACAGTGACTCGTCCTTCGTCCGAGCAGACGGGATTTCAAAGGCATGCGTCGGAGGAAAGACAGGCGGACGCATGCCTTGGAAATCCCGGACGAATTCCGCAGCCGCCGGTTGCGGCAGGAGGGCGGCTCGGAATTCCGGAATATGACGCGGACGCTTTTTTGGACGCACGGCGTCCGCGGAATACGCGCTGAAAAGGCGCGGCCCCATTGAAGCGTTTTCCGCTTCGCGGATGTCGGTTGTTGTTTGCCCTTCCGGGTAACAACCAATAATCTGGAAGCGCCGTCTTCAGCTTTTACGCCGAAGAACCTGAACCGGCGTTTGCCTTCCACGGTCCGTGCGGTCGAAGTCGCCGTCGAAGCTGACGATATCGCCGCCAACGCGGCTGCAGGCCGCGTAGTGATATGCGTCGTCGAAATCCAGGGAGAATTTCCTCGACGCTTCTGAAATCGAAGTTGCGTCCGAATAAGGAACGGAAATCACTCGAATCCCAGCGTCCTGTATGACATCTCTGACGAAAGAGACGAACGCCTCGTGCAGTCCGCTCCTGAAAAGGATGATTCCTATTGAATGCAGGGAGAAATCGCTGATGTAGAACTCATGAATCGAGGATTTAAGGAGAAGGGACCGTGATTCGACGGCTTTTTCCTCGTCGAGCAAAATCGAGAGGAAGACGTTCGTATCGAGCAGGTACTTCACTTGCCCATGACCCTCCATGCCGATATCGCATGCTGCAGCTCCACCGCGCCCGTCTTGCCCTTCAATGAAGCCAGCGCCCCTGCCCAGGGGAATGACGGCATGCCGTTGCCGGATTTGCGGAATGGTTCGGCGAGTCCCAGCCTGCGTGCCGTCTCGAATTCCTCCTTCCCGAGGGCCAGTTTGAAATCATGCTTTTGCCCGTGCACTCCCTTGCGGAATCTGCGATGAAGGAATTTATCTGCTTCGAAGAGGTCCGACCCGTTGCCCCTGGCTTCCTGCACTTCTATGCGTCCGTTTTCGAAATTGCTCATGGCGCCACTCCTGTTTCCTTGAAACGCCCGCCGACCCTGACCACCCAGCTTACCATGTTTGCGGCGAAATCCTTTCTCCGTGGAACCGCGGAGAAGAAGAGCTTTCCGGATTCACCCTTCCTTAGAACGAATAAATAATCTTCCGCCCACACACCCACGGCCCAGACCTGTTTCTCGAAGACCCGGGCCATCAGCAGCAAAGGGAATCGTTTTCCCGTTTCCTCGTCTCGCGCCGTCTCCCTCCAGATTAGCCGGCTTGCGGGCCCGTTTTCGTTGGCGATTTCCGACGGAGGGGCCATGCCGAGCGCCTCCTTCTCCCCCTTGCCCAGCAGGTCGAGCAGTGATCCCTTGAAATTATTCGTTTCGAGAATAATCATATTTCCAATATAGATTCCTTGGCTCCGCGGGTCAAGCGCCTCGGGCCTGCGCCCGCGCCTCCGTCTCGAAGCATAGAGGGAGTGCCTCTGCGGTCTCTAGCGCTCCCATAGAAACCGGCTTTCCGGCACTTCGCAGGTCAAACAATTCCGTTTGAGACCCGAAAATATAGCCGCGGACGTAGTCCGCGTTAACCCGGTTTATTCATGAAATTTCGTGACGCGAAGCGTCGACAACTCGCAAAA
>DYIT01000056.1 GCA_020723505.1 Candidatus Kuenenia stuttgartensis
AAACCTTGTATCTGCCGATTGTTGCGAGTTGTCGACGCTTCGCGTCACGAAATTTCATGAATAAGCCAGGCTAAGGCACGTCCCCTAAGGCACGGAGGGACTTCATAAGCCGGCGAAAGGCGCCGGGACTTCAGCCCCGGCGCCCGTATCGCGCCGCTATTCTCCCCCGTTCAATATCCTCTTCGACAGGGTCAGCTCGGTCTCAATCTGATTCAGCGCCTTCGAAAACGCGTCCAGGACCGCCGCTATCTCCTCGTCGGTGATCACGAGCGGCGGCATCCAGCGCAGTATGCTTCCCGTGGACAGGGACGAATGCGCTCCGTGCTTCTTCATAATCTCCTGCACGTTGTGGACCACCGAGGCGGAAATCAGCTCTATGCCAATCATCAGACCCAGCATCCTGAAGCTTTTCATCAGCGGCGATTCGATTTTCGCGAGACCGGCCCTGAATATCTCCGAGGCCTCCGCCGCCCTCGATGCCAGGTCGCGCGCCTTCATCTGCCTCGTCGCAATCAGCGCTGCTGTCATGGCCATGGGATTGCCCCCGAACGTGGACCCGTCGTACCCGGGCTTCATTGCCGAGGAGATTTTCCTGCTCGTCACCACCGCGGTCACCGGGAACCCGCCGCCGAACGACTTGCCAATGACCATTATGTCCGGCGTTATCCCCAGCACCTGCGAGGCGAACCATTTCCCCGGGCCCGTCGAAACGCGTCCGAATCCGGTCTGCACCTCGTCTGCGATGAGCACCGCCCCGTGCATGTCGCACAGGGCCCTGAGCCCCGCCGCGAACTCGGGCGTCGCGGACCTCACGCCCGCCTCCTCGCCCTGCACGAGCTCGAGAATCACGATTTTCGCCGCGCCGGACTCCAGGATTTTCCTCACGGATTCGAGATCGTTGTACTTCGCGAAATGCACCCACCCGACCTTGTCCAGCCCGAACGGCTTGCGGTATTCAACGTGGTGCGTGATCGCTATGGCGCCGTGCGTCCTTCCGTGGAACCCGCCCTCGAACGCAATCACCCCCTGCTGCCCGGTGTAGGCCTTGGCGATTTTGAGCGACTTGTCCACCGCCTCGCCGCCCGAGTTCTGCCAGTAGAAGCATTCGAGACCGGCGGGCAGCATGCCGGAAAATTCCTTGAGGAACCTCGCCCTGGCCACCTGGATGCGGTCCTCCTTCTGCGAAATCAGCGTCGAAGCCTGGTTGTAGAGCCCGGTCGCAATCTCGAAGTTCGCGTTCCCGAGGTTCGTCGCGCTGTAGTTCGAATCCAGGTCCACGTACGCGTTCCCCTTGGAGTCGAACACTTTCGCGCCGAGACCCCTCACGGGGAGCAGGTCGTCCTCGAGCCTCGATACCGGAATCTTGAACTTCTTGTGGAGTTCCACGACCTCGTCCGTGGAAAGCTCGGAATCCATGAACAGGGAAGCGCATTTGCCGATTTCGACCGGCGAGAGCGCCTCGGTCAATATCGCGGCCATCTTCATCCCCGCCGAAGCCGGCAGCGGGTCGTAGGGCCCGAGCCCCTGCGCGGCATCGGCGCATTTCAAGGAAAGGACCTCCTTCCTCAGCGTGTGCCCGGCGACAATCTCGAGCACCTCGTCCACCCTGGCGAGCGTAGCCGGCACGCGCTCCGGATGCGTCGAGTAGTCGGGCACCATTGCCTTGAGAAGCTCCTGGCATCCGGCCTTGGAACAGGTCTCTCCGGCCTTGCCGGAGGCAATATCAAGCTTGGCAATCATCTCTCGTTCTCCTTCATGAAAGCCCATGCGCATTAAGCGCCCGGGCGGGTTTTTATGGATAATCGGCTCTGCCAATGACTTCGACCCTGATGAACGCGATGGCGCTCCACGCCAATCTGATTCACATGATGGGTGAAGAAGTCCTTGCGGCTTCAAGCATGGCGGCAACCCTGCTTTTCGCCGTCCCGCCTGCAGATCGTCTTCGCTCGACCGAATCCTCCGGCGACACCGCCGCAGTGCCGTTCCCGTACTCCCCGGCGGCAATCGCGGACGCCACCTGCGAATAGGCCTGCCTGAACGGCATCCCCTTCTGCACCAGCATGTCGGCCTCGTCCGTGGCCATGCACTCCGGCCCTATCGCGCTCTTCATGGCGCCGGCATTCACGGTCATTTCGCGCACAACCCCCTCGAACACCGCGAGGCACGAGAGAACAGTGTCAACCGCGTCGAACAGCCGCTCCTTGTCCTCCTGCAAATCCTTCTGGTAGCCGGTCGGAAGGCCCTTGCAGAGCATGAGCAGCGCCGTCAAATCCCCGGCGACGCGCGCCGCCTTGCCCCGGATGAGCTCGAGCGCGTCCGGGTTCTTCTTCTGCGGCATGAGGCTCGAGGATGTGCAGTACGTGTCCCCGAGAGACACGAACCCGAAGGCGGGCGAGGACCAGAGGATGAGGTCTTCCGCAATCCTGGACAGCCTTACCATGAGCAAGGCGGCGCATGACACGATTTCGATTTGCATGTCGCGGTCCGAAACCGAATCGAGCGCGTTCAAGGACGGCATGGCGAACCCGAGCAGCCTCGCGGCCTTCTCCCTGTCCAGGCCGAAGGGCGCGCCCGCAACAGCACCCGATCCCGCGGGGCATTCGTCAAGCCTCCTCAGCGCGTCCTGCACCCTCCCCATGTCACGGGACAGGCCGGCGACATGCGCCGCCAGGTAGAACGAGAAGCGTATCGGCTGCGCAGGCCGGCAATGCGTATATCCCGGCATAATCGCGTCCATGTTCTCCGACGCCTTCTCAATCATCGCGTTCATGAGCGACTGTATAGCCCCGGCCGCCGCGGACGCGGACTCCTTCATGTACAGGCGCTGCGCGGTCGCCGTCTGCTCGTTCCTCGACCTCCCGGTCTGTATCTTCGCGCCCGCGCCCCCGCACAGCTCCGTGAGCCTGTGCTCCACCAGCGAATGCACGTCCTCGAAACCGGACGCGTCCATGGATCCGGACGAGGCCTCCTCCGCAAGCGAATCAAGCGCACGATTGACGCTGTCATGCTCCGCAGGCGTGTAGATTCCCGCGTCCGCAAGCACCGCCGCATGCGCCTTCGAGGCGGCGATTTCATGCCTGATGAGCCTGATATCCACGCCAATCGACGCGTTCATGGCCTCGAACGCCGGATCCGCCTTCCTCTCAGGAAGCCTGCTCTGCCACGTGCGCGACTTCATCGCACGAACCTCCATCCCCTTTACCGAGGGCCTCGGCCTTCAGGGCCAGCGTCCTCGTCTCCATCGTGAGTATCTTCAGGAACCCGTCCGCTGCCGCATGGTCGAAGCTGTCCCCGGCCCCGTACGTCGCGATGCCCTCGTCGTACAGCGAGTACGGCGACTTCCTTCCTGTGACCGCCATCGACCCCTTGTAGAACCTCATCCTCACCGTGCCGGTCACCTGCTCCTGCGTGGCCCCGATGAAGGCGTCCAGCGCCTTGCGCAGCGGCGTGTGCCACTGTCCGCCGTAGGCCATGTTCGCCCAGGCGGTGTCAATCTGCGCCTTGAGGTGCGAAACGGCCTTGGTGAGAACCATGGACTCCAGCGCCTTGTGCGCCCTGATCAGCGCGAGCGCCGCCGGGCACTCGTACACCTCGCGCGACTTTATCCCCACGGTCCTGTTCTCGATCATGTCAATCCTGCCGAACCCGTGCTTCCCCGCGATTTTCCCGACCGCCCTGATAATCTGCTGCGGCCCCATGGGCATTCCGTCGATTTTCACCGGCAGGCCCTTCTCGAACTCGAGGCAAATCGTGCAGGAATCATCGGGCGCATGGAACGGATCTGCCGTGAGCAGGAAAGCGTCCTCCATGGGCTCGGCCCACGCGTCCTCGAGCGCGCAGCACTCTATCGCCCTTCCCCAGAGGTTCTCGTCTATGGAGTACGGCGGGGTTTCCCACTCGACCGGAATGCCGTGCTGCTGCGAGAACTTGAGCGTCTCATCCCTCGAGAATCCCCAGTGCCTCGCGGGAGCCAGCACCTCAAGGCGGGGGGCGAGGGCGGCAAGGGTCGTCTCGAAGCGGACCTGGTCGTTCCCCTTGCCCGTGCACCCGTGCGCAACCGCATCCGCCCCCTCGGCGACCGCCGTCTCCGCGAGCTTCCCGGCTATGAGAGGCCGGGAAAGCGACGAGACAAGGGGATATTCGCCCTCGTACAGGGCGTTCGCTTTGATGGCGGGGAAGACGTACCCGGACGCGAACTCGTCCCGGGCGTCGATGAAGAATGCCTTCGACGCTCCGGCGGCGAATGCCTTCTCCACCGCCGCGTCGAGGTCCTCGGGCTGGCCCACGTCCACGCCCATTGCGACCACCTCCGCGCCAGTCCGCTCGATGAGCCACGGAATCGCCGCCGTTGTGTCCAACCCGCCCGAATAGGCGAGCACTATCTTCTTGAGTTTCCCGTGCTTCTTCATGTTATCAGCTCCTTCAGTTTCTTCTCCAGCTTCATGGCGCTCCCCGGCATGTCGCACACGCAGACAATCGTGTCGTCGCCCGCGACCGTGCCCAGGAGCCCCGGAAGATCCGCCCCGTCCAGAAGCCTCCCGACAAGAGGGGCCTCGCCCGGCGGCGTGAACACCAGGACCACGAACCCCGATCTTCGGACACCCGTGGCCGAGGTCGAGAACCGCTTCTCGAAATGGCCCGAGGCCGCCGCGACGGGCCTGGCTTCCGGAAGGGCGTAGACGAGCGACCCGTCCGCCCCCCTCGCCTTCGACGCGCCCAGCGCCTTCAGGTCCCTCGAAAGGCTCGCCTGCGAGACCCTAAGCCCCCTGCGAAGCAGCGCGGACGCCAGCTCCTCCTGGCCTTTCACCGCCCCCTTCGAAATCAGACCCGCTATCAGAGAAAGCCTCTTCTTCCTGCCCACGAGCCATCCCCCGAAAGTGAATAGTTATTCAGATTTTGTGAATATTTATTCATCCAGCGCGCAATGTCAACATAAAAACGGGATTTTTTCAACGCCGGGAATTTTGCTGATTCCCGAGTTGCAGATCCGGCGTAGGAGGAATGCAGGGCCTTGTTATTGAATATATATCGCCGCCTCGCGGAGTAAGTCTTCCCCGGCGGCTCCCACAGACTTCTATTACTTGCAAGCCTTCCCCGGCGGCTCCTACGGACTTAATTACCCGCAGCCTTCCCCGGCGGCTCCCACAGACTTTTCCGGTTTCCCTCCAGGTCTATGCGACAGGACCCGTGCACTCCCGGAGTTATAATGATATCCACAGACAACCGGGATTAGTCGAGGATTGGAATGCCGAAATCAAAAAAGCCCGTTCTGTTGACAGCCGTCATCCTGTTGGCGGCGGCGGGCTTCATCCTCCTCGATCGGCGGGAAGATTCCCCTGACGCGCCCGCGCAGGGCACAGACATACCCGCGGCCGACGGCCTCGCCTGTCCGGAAGGAAGCGGGAAAGGCCCCCTCAAGGCTCAGCCTGGAGAAAACCCCGCCGGGAATCCCATGCCCCCCGCGGCAGGCGGAAAACCCGGCAGCGGAGGCAGGGAAATCCCCTGGCTCGTGAAGGGACGAGTACTCGAGGAGAAAGACGCGCCAATCAAGGACGTCGCGGTCGAGGCGTGGAATGCAGAAAAGGAGTCCTGGATGTCCTCCAGGATCAAGGAGAACTTCATCCGCAGGACCCTGACCGACCCCGAGGGCAGGTTTTCCATGGAGTTCGACCCCATCACCAGCATGACCCTGGTTTTCATCTCCGGGAACCATGGCAGGCTTTATGCGGCGGCCGAAGCCGAAGAAAACCCTGAGGAGCGCGTCTACCGGCTCAGGAAAGGCTTTTCCGCCGAAGGCACCGTGTTCGATCCCTTCGGAAAGCCCGTGCCCGGCGCCCTCGTGTTCGCCATAGACAGGGAAATGGGCTACTGGGACGAGGTCGTTAAAAGGGAATCCATCACTGGCGACATGCCATCGCGGCTGTCCGACGAAGCGGGCCGATTCCTGCTGTCGCCGCTCGACCCGTCCTCAGGCTTCCGCTTGTACGCTTTGGATTCCAACGGATTCCTCGGCAAGGGGGATTGCGAAGTGGTGTTCGATGGAGACAATCCGGATCTGCCTGTCAGATGCGACGTCGTGATCCGGGGCCGGGGAAAGCTTGTTGTCCGCGTGACCGGCATGAGGGAGGACGCAAGCGGGTGCGAATGCCCGATAACAGCCTTCAGGAAGAATCCTGACCGAGACGACTGGGAAGAAGTCTGCACACAGTGCCGGTCCGAGGACGGGACCGCGGTCTTCACCAACCTTGCAGCAGGGACGTACAAGGTCGTTTCATGGCCATGGAATCACGCGCCTTTCGAGGGCACTGCCGAGGTGGTCGACATGGGCACCTCTTCAATGGAAATAGCAATCAAGGAGGGACTCGAACTGTCCGGTGTCGTCCTGAACCGGGCCGGACAGCCGGTGAATGACGCCCGCATATGGATCAAGATGGTGGGCGCTGCGTTCCCTCTGTCCTTCGCGTCCCAGGATTGCAACACCCACTCCGATGGATCGTTCAAAATTGGCGGAATGCCTGAAGGGCCCCTTGCGTTGACGGTCGGCAGCGAACAATACGTCCCCACGCGGTTCGACGGCGTCAAAGCATGCACCACCCTGCAGCTCGTTATTGCGCGGCTGCCGCTCGTCTCCGGAACCGTCAGGCCCGCTCTTGCATCCGCGGCGCTCCCCGCGACGCTGAAACTCAGGATGTATGACGAAAACTACTGCTTCGAGGCCTCGGCAAAGACGGGCGAGGACGGCGGTTTCCAGGCCAGCGTACCCCTTCCTTTCCATGACATGCAGGTCGAGGAAGCCCTGAAATTCGAGAGAAGATGCAGGTGCATCGGCTGCGTGGAGGATTCGGCATTGCTCGATTTCGGAGAGTGCATGCTGAAACCCGATCAGACCTTCGTCCTGCGCGCCCCCGTACTTATCCCGGACAGGACCGTAGCGGGCAGCGTTTCCGACCCCTCAGGACGCCCGGTCGACGCCGCCGAAATCGAACTATGGATCGAGGGAAACATCTGCTTCAGGACGAAATCCAGGGACAACGGTTCATTCGTCATCGAGAATGTCCCGCAGCTCCCGGCCAGACTGTTCGTCCAGCATGATCTGCATCCTGCTGAGTTCAGGAAGCTCTCGAAGGATGAGACCAGGGTTGATGTGAGGCTGTTCGCCGGATCCTCAATCTCGGGTACCGTCATGGATGCGGATGGAAGGCTCATCGCAGAAATGGAGGTATTCCTGCGTTGGAGTCAAAGGGACCGCGAATACCTGAATCCGAGGGCAATAATCGCCGAGCCGGAAACCGGCATGCTCGGAAGGTTCCTATACAGGAAGCTCAGGCCCGGAATTTATAGCCTGAGGGTCGTCGCAGGCGGGAGAGTGAAGGAGATGGAAATCGAGATCTCGGACGCCGAGGATAAACGAATCGAAGTGGTCATGGGCAGCAGGTGAGCGGCAAACGGCAGCGGTTGAATTGATGGGCTGATTGGAGCGTATACTCTGTGCGAGATGAGGGATGGGCTCATTCTCTATTCGATGAGAGGGATGGGGCATAAGCAAGCGGTAAGCGGTGGTGCTTGAGTTGTTGAGCAGGGGCACGGCATGCCGTGCCCGGTATCAGTGATAGCCGCCAACAGAGCCGCGGGCGCGAGCCCGCGATGGTTCATTCGACTTGCTTACATCAATTCATCGGCGAAGCATCGGAAGGCCTCGTGATGCATTCGCCTCCCACAGGATTGGTTTGACCTGCGAAGTGCCGGAAGGCATCTGTTTCAAGTTACTAATTTGCACTTATTAGTAACAGGAGAGCAGGAGACCGCAGTTGATCCGAGGTTCATCTCCTGTTCTCCCGTTCCACTGCTCAACTGCTCTCAACCCGGACGAGCCGGCGACGGCACTTGTCTATTGCCGGCTCGTCCGGGTTGTGGGCTAAACGAACTTCGAGATCCCGAGCATGCACGACAGCACCAGCGCCGCAGCGGCGAGCCTGCCGCACCAGACATGCGCCGGCCTCAGGGCCCTCGATGCGCCGCGGATCTTCGTCATGGCGAATCCGAGCACGGGAGTGAGCATCCCCAGCCCCGCGGATACGGCACCGATTACTCCGTGGACGCTCTTCAAGTGCCCTGAAACCGACATGTAGTGCGCCGAGAACACCCCGGCGGAAAGGACCATAAGGACCACGATACCGAGCGTCTTGTGCTTCCCGAGCCATTCGAAGTCCCCGCCCCTCCTCATCGCGACCGCGATGGCCGAAATCAGGAAAACCGTCGCAAGGCCCATGAGCATCGCGTGCCCCGGCCACGAAGGCCTCCTGCGGGGTGCATCAGGCCCGGCGCCGGGCGGCGCCAGGACCCCAGCCTTGCCGTCGCCCCTCCTCTCATGCTGGGAAGCCGGATCGTCCGACGACCCCATCGCCCAGATGAACCTGAACTTCCCGGTCGCCGGAACCGGCTTGTCGTACTTGTCGCCGGTGTCGAGCAGCCGCTTGATTTCTATCACCGTCACCCCGTCCTTCTCCGACCCGCCGCGCTCCAGGAAGCTGTCCTTGCCGCCCAGGGTGTCGTCCCTCGCGTGGGGGTCGAACTTCCCGCCGCACCACTGGTCCTCGACCTGCGCCTTGCCGTCGGACCCGACCCATCCCACTATCATGTCGGCCTCGTTCATGAACTCGGTCGGCTCAATCCCGAGCGCGACCCAGCCCTTGGTCCTGGCCTCGATTCCGATGCGCAGGAACTCCTTGTCGACCCCTACGTGGATTGTCATGACTCCGTTGCCGAGAATGGTCTTCGACCCGTACTCGCCCTCCGCAATCGCGCCGTCCGCTTTCGGCGCCCCTCCCTTAAGCCCGCCCGCGCCGCCGGCCGGGCTCTCGACCGGCCCGCCAGCTTCGCTTCCGGAAGAGGTCCAGGCATGCCCGAATTTCGGATGCCTCGGGCGCGTGAAGACGAAATCGCGCGCCTTCACCTTCTCCAGATGGCAGGCGTGGCATGCGTGGTGGAACTTGGGCCCGTCCCCGCCTGCCTTGAACTTGCCCGTCGCGGCGTCCCAGGGGAACGGCGCGTAGCCCCAGCCGTCCGTCTCTGGAAAAGCCTTCGAATCCTTCACCATGTACTCCACGGCCGCGAGCCTGCCAGGCTCCACGCTCTCCTTCCATTCCGCGCTTGCTTCCGCGGCGTATTTCACCTTTACGAGAACCGCCCCCTCGGCGAACTTTTCCGTTCCGTTCCCCGCGCCGGAGAGATACGACCTGACCGCCGCGTCGTTGCCGAGGATGTACCGGATTTCCTTCTTGTCCGTCCTCGCGTGGGCCGCAATGAGCTGCCAGTCCTCGTAGCCCTTGATCCTGTCGAAGCCGAGGCCGTTCGGCGCGACAAGGGCCTCGTCCTGTGGCCAGGACAGCGAACAGACCACCGCGCATGCCGCCGAAGCGAGGCAAAGCATGAACGCGATTCTTCCGTATTTTCCCGTTTTCAGCATAAAGTCCTCCATGACGATGCAGCATACGCGGCCCAATGGTAAACAAGCAGCGCAACATCGACAAAAGGATTCCCGTGACCTGACGATTCTTGGGGGAACCTTCTTCAAAGACTTCTTCTCGATGGAGTTCCGGGTGGGGGGCATGGTTCGCAAACAAAAACTGGCTGCAACCGGGACAAGTTCTGGAATCCTGCCGGATTCATGAACGATTCGAGCCCCCCTCCCGGAACTCCAACTTGAAAAAGTTTTCGGAAGGGGAATGGGGAAACCCTTTTCCAAAAGGGTTTCCCCATAATCGAAGGACTCCCGGGGGAGTTCCTGAAATCACGCGCATACCTGCGCGTATTTCACGCTTTGCGTGAAATGCGGATACTTTTTTTCGCGCTGTGCGCGAAAAAATATAGAATTGCGCCATGGCCGACCTCAAGGACTGGAAGTTCTGGATGGACGTGGGCGGCACGTTCACCGACTGCATCGCCGCCGGCCCGGGCGGCGAAATCCGCACCCGGAAAATCCTGAGCACCGGCGTGTTCAAGGGCAGCTGCTCGGCCGAATCCACAAAGACGGCGGTCGTCGATTCGTCAAAGCCGGGCTACCCTGAAGAGTTCTTCGCGGGTTATCGTCTGAGGCTCATCGGACCCGGGGGCCGGCCTTCCGCCGGAGCGCTCGTCGCGGGCTTCGACCCGGCCGCCTGCATATTCCGCCTCGCCGCCCCGCTTGCCGAGGCCCCGTTCCCGGGCCAGGCCTTCGAGCTCCGATCGGGCGAGGAGGCGCCCGTGGCAGGCGTCAGGCTGCTCCTGGGCCTCCCGCTCGCGGAACCAATCGAGAACGCCGACCTCAAGATCGGGACGACTGTCGGCACCAACGCCCTGCTGGAGAGGAAGGGCGCGAAGACCGCACTCCTCACCACAGCGGGATTCGAGGACCTTCTCCTGATTGGAACCCAGGAAAGGCCGGGCCTGTTCGATCTCGACATCCGGAAGCCCGAATGCCTGTTCTCGGCCGTGAAGGGAATCGGCGAGAGAATCGACTGCAAGGGACGAGTCCTCAAGCCCCTGGACGAGGCCGAGGTCATTGCCGCGCTCGCGGACCTGAGGAACCTCGGAGCCGAGTCGCTCGCCGTATGCTTTCTGAACTCGTACCGCAATCCCGCCCACGAGGAGCGGGCCGCCGAGCTCGCGGCCGGTTGCGGATTCGAATACGTGTCGGCGTCCAGCATCGCCAGCCCCTCGATAAACATGGTCGCCCGCGGAGACACCGCGGTGGTGGACGCATACCTCACGCCGGTCCTGAGAAGGTACTTCAGCAGCCTCGAATGCAGGTTCAGGAAGCCGAGGATTCGGGTCATGACATCCGCGGGCGGGCTGGTTTCCGCGGACAAGTTCACCGGCAGGGACAGCATCCTGAGCGGACCCGCCGGCGGAGTGACGGGATTCGCGTGGGCCGCGGCGGGGGAAGGTTTCGCGAAAGCCGTCGGCTTCGACATGGGGGGCACGTCCACGGACGTGTCCAGGCACGACGGCTGCTTCGAGTACCAGTTCGAGACCGAAAAGGCCGGCGTCAGGATTTCCGCCCCGATGCTCGCCGTGGAGACCGTCGCGGCCGGGGGCGGATCGATATGCGGCTTCGACGGGTCCATGCTCGTGGTCGGGCCCAGAAGCGCGGGGGCCGACCCCGGACCCGCCTGCTACGGCAGGGGAGGGCCGCTGACAATCACCGACACCGACCTGTACCTCGGCAGGATTGCCGCCGACAGCTTCCCGTTCAGGCTCAATCCCGAAGCGGTTGAGAAGAGGCTCGGCGAACTGGCCATTGCCGTCAACACCGGCCTTGCGCGGAAGATGAGCCGCATCGAGATTGCCGAGGGCCTGCGGCGCATCGCGGACGCCAACATGGCGGCGCCAATCCGCAGGATATCGGTGGCCAGGGGATACGACGTGCGCGAGTACGCGCTGGTGGCCTTCGGCGGCGCCGGACCCCAGCACGCCTGCGCGGTCGCCCGCCTCCTCGGAATCGGGAAAATCCTCCTTCCGCCCTTCGGAGGCGTACTCAGCGCTCTCGGAATAGGCACGGCCGACGTGCGCAGGTTCGGCCAGCGTCCGGTGCTCAGGCCCTTCTCGGCGGCAGAAACCGCGCGCCTCGAGCCGCAGTTCCTGGAGATGGAGGACATGCTCAGGCGCGAGGTCGCGGCCGAAGGAATCCCGGAGCCGGGCATCGATCCGCCCCGCCGCATGCTCGACATGAGATACGAGGGGGAGGGATCCGCCCTGACCGTCGAGGCGGAAGGCGGCGACTTCGGCGCCGCCTTCGAGTCCATGCATCGCCGAATCTTCGGGCACGCGTATCGCGGCAGACCGGTGGAAATCTCGGCGATGAGGGTCGAAGTCGTGGGAAGGACCGCGAAAATCCCCGAGATCTCCGAGACGCCGGTCCCGCGGAAACCAAAACCATCGGGAACCTCGGTGCTCGTCGTGGGCCTCGAGCCTGAAACCGTTCCGCTGTTCATGAGGGCCATGCTCCGGCCGGGCGACTCGATACGGGGACCGGCGCTAATCGCCGAGGAGACCAGCACCATCGTCGTGGAGACCGGCTTCGATGCCGAGGTCACCGCGAAGCGGAACATCGTGCTGTCGGACGTCTCGAAGAAGGCCGACGGCGTGAAGGTCACCTCCGAGGCCGATCCGGTCACGCTCGAAATCATGAGCAGCCAGTTCTCGGAAATCGCCTCGAGGATGGGCGAGACACTCAGGCGCACCGCCTTCTCCACCAACATCAAGGAGCGACTCGATTTCTCCTGCGCGATTTTCGACTCCGAGTGCGGGCTCGTCGCCAACGCGCACCACATCCCGGTGCACATCGGCGCAATGGGGGAAACCGTGAAGAGGCTCGCCGCCGAGGCCACCGGCATGAAGCCGGGGGACGCGTATCTCACGAACGACCCTGCTTGCGGAGGATCGCACCTTCCAGACCTGACTGTAGTCACCCCGGTGTTCCTCGGGGGCGCCGCCCAGCCCGCGTTCTACTCCGCCTGCCGGGCCCACCACGCGGAGATTGGCGGCATAAGACCCGGGTCCATGCCGCCGGATTCGAGGACGCTGGCTGAAGAGGGGGTCATCTTCCGCAACTTCCTGCTCATGCGCGACGGCAGGCTCATGAAGGACGAGCTCCTGTCGGCGCTCTCGTCAGGGCCGTTCCCGTCGCGCAAGCCCCTCGAAAACCTCGCGGACGTCGAGGCCCAAATCGCGGCCAACGTCCTCGGCGAATCGGACCTGCGCGCGATGATTGAAAGATACGGCCCCGATGCCGTGTCCTCCCACATGCGCCACATCCAGAAGGCAGCGGAGCAGAGGATGCGGCTTTGCCTGCTCAGGCTCGGCGACGGCGTGTTCTTCTGGAAGGACCGCATGGACGACGGCGCGGAAATCGCGGTCAAAATCGCAATCGCGAAGGGCGAAGCCGTTCTGGACTTCTCCGGCACCTCGGGCGTCCATCCCGGCAACTTCAACGCCGGATCCGGCGTCGTCACCGCCGCCGTGCTGTACTGCCTGCGGCTCCTCATCGCGGAGGACGTGCCCTTGAACCGCGGGGTTCTCGCGCCCGTGAAGATCCGCATACCGCACGGCATGCTCAATCCGCCCGAAACCGCTGACCGATCGAGCGCCCCAGCCGTGGCGGCCGGAAACGTCGAGACCTCGCAGCGGCTCGTCGACGTCATTCTCGGCGCCCTGGGGGCCGCGGCCGCGAGCCAGGGAACAATGAACAACGTGGCGTTCGGCAACGACCGCTTCAGCTACTACGAGACGATTTGCGGCGGTGCGGGCGCCGGCAACGGGTTCCACGGGGCGTCGGCCGTGCATACTCACATGACCAACACGCGCATCACGGACCCTGAAATCCTCGAGGCCCGCTGCCCTGTCCTCCTGCCCAGGTTCGCAATCAGGAGAGGGTCCGGCGGCATGGGGAAATGGAAAGGCGGAGACGGGGCTGTGCGCGAAATCGAGTTCCTCGAGGCCTGCGAGGTCTCGATAATCTCGTCGCGCAGGAAGACCGCGCCTTATGGAATCAACGGCGGAGAGCCTGGAATGCCGGGAAGAAACATGCTCTTCAAAGCCCATGACCCTGCTCCCATCGAGCTCGATCCGGTCTGCACCTTCAACGCGACCCCCGGCGACCGCCTCGTTATCGAAACCCCCGGCGGCGGCGCTTTCAAGCCGCCGGTCTGCAAAGCGCCCAATCCTGCCTCGGGTTGATTTGCGGCTGGACAAGGTTTCGAAAGAGGCATGGGGAAAACCTTTTCCAAAATGGTTTCCCCATAATCGGCGTCATTTCCCGCGGGCGACGAGCCGGTTGAGGACCGCTTCGCTTTCAAGCTCCCTGATTGCGTCGGACGCAATCCACCGCGCTGCTTTTGAATCCATGCCGGCGATTCTGCGGGCTTCGGCGAGGGCGGCCTTGTTGAGCATGGCGTTCCTCTTTCCGATTTGCCTGAGCGCCCAGTTCACGGCCTTCTTCACGAAGTTCCGCTCGTCGGTCGAAGCATGCCTGATAATCGGAAGCAGCGCGACGAATTTCGAGTCAGGCGAAGCTTTGTCGTGCACTGCGAGGCTGGCCATGAGGGCGAACGAGGCCCTTTTCACGAACTCCTCCTCCCTCTTCGCCCAGTCGCGCACCTTCTTCCATGCAAGAGGCGAGCGGTCGAACAGGTTCATGCATACCTGGTCGCACACGTCCCAGGAGTCGAAGTCCTTCACCCAGGCTTCCATGAGCTCATCGGTGATCTGCCCGGGGTCAGCGACAAGGCCCGCGACTATCCTCGCCTCCTCGACCCCGGTCTTCCATAGGGCAATCGCGAGATCATGGTCCCTGCCAAGGTCCTTGGCAATCTCCCTCATGTCCGGGACGGAAACACCCAGCCTGTTGTCCGGCGCCATCCCGAACCGCTTCATTCCCTCGAGCGCGCCGGGCTTGGCTTTCGATTTCAGCTTCCTGATTACACCCTCGACTGATCCCATGTTTCTCTCCCCGCTGAAAAGTCAAACCGTTTCCTCACAAGCCGCTTGTTATAACCCGGAAAGGAAATGCAAGGAATAGCAGGCGCAGCTCTTGATTGACTGAATGGACCGCAGTGTCTTGATTCTTGTTCCCCTTTCGTGTACACTTTGGGGTGACGTTTGAAGGAGCGTAAAATGGAGTTTGTAAGCGTAAGGGACCTGAGGGGAAAATCGGCCTCCATCTGGAGGAAACTCCCAATCGAGAGATACATCGTCATCACTTCCAAAGGGAAGCCGATTGCCATTCTCACTTCAACGAGCAGCAGCGAGCTGGAGAAGTCGCTTTTCGCACTGAGAACGGCCCAGGCTCTCCAGGCCGTGACGTCGATGCAAATGAAAGCGATGGAGGAAGGCCTTGACGGCACGACTCTTGATGATGTCAATGAGATCATCCGCCGGGCAAGAAAAGAGAGGAAGAAATGAAGGTTGTAATAGATACAAATGTAATTGTATCGGGCCTTCTTAATGCAGATTCCCCTCCTGGCGAAATCGTCCGGATGATCGCTTCCGGGCTGCTCAGGCTTTGTTACGATGCGAGAATCATCATGGAGTACAGGAGGGTTCTGGAGTACGGCAAATTCCCTTTCACGCAGGAAGAGATTGATATCCTGATTGGGAAGATTGAACATGACGGCTTTCCCGGATGCGCAGTCCTTTTGCATAAGGATCTCCCCGATAAGAACGATAACAAGTTCATGGAGGTTGCCTTGGGCTGCAAAGCGGAATTCCTTGTTACCGGAAACAACAGGCACTTTCCTGCGCATCCTGGAATCAATATCCTGACGCCCCGGGACTTCCTGCACGAAATGAAGAAGAGAGCTTGATCCTTATGCAAACCAGATTCTTTTGAATGCATCGGAAATCCGCTACTATCTCCCCCGGATTCCGAGACGTTCAATGAAGCTCAGTGTCGTCATGCCGGTCTTCAACGAAGCCGGGACCGCGCGGTCGGCGGCGGAAGCGGTGCTTGCGCTCAGGACTCCGTTCCAAATCGAGCTGATTGCCGTGGACGACGGGTCCACGGACGGCACGGGCGCGATTCTCTCGGATCTTGCCGCGCAGGGCAGGATAAGGCTGATACGGCACGGGAGAAACCTGGGCAAGGGGGCAGCGGTGCGCGACGGGTTCAAGGCGGCCTCTGGCGACGCAGTCATCATCTTCGACGCGGACCTCGAATACGACGCAGCGGACATCCCGGCGGTCGCCTCACCCGTGCTCGAGGGCAAGGCCCCCTCGTGCTTCGGTTCGCGGTTCGCCCGCTCCGCCCCGGCATGGGGCGTCTACGGGCTCTTCAACAGGTTCATCAGCCTCGCAGCGAACGCGCTCCTGCGAAGGAAACTCACCGACGTCGAGACCTGCATGAAATGCTTCTCGCGCAGAGCATTGGAAAGCATGACCCTGAGATCCGACGGCTTCGGCATAGAGCCGGAGCTGCTCGTCGGTGCGTCCGCGGCAGGGGAAATCGCCGAGGTCCCGGTCTCGTACAGGCCGCGAAGCAGGTCCGAGGGCAAGAAAATCCGCCTGCTCGACGCGTTCCTTACCGTCTTGTGGCTCGTCGCGGCCAAGGCGGCACAACAGGCTTGGTTCGCACTCCCGAAGCAACCGGCTGAGTAACGTCAACAGTCGACCTGACCCCTTGTGGCGTACGGAAGAATCTGTGCTCCCGGCGTCCAGATGTTATAATTCTGATATTGGCTTAGATCATTTTTAGGCGCGCTGTCCGCATGTACGAAACGCAGGGAATCAGGCTCTCAGACTACGCGGAAAGCATGTTGAAACTCTCGCTCGAGGAGTTCAAATCGACATACACTAAGCCCTTCCTCCTCGTTGAGAAGGCGGAAGACAGATTCGTCGAAGACATCGATACCGTTTCCCCTGCCGACGCGCCTGGTTCCTGCAAAACAAATCCGTCATTGTCCAAGCCTGTGAAGATCGATGAGCAATGCGTCTACTACATCGAGAAGCCGGATGGCAGCCTGTTGACGAGAATGATAAGCGTGGGCAGGCAGAGCAACAACGACATAGTCATTCCGAGCAATGCCATTTCCAAGTTCCACGCCTTTTTCAAATACGATCCCGCGCACATGACCTACTCGATTACCGACGCAGGCTCGAAGAACGGGACCTCGTTAGGCAAGCAGGAACTGAAACCCTATCAGCCAGAGCCCATCAGAAGCAAACAGACGCTGGTCTTCGGCAAGTCAATCAGGGCAATATTTCTTCTTCCCGAAGATTTCCATTGGTATGTGAACATACAAAAGAAGATCTACCAAACTCCCTAGCCCGGCCATTTTCAATCTAAAAAAACACGGGCGGGAATGAATCCCGCCCGTGTCTTCAATCGAATCGCACAGCCCCTATTTCTTCGCAGGCATCTTCGCCCACGCCGGAGGAGGCGGAAGGGGATGCTTCACCAGGAAATCCTGGATTTCCTTGCAGCAGGGGCAGTCCTTGTCGGAACCCTTGCAGCAGGGGCACTTGAATCCCCAGAACGGAGGCCACCACGCAGGCGGAGGCGGAATCATGAACAGCTCGGGCTTCTTCTTGAGCACCTTTATGTACCACTCCGGCGGAGGAGGCGGCTGCCAGCCCTTGGGAGGCATCGGCATCTGCGGCCCCTGCGGAGGAGGATTCATGCCAGGCTGGTTGCCCGGGCCCTGAGGCGGTGCCGGAGGCTGATTACCAGGTCCTTGAGGAGGAGCAGGCGGCTGATTGCCTGGTCCCTGAGGCGGAGCCGGAGGCTGGTTGCCAGGACCCTGAGGGGGAGCAGGAGGCTGATTCCCAGGCCCCTGGGGCGGGGCCGGAGGCTGGTTGCCCGGGCCCTGCGGAGGGGCAGGCGGCTGGTTCCCCGGTCCCTGAGGCGGAGCAGGGGGCTGATTGCCGCCGCCCTGTGGAGGCGCAGGAGGCCACCAGCCGGGGGGCATGGGAGGCATGGGGGGCATTCCGCCCGGACCCTGCGGGGGAGCGGGGGGCTGGCCGCCCGGACCAGGGCCGCCGCCCGGAGGCGGGCACGGAGGCTGTCCGCCCGGTCCCTGAGGAGGCTGGGGCGGCTGGGGGGGGTTCTGCGGCGGATTCTTGCCGTCTTCCTCGTCCCCGTCCTTCTTTCCCTTGTCCTTGTCTTTATCCTTATCCTTGTCTTTGTCCTTGTCTTTGTCGTCTTCGCCGTCTTCCTTTTCGCCCTTTTTAGGCTTGTCGGGCTTTTCGCCGGGTTTGCCCGGTGCAGGCATCGGGATCGGCTGGCCCTTGAGGATTTCCTCGAATGCCTTAATCCACGCGCGGAACATGCAGCAGGGGCAGCCCATGGGTTGCTTGCACTTGCACAGGTTCTTCATCTGCGGTCCCGGCTGGTTTCCCTGCCCGGGGTTGCCCATGCCCGGCCCGCCCTGGCCATGGCCTGCGCCCTGGGCAAGCACGTCGCCCGCGGCCGAGGCGAGAACCAGTCCCGCGGCCGCGACGATCAGGATGACAAGTTTCCTCAAATCCATCTCGAACCTCCTAAAAGCCGTTGTCCTTGATTTCGTCTCTCCGGCCTTGTTTGTGCATGTGACAAGGCTCGGCATAACGCGGAAAATCATTTTCCTTTTTCATTCTGTCCGGCAATCCAGGCCTCGAAGGGCCCGGCAATCCTCATCTCGTCCTTCTTCCAGGAAGGCTGGGGCAAGTTGCAGGTCCTGAGCCATTTCAAGACGGCCTTCATGCACTTGCAGCCGTTCTGCGGGCAGCAGGAAGGCTTGAAGCCTACGTAAGGAGGCCAGAACCTCGGAAGCTGGTCCACAAGCCACCTGTGAATCGCGACCGCGTCCGCTGCAGTCTCCTCGGGCTTGGGCTTCTTCGGATCATCCTTTGGCTTTTCCTTGTCCTTATCCTTGTCCTTGTCGTCGCCTTTTTTTTCGTCTCCGCCCTTCGGCGCAGCAGGAGGCTGGTTGTCGGGGGGAGGCCCCTGCGGCGGGAAGGGCGGCATGCCGGGGGGCGGACCGGGCGGGAAGGGCCCGGGCGGCATTCCCGGGGGCCCAGGCGGGCTCTGAGGCGGCTCCTGCGGGCCCGGCCCCTGCGGCGGCTTGGGCTCGCTTTCTTTTTCCTTGTCCTTGTCTTTATCCTTATCCTTGTCCTCGCCGTCCTTCTTCCCGTCCTTGCTGTCGTCCTGGCCCTTCTTGGACCCGTCCCCCCCGTCGGGTCCGAACCTCTTGATGTGCTTGAGAATCGCCGCGACCCTGCAGCATGCGCAGTCGCGGCCGCATGAGCAGTCGCAATCCGCCTCGATGTCGGGCGCGCCTTTGGGTTTTGGGAGCGGCCTGTATCCCTGCCCGAATCCCGCCGACGGAGGGGCGGTGAACACCGCGAAGTCGTCCACGACGATCTTCACCCTGCCTTCCCCGGCAAGCGATCCTATGACCACGCCGGAAATCTCGTCTCCCGGCGCAGGCTTCTGGTTCGGCGGCAGGGCCGCGCAGGCGTGCATAAGGCTGATTGCCACCCTGGACCACCTCCCCTCGGGCCGGGAAGGAATCTCGATGAACGCCGCCTGCTTCCTCGTCTTGTTCCAGATGCGGAGCCCGAGCCTGACGCGCTTTTCGGCCCAGAGCGCGAATCCTACGAATACGCCCGGCTTGAACTCAATCAGGTCCTTTTCGACCTTCGACACCGCGTATTCGAACTCCTTGTCGCGTACCCTTGGCGCCCTGAGCGCCTTCTGGCTGTGCCTGAACGTGATGGAGGATTCCAGGACGCCCGTCCATCCCTCGAGGCCGCTCTCGAAATCGTACATGCGAAGGACCGAAGTACCGGGCCTCAGCGCAATAAGCCACTCGGCGGCCCTGTTGGCGTCGAAGCGCCTCGGCTTCAGGTCCTGCCCTTCGCCAGCCGTGACGCTCAGGCCCGCCTCCAGCTCGATGACCTCCCTGCCGAAGGACAGCGAGACCGCGTCCTCTATCACGGCGGCGGTCGACTTCCCGTTCGTCCTCGACACGATGAAGCATGCCCCTGCCCTGGAACGGAGCCATCCGGATGCCAGGGCCACCCTGAGGGGCTTTCCGCCCCCGCTGTCCTCGACCGCCGCTTCTCCCGCGTTAAGCTCGAACTCGACCCCGTCTTCGTACGGCCTGAGCGTCGCGGCGGACGATGCCTTGAGGTACAGCGAGAATCCCGAGTCCAGTCTCGCGAACCCGTGTCTGCCCTGCGGCGCTGCTATTGTCGCGCCGAAAGGCAGGACAGCGGGGGCGGATACTTCTTCAATCTTTGATCCTTCCTCGCGCCTCGCGTAAATCTGACCCCTGGTCTCCAGGATTTCGAACTGCATGGGCCTGCGGGAATCGACGGGCGCGGTTGTTCCGCCCGGTTCCCGCCCTTGAGGAGGCGTTTCCACTTCGGAAGGCCCGGGCTTGCCGGTCCCGTCCGGCGACGACCCGGGTTCCGCAGGGCCTTCGACCTCGGAGGGTCCGGGCTTTTCCGGACCGGGTTCTTCGGAGGGGCCGGGCGCAGGCTTCTCCCCCGGTGCAGGGGGAGTTTCCACTTCCTCAGGCTCGACCACGGGTTCGGGAACAGCGCCGGGGCCGACCTCGGGTTCGGGGATTTCCTTTTTACTTCCGTCGACCGTCGCCGCGGCGCTTCCCGGGAACGGCTCGTTTTCGTTCCACCGCGCGGGCGCGCGGTTTTCTTCCTTTCCGCGCCCTGCGTTAATCGCAATCAGGATTGTCGCCGCAGCCAACAGAGCCGCTGCCGCGCAAGCCGCGGCAATCCTGAGGCCGAAAGGCTTTGCGATTGCCGGGCGGGAAGCCGAATGCAGAGGGGCGCCGGCGTCGGTCGAAGCCGTAACCGCTTGCCTGCCAAGAGATTTCGCCGCCTCGACCAGGTTTTCGGGGACGATGAAGATTGATGCATTGGCTTCAGTGGCGAAAAATCCGCTTACAACGGCCCTGCATTCCAAGCAGCGTTCGACGTGTCGGGCGATTTGTTCCGCGGCGTCCGTCTCGAGACTTCCGTCTGCGAAGGATGCGAGCATGTCGTCTGAGGGGCAGTCGAGGCCTGCGAATATATTTGCGAG
This sequence comes from Candidatus Kuenenia stuttgartensis, assembly GCA_020723505.1. Classification (GTDB taxonomy): domain Bacteria; phylum Planctomycetota; class JAKEIC01; order JAKEIC01; family DYIT01; genus DYIT01. Next base: position 20,558 of record DYIT01000056.1, read on the forward strand.
CCTTCTTGCCCTGAGGTCCCGCCTCTTCTCTTCATTCCAGCCGGGCTGTGATCCTTTGGATTCCATGGTTCCTCCGAACAGTATGTGTATTCAGCCGGCGGGTAAATAACGGTAAAAACGGAGATTCCATGCAACGTTGATTCTCTCGTAAAAAACCCCCGACCTCGACGTAAGTCCTTATTTGAGGATTGATTTTCGACCGATTTCAAAGGACTTACGTCGTCTCCGGCTGCCGCAAGGGGTTTTTACGAGAGAATCAATATTTCCTGGTCTGTATTTTTACTTCCTTCACCACTCGTAATATTTACGAGTATTATCAGGTTGATCAATGATATCGCAGTCGTTTTCATGGATTAGTCTTTGAATAGCAGTTGTGGATTGATTGAATCAGGCCCGCTTTCATCGCGAACTTGTAATCCTTGTTCAGAGTCAAGCCTTAAGTTCGGCTTCGGCAGATACGGATCCATCAAGGAAATACGATATCCTGTACTGGATTTCTCCCGTTTTTAATCCGTGAATTGAAAAGGCGGTATCATATCTTCCTGGAACGTACTCGCTGATAGGCTGAAACGAGGCGACTCCATCCCCCTTGAGAATCTTGATTTCGAATGCGCCGTTCTTTTCCATGCCTGGAGGAAGAGCTGCCTCAATGATTCTCTTCAACCCGGTCTGGATGATTCCCGGCGCTCTAACTTCAAGGAGAGGAGTCCCAGTCGAATCCTCGCCTCCAACGATTGACAGAAGAATAACGGGGACTAGAAACAGGATAGATGAAGCCGTGAGAAAAAGATGCCGGATATCCACCGGAAACGTGCGCATTTTCGGCGATCTCGAACTCATGTTTCTCACCTTAAAACATGATGCCAACTAACCCCCGCCCATAACCCGGACGAGCCGGAACCAACAATGATGCAAGTCAAGGCTCGTCCGGGTTATATCCCGCGCTCCGCGCGGGCCTTCCTCTAATTCTTTTCACTTTCTACAATAATATTTTCACCAAGAGCCCAGATAATCCAAATCTCTGTACGAAGAAATAAACGCATCTATCTATAAATAGATACAACATAACCGCCTGAAAACAAGATTCCGCCGGCAGCTTGAATCCAGGTTTTTGCGGCGGAATCAATCGACCTTACAGCGAATCCCTGTATTTTTTCAGCAGCGGTTTCAGCCTGTCCCTCGCCCTTTTTACGACCATGCCCGCGTGTTCCGGGGAAATGCCGAGCACCGACCCGATTTCGGCGTACGTAAGTCCTTGGAAATAAAACATGTTGAGCGCTTCCTGGTCCCGCCGGGGCAGTTTCTCCATCTCCGTCCGAAGAAGCCTGCGGCGCTCTTCCTGCTGCGCCGCGTCCTGCGGGCCGGGCTCCCGGGCTTCAAGCAGGTCCGGCTCCGGCCCCTCGGTCGTCTCCGCCAAAGCCTCCTTCCTCAGGAGAGAGCATTTCCTCATGGCTATCACGTAGAGATAGGTGGTGAGCTTGCTTTTGCCGGAGAAGGCCCTTAAGGCCTGGAAGTCGTTCCTGAAAAGCTCGTGGAAGACTTCGGAGAAGGCCCTGTCCGCCTCTTCCCGTCCAGCCGCGCCCGGCGCAGGCCTAAGGACCTTCCTGACGGCCGAATAGATGAACGGGGCGTATCTTTCGACGAACGTATCCCACGCGCTCCTGTCGCCGGACAGGCAGGACCTGATGATGATGCTTTCGTCTTCGGGTGCGTTCATGAGGCGGGGCGCATCCTCCTGAGCAGCCATCGCCGAGTACCAAATTGACATCTCAAATCATAACGCAGCCGAGCCGCAACCAAACGCTGCGCAAAATCCCAAATCCCAAATCCCAAATCCCAACGAAAATCCAAATCCCAACCTTCAACAATGCAAGACGTTACGTTGTTCTCACGAATTTGTTCCCAACAACAAAACAATCCAAGCCATAGGGACCCAATGAAGATTCAAGCAACTAGCGATTCCTCAGGTAATCCTCCAGCTCGTTGATCATCGGCAGGATGTTCCTGCCCTTGACTTCATAAGTCTTCAATGCGTTGCGGAAGGATTCGGGCCTGCCGGGGAAATGGATTCCGCCGTCGAGGTCGAAGAGCATCTCGAGCTTCCGGGGCCCGTCGGCCGTCTCCCGGAGGAAGAGGAGCCAGTACTTCGACGCGGCGGCGGCCTTGTTTCCGCCCGCGGCAATCTCTTTTCCCAGAGCCGCCGATATGTCCGGGAACAGCATGAGCTCCTCGCACGCATGGGAGCCCCCGCCCGCGCGTTCGACCCATCCGCAGGAGGGCGACAGGTCCTCCCTGGACATCATGAACCGTTCTAGAAGCCCTGAAATCAGCCGGAACATGAGCACGGGCGGCGAAGTGGACGGGAGGAACTTCCCCTTGAACCCGGGGAGGTTCAGCTTGGATTCGATGTTGCCGACCATGAGCGATGGATCAGGGGCGTCGAGATACTCGTCCACGTAGTTCTCGATTTTCGGCACGACCTTGGACTTCCCGCCCACCAGGATTGTCATTTCGCCGGACAGCATGATTCTGCACAGGGGCGAACCCGGGAAAGCGCCGGACTCCTGGAAGATCCCAAGCCCCTCCTCGCCTCCGGGGCCGTTCATCTCGAGGACCCTCAGGCCGAACTTGTCGAGGTGCCTGCGCATGAGCTCCGAGATGAGCCGCCATGCGACGGTCCGAACCACCTGTATCCGCTTCGATTTGCCGCTTTTCTTCATGCCCTGAGAAGCACTTGATAAAGGCATCATCGACCAGTGGTATACCATGCCGTCCCGATCGCACCGGGCCCGAGGGGTAAAACCCGGTTGATTAATCTAAACCTGCAACGCTGAACTTACAAGCTGCGCGGAGCATTTCAATCCTTACTTGCATGATTCTGCGATCCTTTCGGAGCTTCGAGGAAATCCCTGGATTCCAGCCCGCCCGACCTCCTCGATGGAGGAGGAAAACACTTCGAAAAACTGATCGCTGACGAGATGGCGCATAGGCAGGCTCCTTGATGAACCTGACAGCAAGTGATATTCTGCCGGTGTGAAGAGAAAGATCTACATCGAGACAAGCGTAGTGAGCTACTACATTGGGCGTGCGAGCCGTGACCTCGTAGTCGCCGGTCGCCAGCAATCCACACGGGACTTCTGGCCAATGCTGTCTAAGGAACTGTTGCCGCACGTATCCGCTTTGGTCGTCAGGGAAGCAGGGAAAGGCGATTCTGAACTTGCACGCAAGCGGCTGGATGCGATTGTCTCGTTTTCCATCCTTGCCACGACTCCAGAAGCCGAGAGTCTGGCTCATGACATACTGGAAGGTCGCGGTATACCTCCAGAATGCCCCGAAGATGCACTCCATATTGCTGTTGCCGCTATCGGAGGAATGGAGTTCATCGTGACATGGAATTTCGCCCACATAAACAACCCGTTCACGAAGATGATGATACGGCAAGCCGTCCAAAACGCCGGATACGAATGCCCGGAAATCGTATCGCCTGACGCTTTCTTGGGAAGTGATACATGAAAGACCCATTCGTTGATGAAGTGCGGAAATACCGCAAGGAGCATACCAAGCAGTTCAATTACAATCTTCACAAGATCTGCGAAGACCTGAGAAGGTTCGAAGCTACGCTCGGGGATCGCGTGGTCGTGCTTCAACCCCGGAAAGTTCAGCCGACAAGGAAGCAAAGGAGATAACGTAACGCAGCGGCCCGCCCCGAATTTCATGCATTTGCCTTGACTTGATCCTGCCGAATACTACCATTGATCCCGTTTAAATTTTCATCACTAGGGCGGAACAGCATATGTCGTTCTTCGGATTCAAGGGCGGCGTGCATCCCCCGGAGCTGAAGGCAGCGGCCGGCAAGGCAATCGAGACGGTCCCCCCTCCGCAGACGGCTGTCATCCCCCTGGCACAGAGCCTGGGCAAGCCCGCCAAGGCCGCTGTCGCGAAGAAGGACGCGGTCCTGCGCGGCCAGCTCATCGGCGAGGCGCAGGGGATGGTCTCCGCGAACGTTCACAGCTCGATCTCCGGGACCGTCAAGGATGTCGGGCCCGCGAGGGGGCCGCTCGGGACCTTCGTGGAATGCGTGTTCATCGAGTCCGACGGCAAGGACCAGGCCGCCGAGTTCAAGGGGGCGGACTTGAACGCCCTGTCGCCGCAGGAAGTCATCGATCGGATCAAGGCCGCGGGGCTGGTCGGCATGGGAGGGGCCACCTTCCCGACGCACGTGAAGCTCGCCCCGCCGCCTGGAAAGAAGATAGACACGCTCATCATCAACGGCTGCGAATGCGAGCCGTGCCTCACGGCGGACCACCGGCTCATGGTGGAAAAAGCCGACGACGTGATGGCAGGCGCGGCAATCTTCAGGAAGGCGCTGGGGGTGGCCCGTGCGATAGTAGGGGTGGAGGACAACAAGCCTGACGCAGCCGAAGCGCTTTCCAAATCCGCCTCCCGGCACGGGGTCGAGGTCGCCGTGCTTCACGTCAAGTATCCGCAGGGGGCCGAGAAGCAGCTCATAAAGGCCCTCCTGAACCGCGAAGTCCCGTCGGGCGGCCTGCCGATGGACGTGGGCGCCGTGGTCCAGAACGTGGCTACCGCCAAGGCGGCCAGGGACGCGGTCGTCGAGGGCAGGCCTCTCTACGAGCGCGTGCTCACGCTCGGCGGCGGGGCCGCGCAGGGGAACAGGAACTTCCTCGTCCGTATCGGGACGCCTTTCTCCGAGGTCGTGAAGTTCGCAGGCGGAACGAAAGGCGACGCGATGAAGATCGTGTCGGGCGGCCCCATGATGGGGCTCGCCCAGGCTACGCTTGATCTGCCCGTGACCAAGGGGACGTCCGGGATTCTGCTGCTCACCGAACGGGAAACCGGACCCCAGCGCATGTTTCCCTGCCTCCGATGCGGCAAGTGCTATGACGCATGCCCCATGGGGCTCCGTCCCGCGCTGATATCGAGGTGCGTGGAGAAGCGGCGGTTCGACGAGCTCGAGGGGCTGGACGTGCTCGACTGCATCGAGTGCGGATGCTGCGCATACGAATGCCCGGCCAACCGGAGAATCGTGCAGAACGTGAAGCGCGGGAAAGCCGAGATTGCCAAGATCCGCAGGAAGCGCAAGGAGAAGGAGGACAAGGCGAAGGCAGAGGCCGCGAAGCCCAAAGCCTGATTTGAAATCGGCAAGGCCGATTTCAAATCAATACATGATGCTCTCGCCATACTCATGAGAGTTCTATGTAGAAGAAAGAGCTCGAACGAAGCGAAATACATGCTTAAACCGCAGTAAACGAGTTGATTCAGCGCCATGCCCGAGGAGAACAAAGACACCACGGCAAAGGAAGCGCCGGCGGCGCCGGCGAGCGGCAGGAAGCCGCTGTTCTCCGCCTCGCCGCATATAACGTCGGACGAGACGGTGCCGAAGATAATGTGGACCGTTGCGGCCGCATGCGCGCCCGCGCTGTTCGTGGGCGTGTATTTCTTCGGCCCCGCGGCGGCGCTCGTGACCGGCGTCTGCGTCGCGTCCGCCCTGGCTACGGAATGGGCGGCTACGCGCTTTTTCCTGGGGCGCAAGGAAACCACGATTACCGACGGCAGCGCGGCCGTGACAGGGATACTCCTCGCGTTCTGCCTTCCCTCCAGCGTACCGCTGTGGCAGGCGGCAGTCGGCGCGGCCATAGCGGTCTTCATCGGGAAGACGGTCTTCGGGGGCTTAGGCTGCAACATCTTCAACCCGGCCCTAATCGGCAGGGCGGTGATGCTCGCGGCGTGGCCCGCGGCCGTATCCGGGGCGGCGTTCCTGGAGAAGACCGCTTCCGGCGCCCTGAGCCTCCCGTCCGCGGTGGCAAGAGTGCCTAATTTCGTGGACGCCATGACCCAGGCGACCCCGCTCGCGGCCATCAAGGAGGGGAAGTTCGACGCGTCGGCCTGCCCGTCCTGGCACGACTTGAACAACCTCTTCATCGGCAGGTGCGGCGGCTGTTTGGGAGAGACATCGGCGCTCGCGATTCTCGTGGGCGGAATCTGGCTTTTGTTCAGGAAAATCATCACGTGGCACATCCCCGTGGTCTACATCGGGACCGTGTTCGTCCTGACCCTGGCCGCGAAGGCGCCTGACGCTTTCAAGCAGCAGTCGATGGAGCCCGTGCTCTACATGCTCCAGTGGTCGCTCTTCCACGTGCTGGCCGGCGGGCTCTTCCTGGGCGCGTTCTTCATGGCGACCGACATGGTCACGAGCCCCATGACCGGCGCGGGCAAGATTGTCTTCGCCGCCGGCGCGGGGGCGCTCGTGGTCCTGATACGCTTCCTCGGCGGATACCCCGAAGGCGTGTGCTATTCGATTCTGATGATGAACATGGTCGTGCCGCTCATAGATAGGTTCATAAAGCCGAGGAAGTTCGGGACGGCCGGAGGCCCGAAGTGATTGAGATTCTCAAGATGTCCGCGTTCCTCCTCGTGGTGTGCGCAATCACCGCCGCGGCGCTTGCATTCACGGACGGGATAACCAAGGAGCGCATCGCGGCCAACCAGCTCAAGGTCGAGGAGGAGGCGCGGAAGGCCGTGCTGGGGGACCTCAAGTACGAGAAGACGGCCTCCAGGAAGATTCCGCTCGGCGAATCCGAGGCGGAGGTCTTCGAGTGCTTCGACGCCTCGGGCGCCAAGGTCGCCGTGGTCCTCAAGGGCGAAGGCAAGGGCTTCGGCGGAAAGGTGGAGTTCATACTCGGCGCGAACCCCAAGGGCGAGATACTCGGCATACGAGTCATCTCGCACAACGAGACGCCGGGGCTGGGCACCAAGGTCATGAGCGAAGGTTTCCTCGCCCAGTTCAAGGGCCTGAAGGGCAGGGAGACCGCGATCAAGAAGGAGGACCCTGCGGGCAGGATTGACGCGATAACCGGCGTGACCGTGTCGTCCAGGGCGATTTCCAGGGGAGTCAAGGGACTTCTGGAGCTTGTGAAGGATGAGTTCGGCAAATAAATCCGTGTGGGCCGAGTTCACCAAGGGCCTGCTGAAGGAGAACCCGATTCTCGTCATCATGCTCGGGTGCTGCCCCACGCTGGCGGTCACGACCTGCGCGATAAACGGCATCGGCATGGGGGCGGCGGCGACGTTCGTGCTGCTGTGCTCCAACATATTCATAGCCGTGCTCAAGGGCGTGATTCCGGGCAAGGTGCGCATACCCGTGTTCATAGTGATAGCGGCCGGCTTCACGACAATCGTGGACCTGCTCATGCACGCGTTCACGCCGGACCTCTACAAGGCCCTCGGGATTTTCATCCCGCTGATTGTGGTCAACTGCATTATTCTCGGCAGGGCGGAGGCGTTCGCGTCCAAGAACGGCATCCTGCCATCGATCGCGGACGCGCTCGGCATGGGTCTCGGCTGGACCCTGATGCTCGTGTTCATCGGATCGTTCAGGGAGTTCCTTGGCAGCGGCACGGTCCTGGCCGGGACGCCGCTCGAGACCGCGGTCTTCGGCGAGAACCAGTTCCTGCTTTTAATCCTGCCTCCGGGCGGGTTCATACTGATGGGGTTCATCATGGCGTTCAGCAACAGATTCCTTAAGAAATCCGCGTGAGGCCTGCGCCATGACCATGTCAAAGACGAACAGCCTCACGCGGATTTCT
>DYIT01000057.1:0-13950 GCA_020723505.1 Candidatus Kuenenia stuttgartensis
AAGCACCTGGCTGCGCGCTTCTGGTGGAAATCGTGTTCCAGGAATCGGGGTCCGCGACCGAAGATTCCGGACTCTTCGCCCCTGTGCGGCTTCGCTGCTCAAGGCTACAATGCCCCTCATTGGTCCCCGACATCCCCGGCCGCGCATGCCGGCCTATGACCGGAGAAAAAGATGACTCGAGTCGATTCGATGGACAGCGCCCTCGGCCCCGCCTGCATCAGCCGCAGGCATGCGATTGCGTCGATGCCGAATCCGCTCGCGGTCCTCCTCGCGATTGCTGTCTTTTCCTTCGGATGCGCAGGCGGCGCCGACCGACGGGGTACGGAATCGCCGCCCGCCGCGCGGGACCGGACCCCGGCCGAATCGCCCAATCCCGCCCCCGGGCCCGTCCAGGGCCCGGCCGATGGACCATGCGTGGAAATCCGGGGGACCCTGGTGCGCGTCGAAACCGCCGTCAACGACGCCGACCGCGCGAAGGGGCTCGGATACAGGGATTCGCTTCCCGAAGACCGCGGCATGCTCTTCATCTACCCGGGCCCGAGGATGATGTTCTTCTGGATGAAAGGGATGAGATTCCCGATTGACATCGTCTGGATTCGCAACGGCGTGGTGGTGGACATCCATCACGGCGTCGAGCCCGAGCCTTCCGCCGCCGGGGACGCCTCGCTGAAGAGGTACTATCCGAAGGAAACGGCCGACAGCGTGCTGGAGACGAACGCCGGATTCTGCAGAAGGCATGGCATAGTCCCGGGCGATGCGGTTTCCTTCCGCCCCGGGGGCTAGAACTGCGCCAATCGCGCCGGCTCAGGAAGGAGCGGAAGCGGAATCTCCCTTCGAGGCCGGCGTCTTGCCGCAATCCGCGCCCGCAGGCTCTTCCTGGGCATAGAACTCCTTGAACATGAGCCTGTGCGCCTTGGCTTTGAAGTACGAGAATCCCATCAGGGTGAAAACCACGGATCCGAGTTCGGGCGGCGGGAAGACGTCCTTCATGAACATGCCGCCCAGAAGCAGCAGCCCGGCTACAATCGCGGCGTTGCGCGCAACCTTGAGCTCGAACAGCTTGAAGCACGGCACGGTCATCTTCTTCCAGTCGGTGCCCCCGAAGGGGATGAGGATGAGGGCCGCGATGCCCAGCGCTACGCCGTAGACGAGCGAGAAGGAGATGAAGCCCTTGGTGTTTTTCAGAATCAGCTGGAGCGGGGCCGATACGAGGAATGCCGCCGAGAGGTAGGCGAGAGAGTAGCGCATGCCTTCAAGGTGCCCGAAAAAACCCTTGCGCATCGCGCCGGCCATCCTATTCGCCCGGAATCACCTGCATGCGGTTGCGGACGACGAGCTCGCCCCGGGCGGCGAGTCCCTGCTGCTCCCTGAGCACCTTCTCGACGTAATACGGATCCGTCCTGATGGCTTCCAGGCAGGCTTTCAACTCCCTGTTCGACTGGGAAAGCCTCCTGATTTCCCTCTTGAGCGAGTTCTCGTCCGAGCAGCTCCGGTGATACTGCCGTTCGGCGGGAATCCAGAGCCCGACGAAGAGGAGGAAAAGCCCGAAGAGGAAGAAGCTCCAGAACGTGAGCCCGCCGGCCGCCCTTTCGAGGAGTCTGGCCGGGCGGCCGTCCGAGCGGCGCCCGCCGTCCGCAGCTGATGCCATCCTTATCTCCGGAAATACTTGATGACGTTCCCGCCGAATCTCGCCTCTTCCCCGAGCTCTTCCTCAATCCTCAGGAGCTGGTTGTACTTGGCTATCCTCTCCGATCTGCAGAGGGAGCCGGACTTAATCTGGCCCGCGCAGACAGCCACGACCAGGTCCGCGATGAACGTGTCCTCGGTCTCGCCCGAGCGGTGCGAAACCACGGATGTGAAGCCCGCCCTCGAGGCCTCGTCTATCGCGTCCAGGGTTTCGGAAACCGACCCAATCTGGTTCAGCTTTATCAGAATCGAGTTGGAGGCGGATGTCTTGATGCCTTCGCGGAGCCTCTTGACGTTCGTCACGTAGAGGTCATCCCCGACTATCTGCGTCTTCTGCCCGAGCTTCCTGGTTATCGACTTCCAGCCTTCCCAGTCGTCCTGCGCCAGACCGTCCTCAATCGAGTAAATCGGATACTTCTTCGCGAGATTCTCCCAGTACTTGACCATCTCTTCCGAGCTCATGGCCGGCAGCCCTTCGCGGGAGAGGCGGTATTTGCCGTCCTCGTAGAACTCGCTGGCCGCGGGATCGAGTGCGAGATGGATGTCCTGGCCCGCCTTGTAGCCCGCCTTCTCAATCGCCGCGAGGATGAACTTGATTGCATCCTCGTTGGACTTCAAGTCCGGCGCGAACCCGCCCTCGTCGCCCACTCCGGTGGAGAGGCCCTTGCTCTTGAGCTCGGACTTGAGCGTGTGGAAGACCTCCGCGGCCATCCTCAGCGCTTCGGCGAAGTTCTGCGCTCCGGCGGGCACAATCATGAACTCCTGGATGTCCACGTTGTTCGAGGCATGCTGCCCGCCGTTTATCACGTTCATCATGGGCACCGGCAGCACGTTCGCCCTGGACCCGCCCAGATACCTGTAGAGGGGCAGGCCCACGGAATCAGCGGCCGCCCTGGCAACCGCCATGGACACGCCGAGGATTGCGTTGGCGCCCAGATTGGACTTGTTTTCGGTTCCGTCGAGCTCGAGCATGACACCGTCGACCGACCTCTGGTCCAGGGCGTTTGCGCCGGCCAGGCTGGGGCCGATTTTCGCGTTCACGTTCTCCACGGCCTTGAGGACGCCCTTTCCCTTGTACCGGCTCCCCCCGTCCCTGAGTTCCAGGGCCTCGTGGATGCCTGTCGATGCGCCGGACGGGACTGCGGCCCTTCCGTGCGAACCGTCTTCCAGGTAGACCTCGACTTCGATTGTGGGATTCCCGCGCGAATCGAGTATTTCACGCGCCGTGATTGCATCTATCTCGCTGTACATGGGTTTCTCCTTAAACCTCCGGAATGACGCCCAAATCCCGTGACATTATAGACTCCGGAGGCCTGCACGGCAAATCCCCCGGGAATCCCGGCCCGGGGAATCGGCTGCCTGCATTAATATCGGCCCATCGGAGCCCCCGGCTCACGTTTTTTTCTTGATTTTCACCCTGAAATTGCCCTAAATCTGCGAATCGGCATCGCCGGCAGGGGAGGAGAAATTGGGCATAGACAGCAATCTTAACCTCGCCCGCCTGAAGGCGTGGGAGGGATGGGGAAAGCTCAGGCGGCTTCTTCTGTGCACGTTCTACCCCGAATACGTCGCAGGGGCGCTCAGCGCCAGGAGCGGGGAATGCACGAGGTGCGGCCGCTGCTGCAGGCTCCTCTTCAAGTGCCCCTTCCTGAGGAACGGGAACCAGTGTAGAATATACGGGAAGAGGATAAAGAACTGCTCGAGATTCCCCATCGACTCGAGGGACACGGCCCATATCGGCTGCAACTACGCGTTTCCCGTGGAGGCCAAGGCGGACGAAGGGATGAAGATACCGGTAACCAGGTATGCCTACAGGGAAATCCTGATTCTTTCGGGGGGTGCGATACTCGGACTGGCCGGATCGGCGGTTATGTTCAGCTACCTGCCTCCCGCCATCGCCTCCGCGGCCGCGGCCTTCTTCCTGCTGAGCATGGGTTTCGCCTTCTATTTCTTCCGTGATCCGGAGCGGAGCATTCCCGACGAGGTGAACGTAATCCTTGCGCCCGCGGACGGCAAGGTGGTCTCCATAGAGGAGGTCGAAGAGCCGGAATTCATCGGCGGCAAAGCCTTGAGAATCGGCATCTTCCTCTCGATATTCAACGTCCATATAAACCGTGTTCCGTGCAGCGGCGTGGTCAAATTCATCAAGTACAGGGAAGGCCGCTTCATGAACGCCCTCTCGCCGAAATCCTCGATCCACAACGAATCCAACATGGTCGGGATCGCCGGCACCGGGAGCTCCCCGAGTAAAGTGGTGGTGAAGCAGATAGCGGGCGCAATCGCCAAGCGGATAGTCTGCGAACTCAAAATCGACGATCACGTCGAGAACGGCCAGAAATTCGGCATGATTAAATTCGGGTCCCGCACGGAGGTCTACGTGCCCGTCGAGGAGGGGTTCGAAGCGGCGGTCACCCTCAAAGGCCGCGTCAAGGCGGGCGAAACGATCCTCATGAGGAGGAAAGCGTCCTGACAGATGGCGCGCAAGAGGCTTGATTTCGAGAAGCGAACCGCTGTCTCCATCCTGCCGAACCTGCTGACCATGGGCAACGGGATCTGCGGGTTCGGGGCCATCGTGTTCATAGCCGGCGCCGCCGCCGAGTGGGACAAGACGCAGAACCTGAGGCTCGCGTTCCAGGACGGGAAGCTGTCGATAGCAGGATGGCTGATTCTCCTCGCCATGATATTCGACGCCCTCGACGGCAAGGTCGCGCGGATTACAAAGCAGGTGTCGGACCTGGGCGCTCACCTCGACTCGCTCTGCGACGCAGTTACCTTCGGCGTAGCGCCCGCCTTCCTCGTCTGGAAGACCATATACCTCCTGCCTGCCGACGTGATTCACATCCCCCAGAAGGTCGCTTGGGTGCTTGCCGTCCTCTATCTCGCCTGCGTTCTCCTGCGGCTTGCGAGATTCAACGCCGAGACAAACCTGACCGAAGGGGCGCACCTCTTCTTCAACGGGCTGCCTTCACCTGCGGCCGCGGGCGTAATCGCATCGCTGTCCATCCTGAACACCGACATTTTCACGGACTCCGATTTCAAATACGTGGAGGTCGTCTACATCTTCTTCCTGGTGATTCCGGTCATCGCGCTGGTCCTCGGGCTGCTCATGGTCAGCAAGCTCAGGTACTACCATGTCCTCAACAACTTCACCGCGGGCAAGAAGACGCTGGGATTCTTCGTCCAACTCCTCTTTCTCCTCGGCGCCCTGTTCATCTTCCCGTATTTTTCACTTCCCATCGCCGTGCTTTTCCTGATCTACGCCTTCTCCCCGCCGATAAAGGCCGTATTCCGGAAACAGCCGGCCAGGGAAGCCGCGAGGCCGGCTCAAGATGGCGGACCGGAACTGTAGGCCGGGCCCGGCCAGGGCGCTGGTGGGGCTGGGGTCCAACCTCGGCGACAGGCTCGGCAACATAGAATCGGCATTGTCCCTTCTCCGCGGAATTCCGCACTGCGAGGTCGACCGGGTCTCGCGGATCATCGAGACCAGCCCGTGCGGCTACGCGGACCAGCCCGATTTCCTCAACTGCGCCGCGTCGGTCCTGACATCCCTTTCCCCGGAGGCGCTGCTCCAAGGCATGCTCGCCGTCGAAAAGGCCCTCGGCAGGGTGCGACTCGTTCCCGGAGGTCCGAGGACCGTGGACCTCGACCTTCTCTTCCACGGCGCATCTGTCGTCTCCACGCCGCTGCTCACGCTTCCTCATCCGAGACTCCACGAGAGGCTGTTCGTCCTCGAACCGCTCGCGGAAATCGCTCCGGATTTCATGCATCCTTTGTTGAAAAAGACGGTCATCGATCTTCTGCGTTGCTTGCGCGAAAACTCCCGGAATTCCGGTCGCGCGTCCCCGGCAAGGTCTTGAAGGAGCAATCCATGAGCGGAATCAAGCCGGTCGCAACCGTGATGGAAATGAGAACCCTGAGGGCCGCCATGGAAAAGGACGGAAAGACCGTCGGTTTCGTGCCCACCATGGGAGCGCTCCATGCCGGCCATGCCAGCCTCATAAAAGCGTCCGCTTCCGCATGCGACAGGACGGTCGTCAGCATATTCGTAAATCCGACGCAGTTCGGACCCGCGGAGGACCTCTCGAAATACCCGAGACCGCTCGCCAAGGACCTCGCTCTGGCCGAAGCCTCTGGAGCGTCCGCGGTATTCGCGCCCTCCGACGCCGAGATGTATCCTCCCGGCTGCTCCACATGGGTGGACGTGCAGGGACCCTCCCAGGGGCTCTGCGGAGCTTCGAGGCCCGGGCATTTCAGGGGAGTGACGACCGTCGTCGCGAAGCTCTTCAACATCGTGAAGCCCCACCGGGCTTACTTCGGAAAGAAGGACGCGCAGCAGGCGGCGGTCATCAGAAAAATGGTCCGCGACCTCGACATGGACCTTGAAATCGTCGTCTGCCCCACCGTGCGCGAAAAGGACGGGCTCGCCCTCAGTTCGAGGAACGTCTACCTGGGCGAAAAGGAAAGGAAGGCGGCAACGAGCCTCAGCGCGTCGCTGAAGGCGGCTGCCGAATCCGCGAGGAATGGCGAGAAGGACGCAGCGGTCTTGAAGACGCTGATAAGGGACGCGATAACGGGAAAAGCGGAAAGGCTGGCCAGAATCGACTATGTTGAAATAGTTGACGGGGAAACCATGCTGCCCGTCGAAAAAGTCGACAAGCCTTCCCTCGCGGTGATCGCAGTGTTCATCGGATCGACGCGCCTTATCGACAATGCTGACATCGGTTGAACATCAAGCGCACCAATATATTGAAAGAAACTGGCGCGCGAATCGCGTATTGACCGAGAAGATATTACTTGATAATTTAGCTGCGCCGGTGTTCGATTACGAGCCGGAAGTGGTGATCGCAGGGAGCAGCAAAGCGTACGGCGCACTGATACGCTCGATATGACAAAAGCAGCTTTGATAAGGGTGCGCGATGAAACCCTGCCCGGGAGTTGAAAGGGTGGCAGATGGAGATCACGGAAGTGAGGATACGGCTGCTGCGCAGTCGCGCGGACAGGCTGCAGGCGTTTTGCAGCGTGACTCTGGACAATGATTTCGTCATTCGAGATTTGAAAATCATCGAGGGCACCAGGGGTCCGTTCGTCGCCATGCCGAGCAGGAAGCTGACGGACAGGTGCCAGCGCTGCGGGGGCAAGAATCATCTCAAAGCGAAGTTCTGCAACGACTGCGGGTTGAGACTGCCGCCGAACCGCACGTTCATAGATGCGCAGGGGAGGCCCAAACTTCACACTGACATCGCGCACCCGATTAACTCCACGTGCCGTACTTGCATGCAGAGTAAAATCCTGGAGAGCTACAAGCAGCAGTTGGACCTGTCAAAGCAACCGGGCTACGTGCCTCCGGCCAGCGACGGCTTCGACGATTTCCCCGAGGACTCAATCGACGGGAACGTCGCGGGACCGCCGGAATCAGGGCAGAGTTGACCGGCCCGGACCCGGCTCGAGCGGAAGCGAAAACGAGGTCGGGGAAGGCAGGCTGCAGCGGGCGCAACGCATGCGCGTCCATCAGCGGGATTCATCTTCTCGATGAAGCTGTTTTCCCCTGCTTTAATCCGGGACTCGGCGCTTATTTAGCCGAATCGAGGAAGCGCTGCATGGCCACTGAATCGAAATCGTCCAGAGGTCCGATTATCTGAATCATGACCATCCCGTCCGGCTTCTCCAGGAAAATGAGGTATTGCTTCATCTTCCTGCCGGAGTTCTGGTCGATAAGAATCCTGCAGTCGGCCTGGACGGAACCGCTGCCCATCGACAACGTCACCGTTTCCGAAGCCTCCGCCTTGAGTTGCCCCTGGCTCTGACCCTGCTTCTGCATCTGGGCGTTCATCTGCGATTCCATCTGCGCCTTGTTCACGTTCAGCGACTTCGGGAATCTCATCATCATGCAGAACAGCCCTGACTGGTTCTCGTCGGTCCTCGTCCATGCGGCGAACTTGATGCCGAACATGTCGGCGGCGAATTTCATCTGATATCCGTCCGGCACGTCGAACTGCACCATCGTGTTCGCGATTTCCTTGGCCCTCACCGGATCGGTGGTGATGGCCCTGGAAAAGTAGTAGACCACCCCGCCTACCGACAGGGCTCCAAGCAGCAGAATGAGACAGCCGCATCCGAGCAGCCATTTCCAGAGATTCGATTTCTTCTTCGGTCTGGGCGCAGGAGGCGGTCCGAAATCAGGCATTGCTGCTCCTCCAAAGAATCGCGAACGCATAAACTGAACTTTTCCATTATACAACTTCTTCGAAGAGGGAACCGCTGAAAAGGACTCCATTCAGGAATGGGTGAGCAGGTGTTCGGGAATGATGGGGTGAAGAGTCCGGAATCTTCGGGCGGCGGGCGCTTAAGTTTTCTCTGATATGCCGTCGGGCGATTTCACCGTGGAACTCGCTTACCTCATACACGGGTTTTCATGCCGCGTATTCGTTCCCGTCCACGAATCCCACACGAAGCGGGAAGCAACAAGCTTCGTGTGGAATACGCAGTTATATGCCGGAAACCTTACTGCGGCAGAGCCTTTGCGTGAGGCAAGCCGCTCGATCGGCTTTACCGAGCTCGACTACAGTTGAAGGAGCTCGTCAAAGATGGCGGACCGAAAACGAAGTATACAACGTGCAGAAGAACGGCGTATTCCATCATGCGGAATCCGGCTTGCCGGCTTTGACCGGTACTCCTCCTTTAAAACCAGGAGGGAACGCAGCGCGAAATTCTGGACTCTGAACCCGACTCAAGCTCCGGCCCGGGTTTGCCCGCCCTGGAAGACGGGAACCCGGACCGGAAGCGTAGTGGCGGCATGGAATCCGACAGCAGCCTGAGCGTCACTTGGGCTCTACGGCCCCGCACGGCGCATCGTTCCGGTCGCAGCGTGATTGCCCGCTGAATTCGATGCGTTGTGGTATTCCTTGATTATCCAGTCCGTGAATTCCTTGCGCCTGGCAGCATCGGGGATGAACACGATGTTGAAGAACTGGCGGTCTCCGTTCTTCTGGTACTCCCTGCTCGGCATGGAAACCCAGGGCTCCTCGCCATTCTGATCGATGATTCTGAACCCCTTGATTTCGAGGTCGCCGTATACGACGGAAGCCAGCGCTTTTACCGACCCGAAATCAACCAGCCTGATTTTGCATTCCTTGTTCATGACTGCCTCCTTTTCGAATGTTGAAACATATTTCCGTTTATCGCCGCATCTCAAGTTATTGTCGTCTTAGGTTACGTATTAATTATACCCTAAATCAAGAAACAGTCAATAGTCATTCCAGATTTTCAGCCGTTTTTTTCAAAATTCCGGCCGCCTGTTCGAATGAAACCGGATCCACGGCGCCAAGCACGCATCTGCCGCTCGTCATGAAGCACAGCGCCCGGTCATGCTTGTCCCGCCCCATTACGATCTGCGCCTCCTTCTTCATATCCTTCACAATCATGGCGGAAAGATTCCCGAGCGCGGCTTCAGCCTCTCCGGGCGTCGCCTTGAATGAAACGAAGACCTTGAATTCCTTATCATCTTTCCTGTACGCGCATTCGAAAACCTCGGTCAGCTCTTTGACTCCGAGGTAATCCCGCGGGACATACCTTTCAGCCCGTACAATCCTGCCTTCGGCGGGGAATGACTTGAACTCGCCGGGCGCGGCGGCTTCTCCGCCGGCGGATTCGAGCATCTTGAATCCGACGTCCGCGAGCTCGTTTCCAGGCACTTCCTCCTGTTCCGGCCGGACCTGTACGAAGAACCTGTCCCTTATCAAGTCCGCGGCTCCAGGCCTGCAATTGGCCCTGGTTCCGACCAGCCACACGTAGTTCTCCGGATCGGCGTACTGGGAGAAGATGCCGAAGGCGTTCAGGGGAGTGGACATGAAAAAGACGTTGACCCGCACCGGTTTCCCGCCGTCGCGGTCAATCTTCGCCGTCGCAAGGCGGACGAATCCGTATTGATAGTACAGTTCGGCTTCGCCGTCGATGTAGTCCGCGAGTTTCTCCCCGTCATAGGTTTTCACCTCGCCGACGCGGCAGTTTTTCAGGACCGCGGATTTGAACAAATCCTCGGGAGCCGGCCCCTGCGGCTTCGCCGGAACCGGATTCGCCGGGGCCCGGCTTCCCTTGCCGGAAGTCCCATCCTGTATGTCCTTCAGGGTCTCCCGGTCCTGCCATTGCCCTCCATCCGAGCAGGCATGCAGGAATAGAAGTGAGACGGCTGTCAGAATTGCGGCAGCATTTCTCATAGTCAATCCTCCTTGCCCTGGACCGGCCGGAATTCCCACAGCGGGCAGACCGGTCCTGTCTCCCGCATACCGGCCGGCAAACCGGCTCCATGGCATTCCGGACTAGGCGGACAGAATGCCGTGAGCCTCACGGATTTTCCCGGGGACGTCGATTCCCATCGGGCAGACGGACGCGCAGTCCCTGCACTGGTCGCAGGATGAGGCGTTCTCGCCGGGCGAAAGCGCCGCATAGGCTTCGCGGGCCCAGCCGGCCTCCCCCGGGCTCCTGTAGTACATCATGCAGCGCATTATATCCTGCGCGCGGATGCCCTTGGGGCAGGCCATGGCGCATGATCCGCACATCGCGCAGCATTCCCCCTCGGCCTCCTCTCTCACTCTTTTTCTGAACCTGCTGTCCTCCTCGCCGGTCAACTTGAGCATCGGCACCCGGACGTTCTCCTCGACCTCTTTCTGGTTGACCATGTGGGGGATTACGACGCTCACCGCCTTGTGGCTCGCCAGCACCCACTTGAAGCAGGTCTGGTGGGGGGTAAGCTTGGAATCAGAGACGTATTGCGCGATTTTCCAGACGACCGGCTTGGCCGCCTTCATCGCGACGAAACCCACGTTCTTCTTCTCGCAGAGATCCAGAAGCGATTTCATGGCAGGGGCGTTGGCCGCGTTGTAGGAGCCCATGACGTAGTCGTACCTGTCGGTGTTGACGGCCGCGGAGAGGGTTTCGGCCATGTTCGAATGGCTCGATACTGCCAGGAATTTCGCCTTGCCGGCCTTCTTCACCTTCTGGAACGCGTCGAACAGGTCGTCATTCTTCACCTGCTCGGGCGTTTCGGCGCCGTGGAACATGATTCCGTCCACGCTTTCCGCCTTGAGACGGCCAAGGCTCTCGTCCAGCGTTCTCCGAAACAGCGCCCCGGCGTCCTGGGCGACGTCCTTGCCCCTGAACACGCCGCTGGTCTTGGTGTTAATCCAGAACTTGTCCCTCGACTTCTTCAGCACCTCGGCCAGCGCTTTCTCGCTCCGGCCTCCCACGTAGCTGGAGGCGGTGTCGATGTAGTTCACGCCCTTCTCGAGCGCGTCGAAGATAATCGTGTAGTTGGTTTCCATGATTCCCATGGCTCCGAAGCCGATTTCGGAAACCATGAGGTTGGTGCGGCCCAGCTTCCTGTACTTCATGTCCTTGTGCTTGTTCTTCCACTCGACCTTCGGCTCCTTGGGCGCCTCCTCGGCGAACAGGCCCGCCGCAGCGCCCCCAGCAATCCCCGCTGCCGCCGCCGCCCTCGCCCCGGTCCTCAGGAAATCGCGCCTGGACATGCCCTCGTCGCGACGGTCTTCTCCGGATTTCATCTAAACCTCCTTCACATCACGGCATTTCGCGCGTTTCCGGCGCGCCCGGCCTCGAATCCCCGGCAGCACTCCTGCCAGAGGTCCTCGGACCTGTCCGTGTACTTCGGCGAGAAATGGAAAATTTCGATTCTACGGCAACCCGCCTCCCCCGCTATCCCCCCCGCCTGCGAAGCCGTGAGATGCCTGGCTTCGCCCGCTTTCTCGCGGTCGCAGTCCAGGAAGCCGCCTTCGCAGAACAGGACGTCCGATCCGGATACCAGCGGCAGGATCTTCGACAGGTTCGACTCGCTGCAGAGGCAGTCCGCCACATACGAAATCTTCTCGCCCTTCGAGAACGTGACGTAGCGTTTCCTGAATTCCCCGACCGTGATTCCTCCCTTCGGCAAATCGACGACCTCATCGTCGCAGAGCATGGAAGCAGCCTTCTCCTTGACTCCCTTGAGCCACGGGCCGGGCTCGAGCCCGTCCAGTTCGAGGCGCGACACCGAGATGTTGTGGCGGTCCTTACCGGTCGCCGAGAAGGCGAGGCTGGGTATTATGTGGTCCAGGGCCGCGAACCGGACTTCGAGGAGACCGTCGTCGAAAGCCAGCCCTTCCGAATCGGATGCCCTCGTCTCGACCGGTCCTTCCGGGTTGAAGGCGTCGCGGC
This sequence comes from Candidatus Kuenenia stuttgartensis, assembly GCA_020723505.1. Lineage (GTDB taxonomy): Bacteria > Planctomycetota > JAKEIC01 > JAKEIC01 > DYIT01 > DYIT01. Next base: position 11,893 of record DYIT01000057.1, read on the forward strand.
AGCGGAACCGCCTGCTCCTTATCTGCCGGCCGTCCAATTCCAGCGCCTCTATAACGAGCTTCTGGCCTTCAACGAGGTTCCACGTGTATCCACGAAGCTTCCCCTCGACGTTGTCTATGAAACCCGGCGGCCCCCAGAACCTGATTTCCCGGTCCGAGCCCAGCAAAATCCTGAGGAGATGGTCGAAGCCGATGAAATGGTCTATGTGCGTGTGGGTCACGAACACGTCCGATATCCTCAGCGCACGTGCGGGTTTCAGCCTGTTCAGCCTCCCGCAGTCGAAGAGGACGGACCTCCCCTCTCCGCCCAGCTCCACGTAGAGAGCCGGGTCGCCCGAGGGACCGTTCAGAAGCTCTGGTTCGAAAAATCTCATGTGACGCTAGGATTGTAAAGGATGGAAGTCCAAGGTCCAAGGTCCAAAGTCGAAAGTCCAAAGTCGAAGGCCGTAGGCGGTAAGCCGTGGGAGCAGGTTGCAGGTCGAGGGTCGCAAGGTCGATGCTGTAGCCACGGCACTCAGCTGCCGTGATCTGTCAGCCGTAAACGGTCAGCAGTAAACATCATCGTCATTCCGGCGAAAGCCGGAATCCAGGCAAGCAGTGTCAACAGGAAACCAGGACTTGACCGGGTATCCGAATGGCGCACAACAGAGCCCATTCGATGCCCTTCGAAGCCTCTGACCGATACGTCAGGCGAAGAAGGGGCGGGCAGCCTGCCCTGCCCGCCTTCGCCTGGGGAACTCGAAGAGGCTTCGGCGGGTTTCACTCCGCCTTGCAAGCCTGTCGGGCGAAGGAGGGCAGGGCTTCGCGAAGGCCAATCGCGTCAAATCCCGGAGAGAGGATATTCGACACTCCGTTGAGAGCCTTGCCCAGGTAGATTCATGCCGGCCGGCGCATAAGGCTTTCGAAGCCAGTTGCACGCCAGGTCCCGGATAATTCACGTTCATACGCGGATTTTCCGGGGTAGAATACGCCCCCCGGGTCCGGAACGGACGCCGGGCCGTGCATCTTGGCTGGATGAACCACGAATAATCCGGGCAGATTCAGAGATCTTCCGGGCGCCTTGCGATGGCTCGGCGAGTACACGGACTACGAGCGCATGAGGAGGTTCGCGTACCACGAGCGCACATTCAACGTGAAGAGGACCGAAGACCTTCTCGAGGCCATGGGCAATCCCGAGAAAGCCTGCAAATCGGTCCACGTGACCGGCACGAAGGGGAAGGGATCAACTTCACACATGATTGAAGCGATGATTCGCGCTTCAAAAAGCAGGACGGGCCTCTTCACTTCGCCCCACCTCGTATCGATAACCGAGCGGATAAGGCTTGACGGCCGGCCCATCCCCGAATCCGCCTTCGTCAAGGCGCTGCTGGCCGCGGTGGACGCCTCGGACGCCCTTCCCGCCGAGGACGGAAAGCCGACGTTCTTCGAGCTGATTACCTGCGCGGCCGCCTCCGCGTTCGCCGACGCCGGAGTCGAATGGGCGGTGTACGAGGTCGGCCTCGGAGGCAGGCTGGATTCAACCAACGCCATCCGCCACTCCGCATGCGCCATAACCACCGTCAGCCTTGATCACACGGAGGTGCTCGGCGACACGGTCGGCAAGATCGCCGCCGAAAAGGCCGGGATACTCAAGGGCGGCGAGCCGTGCGCGGTCGGGAGGCAGGATCCTGACGCCATGCGGGTGATAGAAGCCCGCGCGGCCGAACGCGAGTGCCTGATTTGGAGGTTCGGGGCCGAAATCCGCATCACGCGGGGCCCCGCAGTATCATGGACGCCCAGGCCGTCGGTCTCCGCTTCCATCTCGACACCGGTGCGCGAGTGGAACGACGCGGTCGCCGGCTTGCCCGGAGGACACCAGGCCGAAAACATGAGCGTCGCGCTGGGAATCATGGATATCCTCGAGTCCAGGCTCGGATTCGCCGCCGGTCCGGAAACTGCGCTGCGAGGCCTTTCCTCCCTCAGGATGCCGGGCCGCATGGACCTTGTGTCCCCGGACCCCCCGCTGATTCTCGACGGGGCGCACAATCCGGCATCGATTCGGGCTCTGGTCGAGGCGCTC
>DYIT01000057.1:13960-28016 GCA_020723505.1 Candidatus Kuenenia stuttgartensis
GGCCCGGGCGGGGCAGCCCGCTCGTCGTGGCGGCGGTTTCCGCCGACAAGGACGTGCGGGAAATCATGAGGATTCTGGCCCCGGCCTCCGGCCGCATGTTCTGCACGACCTCGCTCTCCCCGAGAGCGGAAAAGCCGGCAAGGCTCGCGGAACTCGCGAGGGAGGCCGGAGCAAAGGCCGTGTCCGTCCATGAATCCCCGTACGAGGCGTTCGAGGCCGCTAGAAGGGCGCAGCGCCCCGGGGAGCTTCTGGTGGTCACCGGATCGTTCTATCTCGCAGGCGCTGCCTACAGGCATTTCCTCGGGGATGATTTCGAGAAGTACGTGTGAGGAGCAATGCTTCTGCACTGCTCGAAATCCCTCGCCTTCTACTACACGCTGGCCTGGGACTCCCCGCATCTCGAGAGGTATGCGAACGAGCTGGTGAGACTGGTTCCCAAGCCATACCTCGAGTCCCTGCAGGCAAAGCCGTGACGGTGAGTGGGCGGATTCGGGACCGCGAATGCGCTTGCCGGCTTCACCTGCCGGACGCCTCGTCCGGGTCCAGCAGTCCATGAAGGGCTTCTGGGGCGCCGCGCCTCAAATGCCCGAGGAACCGCACGGTGAGATCCGCGGCGATGGCGCGATACTCGTCCATGTCCGCGCATGGGGTCCTGCCGCCCGCAATCATGTGGTGCCCGCCGCCCCTCCCGCGCCTGCCGAGGATTCTCCTCATCACGAGATCCGCGCGGGCCTTGGCGTGCTTGGTCCTTATGGATACGACGGCTTTCCCCTGGATGAAGCCCGAAACCAGGCACCAGGTCACCTTTTCCATGGGCAGGAGGAAGTCGGCGACCTCGGCGACAGCCTCGGCGGAATGCACCTCACCTATGTGGCATATGCAGGTGTTCCTTCCGACCAGCGCCCTGTTCACGGCCATGGTAAGGGTCTTGAAATGGGCACGTTCCCGAATCGGATGCCTTATCCTGCCGAGGATTTTCAGCCTCACGTGGGGGAACACCTTCAGGAAGGCCTCGCGGTCAGCGCGCGTCGCCTCCCTTTCCAGGTCCTGCGTTTCTGAGGCGATTGCGTACGCCGATGCGGTGGCTACTTCCGGGTCGGGCTCGAGGCCCGCCGACTCGAGGTACCCGAGCATGATTGTCGTGCAGGCACCCTCATCCGGCCTTATGTCCATGAAGTCTGCCTTGACGTCCTTTCTTTGCGGATGATGGTCGATGACGATGTGGCAGCGCATACCCCTCGGGAAGGAGTTGTTCCCCGTGCCGGGCTGCGTGTCCACCAGCATGCACCTGTCCGTCCTCAGGCAGACGAATCCGACCGTGTCGATGTTCACAAGCCCGATGCCGAGGAGGTTCACCATGGCCCGGTTCTCGGACCTCTCAATCTTCCCTCCGTGGAGGATTCTCGCCTTGACGCCCAGGAAGGCGGCGATGCGGACCGCGATGAGCCCCGCCGCGATGGAGTCGGGATCCGGATTGTCGTGCAGAAAGACGTTGAGCCTCCTGCCCGATTTGACAATCTCCGCGAACTTCTCGTATTCGCCCGCCATCATCCCCCCGAAATGGAAAGGACAACCGCCGATTGAAGCCGGCGGCTTTTCAATCCGCTTCGACCGGAGCCGACACCCTTTACCTGACAAACAGATTTATAGCTTCATGGCGCCGAGGCGCAGGCTGTTGAAGACAACCGTGATGCTCGACGCCGCCATCGCCCCGGCCGCGACCGCGGGGTGCAGGTCGGAAAGCGCCTTCGGAAGGAAATCCGCGCCGTGAAGGAGGCCCGCGGCCACGGGGACGAGCGTCGCGTTGTAGAAGAACGCCCAGAATAGGTTCTGCCTGATAATACGCATCGTCGCCCTGGAGAGTCTCACTGCCCTCGCCACGCCCATGAGGTCTCCGCCCACCAGCGTGACGTCAGAGGCTTCCATGGCCACGTCTGCTCCGGTTCCTATGGCGATGCCCACGTCGGCCGCGGCGAGCGCCGGCGCGTCGTTCACGCCGTCCCCGACCATGGCCACCACGCCGCCTCCCTTCCTCTCGGCCGACACCAGGGACTCCTTGCCTGCAGGCGGCACCGACGCATGCACGGCGTCTATTCCGGCCTCCCGGGCTGCCGCGCGGGCGGCGCCCTCGTTGTCGCCGGTCACCATCACGATTCTCAGCCCGAGGGCCCTGAGCACGGCCACGGCCTCTGCGGCTCCGGGCTTCACCGAGTCCGCAATCGCGAGGAGCCCCGCAGGAATGCCGTCCCTCGAGACCGCGACGACCGTCTTGCCCTCGGACTCAAGCCTGCCTGCGGCTTCCGACGCCCCGGCCGTCGGCGCCTGCCACGCCCAGCCCGGCCTCCCGGCCCGTATCCTCCTGCCGTCCACTTCGGCCTCGACCCCGAATCCCGCTGCGGATACGAACCGTTCCGCTTTCCCCGGCCTTGCGCCAGCTGCGGCGGCCCCTTCGGCCACCGCCCTCGCAATCGGATGCATCGATCCGGCCTCCACGGCAGCGGCGATCGATAAAAGCTCCTCCCTGGACGCTGCGAGCGGGATTACGTCCGCAAGGGCCGGCTTTCCCGTCGTGACCGTGCCCGTCTTGTCCAGCATGACGGTCGTGATTCTGTGCGCGTTCTCGAGAGCCGAGCTGTTCCGGAACAGGATGCCCATCGAGGCGCCCCGCCCGGAGCCGGCCATGACCGCCGTAGGCGTGGCGAGCCCCAACGCGCACGGGCATGCAATCACCAGTACGGCCGTCATGCGGACCACGGCATGTGACAGGTCGCCATCCGACAGCAGCCAGAAAGCGAACGTCGCGGCGGCGATTGCGGCGATTGCAGGCACGAAGTGCGCCGACACCCTGTCCGCGAGCCTCTGGACCGGCGCCTTGCCCTCCTGCGCGGCGCGGACGAGCCTGATTATCTGAGCAATCGCCGTCGACGACCCCACGGCGGTCGTCCTGATTCTGAGCATCCCTCCCTGGTTCAGGGTGGCACCCATCACGCGGTCGCCCCCGGCCTTGTCGACAGGCATGTTCTCGCCGGTCATCATGCTCTCGTCGACCGATGATCCGCCGGCGGTCACGATTCCGTCTGCTGGAATCCGCTCCCCGGGACGGACAACGACGATTTCGCCCGGCCGCAGCGACGCGGCTGGAACCCGCGATTCCGAGCCGTCCTCGCCTTCCACGGACGCGGTCGCGGGCGCGAGATCAATGAGGCCCCTAATCGCCCTCGACGCCTTCCCCTTCGCAGAGGACTCGAGGAGCTTCCCGAGCCTAATCAGGGTTATGATTACCGCTGACGTCTCGAAATAGGCGTGACCGTGCGCCTGCGGGAGGATCAGGACTGCGGCGGAATAGAAGAACGCGGCGGACGATCCCAGCGCGACCAGCACGTCCATGTCGGCGGCGCGGTTCTTGAGCGCCCTCAGGGTCCCTGCGTAGAAGCCGGCGCCCGCGTAGAACTGAACGGGAGCAGCGAGCGCGAAAAGGACCCAGTCGAACCAGGACGAATGCGACCATGCGCCGAGCAGCGAGAAGTCCCTGGCCATGGAGAGGACGAAGAGCGGCGCAGTGAAGGCCAGCCCCACCGCAAGGGCCCTGCGCTGCCGTGACGTGTCCCTGTCGCGCTCCTTCTGGACCGCCGCCGCGTCGGAACCGTCCTCGGCGGGGATCACCACCCTGTATCCCGCGCGATGCACAGCAGCGGCGATTGACTCGACGTCCGCGAGGAGGGGATCGAATTCGACCGCCGCGGTCTCCGCCGCGAGATTGACCGCGGCGGATTTCACCCCCTTGACCTTCCTGAGCAGCGCGCGCTCGACCGCAGCCGCGCAGTTGGCGCAGGTCATGCCGATTATCGGCAGTTCCACCCTGCGGGTCCCGGTCAGCGGACCCCCGTCCGGACCGGGACCGTCATTTCCGCCACGCTGCATGCCGGGTGAGGGAACAGCCATATGCCACCGACCGAACTGGAGAATCGCCGCTTCCAGGATGCAGGCGGGCGCCGATTCCGGCAGCGGCAGGCCCTCGGCTACCGGACCGACGGCGGGAATCCGATTTCCGCAAGGGCTTCGGCTATCCGGTCCCACGTCGCAGGCGGCTTCCAGCGAATCCTCACCTGCTTTTTCTCCGCGTCGCCCTTCACCGACTCCACCCCCTCGATTTCAAGGAGCTCCCTGGAAATCGTCGCCGCGCAATGGCCGCAGTGCATCGCAGGTATGGAGACGGTCCTTTCTTCCATGGCGCAGCCGTCCAAGAGGTTCGGCCCCGGGCTCGCCGCCCGGGCCGGCGCGCGCGTCACAGCGCGAATTCCTGCATGTCGAACCACACCCCGAAGTTGGCCGCATAATTAATCTCGGCCTGAACCATGGCGACGTGCCCTTCCTCTATCTCGGCGAACCTGGAGAAGAGGAGCTTCCCATCTTCGGGCAGCATGGAAATCATCGACTTGTAGAACGCGGACGTCTGGTTCTCCACGTCCAGCGCCTTCCTCAGGAGCTCCATCTGCAGCTCCCCGGATCGCCCCTCCACGGCCGTCCTCAGCTTCGCCGTCTTCTCCATGATTTCCTTCTTCGAAGGGATGGACGTCTTCAGCTTCTCCTTTGACAGCTTTCCAGTCCTGGTCCACTGCTTGAGCTTGCCGCGGAGGAAATCCACGTGCTCCTTTTCCTCCCCTGCCATGACCTTGAAGAAGCGTTTCGCCGCGTCCTCGGAAGCCGCGGACTGCGCCTCCGTGTATGCGTCAAGGACCTTCTGCTCGAATTCGAGCGCCGTCTTTATGGCCTCCTCGATCGTCATTTCCGGTTCCTCATTTGATTTTCTGGATTTCCGCCTTCAGCAGGACCACGTGCGCCATCTCCTCTTCGATTATCCTGTCTATGCGCTCCCTCCCCAGTTCGGGCGGCGTGGCCCTGCGCAAGCCCAGGTAGAACATGATGGAGTCCTTCTCCAGGACCACCGCTCTTTCGAGGACGGCGCGCGGCGTCCCCGCTCCAGCGACAAGGGCCTCCGCGTCCCCCGCTGATCCGAACACCTGTCCCTCGGCCAGCGCCCTCATGTACTTCGACGCCTCGCCGTCGGGATCAAACCAGTCGTCCTTGCCGGATTTCGCGGCCGTTTCTTCCCGGAGCTTCAGGAACGCCTTCTCATGCTCCTCTTCCATGGCCGCAAGCCCGAGGAACATCTTCTTGAGCCCGGCGCTCCTTGCAGACCCTGCGGCCTTCCTGTAGAACGCCGAGCCGTTGCGCTCGAGTTGAACTGCCATATCGAAGACCTCGTCCGCGCTGTACTTCCCGCTCATCTGGGCCTCCATAATCCGGGCACGCGGCCGGCTGCCGGCCGGATTCGGTGAAATCATGACCCGGACCAGCCGGATCCGGACAGGGATATGGTCCAGGTTCGTCCGGGTCATATCGCCGCTGTCCTGCCTGTCTCAGGCTTTCCACAGCCCGTGGAGATTGCAGTATTCCCTCGCGACCACCGCCCCCTTGGCGGGCGCGAACGCGGCCTCGGGTTTGAGCCCGGGTTTCAGGTACACGCGCTCAATCCTGTCGCCGTCGATGACCTCGACCCACTGGATGTAATGCTTCTCCTCCATGGGGTGGGCGACGCTGCCGACCTTGACCGTGATTCCCTTGGGCCCTTTCTCAACCACCGGAACGTGCTTTTCCTTGGCCGCGTCGACCGTGTTCTCGACGTAGAGCTTCATGGGCTGGCCGCAGCACACCAGCGTTCCCTGGCTGCCATGAAGGATTTCGACGATGTTCCCGCAGACTTCGCACTTGTAGACCTCCAGCCTCTTCCTCATTTCTTCCTCCTGCTCCGGAAAACCCGGGCAACTAGCCTCTGGCCTTGTCAGGCCGCAGCGATCCCCGCTTGGAACCGGATTCCGCGGCCGGACGGGATTTTCACCAGTTCTCGCCCAGCAGCTCGAAATGCGCCTGCTCGTGGGCGCACGCGGGGCATATCCTCGGCGCCTCCCCGCTCGTGTGGAGATACCCGCAGTTCCGGCAGCGCCACGTGACTTTCTCGCTCCGCTTGAACACCCTCCCCGCCTCGATGTTGGCCGCCAGGTCGCGGTAGCGCTTCTCGTGCTGCTTCTCGGCGACGGCAATCGCCTTGAACACCGCTGCGATGTCGTTGAATCCCTCCTCCTGCGCCTCCTTGGCGAAGCGCGGGTAGAGGTCCGTATGCTCGTGGTTCTCGCCCGCTGCGGCGGCGCGGAGGTTCTCGATGGTCGGCTTTATCTGCCCGGCAGGGAAGGACGCGGCTATCTCTACGTCCCCTCCCTCGAGAAACTTGAAGAAACGCTTCGCATGCTCCTTTTCCTGGTCCGCCGTCTCCTGGAATACTGAGGAAATCTGCATGAACCCGTCCTTCTGCGCCTGGGAAGCGAAGAACGAGTACCGGTTGCGCGCCTGGGATTCCCCGGCGAACGCGCCGAGAAGGTTCTTCTCGGTCTTGCTGCCTTTTAGCTTGCCCACATTTCCCTCCTAGGTTAAAAGATGACACGGCCCGGCGTTCCCTTCCATCCCGGGAACCGCCACGGGTCATCATTGTACAAGTTGAAGCCGGATTTCCAAAATCGATTCGCACTCGAATCGGCGGATCGTTTGGGGGATTTCAGAGATGAACGACGGATTCAAGGCTGTCCAGGTCGCCGAGGGAGTCTACTGGGTGGGAGCCGTGGACTGGGGCATAAGGGACTTCCACGGGTACCTGACGTCCAGGGGCACCACCTACAACGCGTACCTCGTCATGGACCGGAAGATAACCCTGATTGACACCGTGAAGGCGCCTTTCGTCGACGAGATGCTCAGGCGGATTGCCTCGGTCGTGGGCTCCAATCGAATCTCCTACGTGGTTTCCAACCATTCCGAAATGGACCACTCCGGCGGGCTTCCCGAGGTCGTCTCCCGAATCAGGCCCGAGAAGGTCTTCGCCTCCTCCATGGGCGCGAAGGCGCTGGCCGAGCATTTCGGTCAGAGGATCCCCGTGACCGCTGTGGAGGACGGCGGGGAGCTGAGCCTCGGGGAAACGTCCCTCAGGTTCTTCGAGACGCGGATGCTGCACTGGCCGGACAGCATGTTCAGCTGGCTGGGCCAAAGGAAGATTCTGTTCTCCCAGGACGCATTCGGGATGCACCTCGCGTCGAGCGAGCGTTTCGCCGACCTGATTGACGCCGGGCTGCTCGAAAAGGAGGCGGCCAAGTACTACGCGAACATCCTCCTGCCGTTTTCCGGCCTCGTGAAGAAGCTCCTGTCCAAGGTTTCGGGACTCGGCCTCGACATCGAAATCCTCGCGCCGGACCACGGGCCCGTCTGGAGGAAGGACCCGGGCAGGATGATAAGCCTCTACTCGGCATGGGCTGACCTGGCTCCGGGAAGGAAGGCCGTGGTCGTCTACGACACGATGTGGGGAAGCACCGCGAAGATGGCCAGGTCGGTGGCGGAAGGGCTTGAGTCGGGCGGCGCCCTGCCCGTCGTGATGCCGATGGCCTCCTGCCACAGGAGCGACGTGGCGACCGAGCTTCTGGGCGCGGGCGCGATTGCCGCCGGATCCCCGACCCTCAACAACGGCCTGTTCCCCACCATGGCCGACGTGCTCTCGTACTTGAAGGGCTTGAAGCCGCGGATCCTCGCCGGCGCCGCGTTCGGGTCTTACGGCTGGAGCGGCGAGTCGATCTCCCTCCTCTCGGCGATTCTCGACGAGATGAAAATCCCCCAGGCGGGCGAGTGCTTGAAGGTGAAATACGTCCCGGACGAGGCTGCGCTCGACCGGTGCTTCATGCTGGGGAAGGCGCTTGCTGAGAAACTTAGGTAATCCGCGCGGAAATCCGCGATAATCCCCGTTGTTGCGCTCGGATTAGTCCCTTAATCAAAATATCCTTGTAGAAATTGAAAAGATTTACGGTAAGGCACGCGCGAAGCGCGTGATATAACCCGGACGAGCCTTCATTTTATATCCCTGTTTGGTTCCGGCTCGTCCGGGTTATGATGTAAGGAGCTCGCGATGAAAAAGTACGTCTGCCTGATTTGCAGCTACGAGTACGACCCCGGGAAGGGGGACCCCGCCGCAGGAATCAAGCCGGGGACCAGCTTCGAGGACCTGCCCGACGACTGGGTGTGCCCCGTGTGCGGCGTCGGCAAGGACCAGTTCGAGCCGATGTAGCCCGGGAGGTCCCAAGAGGAGTCCCGAATCGTCCGGGACGCCATTCGCGCAAAACAACGCGCGCCCTTTCAAGGAGGATCCGATGGAAGACACGGCCACCAAGCTCTCGGCAATCATCTCGAAGGCCATGGAGGCGGAGAACTACGGCAGGCATTTCTACCTCATGGCCGCGGCGTCTACTGCGGACGCCGGAGGGAAAGAGGCATTCGAACGGCTCGCGGCCGACGAGCTCGCGCATTTCGAGTTCCTGCGCAGGCAGCTCGATTCAATCGCGGGCGGCGGGAAAGCGGACGGAACGCTCAAGCTCGGAAAACCGCCGGCTTCCTCCGGCGGCGGGTCATTCTTCTCCGCAGGGCTCATGGAGAGAATCGGTACCGCGCATTTCGAAATGACCGCCCTGTCGGTGGGGATTGAACTCGAGCTTTCGGCCATGAATTTCTACAAATCCCAGTCCAAATCCGCGAAGGATGCGGCTGCCAGGGGATTCTTGAAGGACCTCGCGGACTGGGAATCCAGCCACTACAACCTGCTTTTCGGCCAGATGGAGGAGCTCAAGAGGGACTACTGGTCCGGAAGCGGGTTCGAGCCTTACTGATGAGTGGAGCATCATCTGCCGGGCCCCGGAAGCGGCTCGGGATATTCGGCGGCACCTTCGACCCCGTCCACAACGGGCACCTGTGGTTGGCGAAGGCGGCCCTCAGGGAGTTCGGGCTCGCGCAGGTCGTCTTCCTGCCGTCGCGCTGCCCTCCGCACAAGGCGGCGGGGACGGTTGCGTCCTTCGAGCACAGGACGGCCATGCTCGGGATGGCCCTCGCGCGGCTCAAGGGGGTCCTCCTCTGTCCCATGGAGTCCGACGAATCCTGCCCGACCTACGTGGGGGATTCCATATCCGCCGTGAAGGCCGCGTACGGCGGCGGCTGGGATTTCTACTTCATCGCGGGCATCGACGTCATAGGCGACCTCGCGGGGGGGCGTGCCGCCAGGATAACGCCGGGGCTCGTGAAGTTCATCGCCGCCGACAGGCCGGGGTGGGACAGGAGCGCCGCGCTGAAGGCCGTTCCTCCGGCCTCAGCGAAGCGAATCGCCTTCGTTGGCGGCATGGGGCCGGACGTCTCCTCCAGCGCGATAAGGAGGCGGCTTGCAGGAGGCCTTCCGGTGGAGGACCTCCTGCCTGCGGCCGTGGAGAGGCACATAAGGGAGAATGGGCTTTACCGAGTAGTCGCTTCGTAAAAAATATTTTTGGGATTGAAAGAATTTGCGGCAAGGCCGCGCGCGAAGCGCGTGATATAACCCGGTCGAGCCGCTCTTTATTCCCTGGGTTCCGGCTCGTCCGGGTTATGCGCACTCCGAGAACCCGCATACCCTGCAGACCACGCATCCCCCCTCGTGCTCGACGATGCCGCCGCATTCCGGGCAGGCCCCCTTGCGCATCACCGGCGTGACCATGTTCTTGAAAATCTCGGCCGTCGAGTGCTTCCCGTCCCTCGTGCCCATATACAGCTCGACCGCTTTGGCGATCGCGTCCGCGCAGGAGAGGATTTTGCCGCCCTGCCCCCACGCCGTGGAGTGGCACGAGATGCCCTTGAGCTGCTCCACTATCGGGTAGACGTCCGCGCCTGACCGGAGCGCGAAGGAGATGAGCCTGCAAATCGCCTCGGTCTGGGACGCCGCGCAGCCGCCGGCCTTGCCCATGACCGAGAAGATTTCGAAGGGCCTGTTTTCCGCGTCCTCGTTGATGGTCACGTAGAGGTTGCCGCAACCGGTCCTCATCTTCCTCGTCGACCCGCGGGTGACCTCGGGCCTGGGCTTTGGCATGCGCTTGAAATCGCCCTGGTCCGGCGCCTCGGCCGCCTCGGCCTTGCCCTTCTCGCTCTTCGTGGACAGCACCTGGTTCTCGCGAGATCCGTCGCGGTATACCGTCACGCCCTTGCATCCCAGCGCGTGGGCCATGCGGTAGACCTTCTCGACGTCTTCGGCGGAAGCGTCGCGCCGGAAGTTGACGGTCTTGGACACGGCGTTGTCGGTGTGCGTCTGGAACGCCGCCTGCATGCGTATGTGCCATTCCGGGGATATGTCGTGCGCCGTGAGGTATATCTTCTTCACGTCGGTCGGCACCTCGTCGATTTCCTGCACGCTCCCCTTCTCCGCGATTCTCTTCATCAGGTCCTTCGTGCAGAATCCCGCCTCCTTCGCCTTCTTCTCGAAGAGCGGATGGATTTCCACGAGCTCGGCGCCGTCCAGCACGTTCCGCACGAAGGAGATCGCGAACAGGGGCTCGATGCCGCTCGAGCAGCCGGCGATGATTGAAATGGTGCCCGTGGGCGCTATCGTGGTCGTCGTGGCGTTGCGCATGGGCTTGAGCCCGTCGCGCGCGTACACGGACCTGTCGAAGTCCGGGAACGGCCCCCTCTCGGCCGCGAGATCCGCGGAAGCCTTCCTGGACTCGGATTCCATGAACTGCATGATTTCGAGCGCCATGCCCAGCGCCTTCTCGGAAGCGTACGGGATTTCGAGCTTGATGAGCATGTCCGCGAAGCCCATGATCCCGAGCCCGATTTTCCTGTTCGCCTTCGTCATCTGCCCGATTTTCGGCAGCGGGAAACGGTTCATGTCTATGACGTTGTCCAGGAACCTCACGGAAGTGTGGATTACGTCCCGGAACCTCGTGTAGTTGATTTTCCCCGCCTCGACCATGTTGGAGAGGTTGATCGATCCGAGGTTGCACGACTCGTACGGAAGAAGAGGCTGCTCCCCGCAGGGGTTCGTGCTCTCGATGACGCCGGCCGCGGGCGTCGGGTTGTCGCGGTTGATTCTGTCGAGGAACACGATTCCGGGCTCGCCGTTCTGCCACGCCTTCTTCACTATCTCCCTGAACACCGCCGTGCTGCTGAGCTTCTGCACCTCCTGCTTCGTCCTCGGGTTAAGGAGGCTGAATTCCGCGTCCTTGTCCAGCGCGTCCATGAAAGCGTCCGTGAGGCCCACGGAAAGGTTGAAGTTGTTGAGCTGCTTCGGATCCTCCTTGGCCGATATGAACGCCATGATGTCCGGATGGTCGACCCGCAGTATGGCCATGTTCGCCCCGCGCCTGAACCCGCCCTGGTTGATTGCCTCCGTCGCCTCGTTGAAGACCTTCATGAAGGATATCGGCCCGCTGGCCCTGCCGTGCGACGTGGAGACGATGTCGTTCACGGGCCTGATGCGGGAGAACGAGAACCCCGTCCCTCCCCCGCTCTTGTGGATGAGCGCCGTGTTCTTCACGACCTCGAAAATCGAATCGATGGAATCATCGATTGGCATGACGAAGCATGCCGAAAGCTGCTGGAGATCCCTTCCGGCGTTCATCAGCGTCGGCGAATTCGGGATGAAATCCAGCGTCGCCATGATCCTGTAGAACCTGTCCTCAATCTCCGAAACGTCCGCTTTCGGATTGTAGAAATACTCCGCCTCCGAGATGTTCTTCGCCACCCTCCGGAACATCTCGGCAGGGGTCTCCTCCGGCCCCCCGGCCTCGTTCTTCCTGAGATAACGCTTCTTGAGAACCGTGAGCGAGTTCTCCGTCAGAACGGGAATAATCTCCTCTCTGACCTCGCCCGCCTTCTTCCTCGAATCAGCCTTCTGGGGCTGACAGGGCTTGGAATCCTCCTTCAGGGCGTCCTTGACCTGGTTCATGTATTCCGACATCTGACCGCTCCTTGGATAAAAAACCGGCCTTGATTCCCTGCCACCTGAGAAACAACGCGTTTCTGCAAAACGAAAGGCTTTGTATCTAACCCTTTGATTATCAATAAGTTATGGTTGTTCCTTCGATGGCCCGGATAAAGTGCCGGCGACTGATGAAAAGCTCTCTTTCCCCCCTAAAACCACCAAGTTTTGTGGTTTGTGGGGATGTTACCACAATATATTGTTGCGTCAACGGAAAAATGAAAAAAACATGGGGACGGAACTCCATTGAAAACCGGGATTTATACCTGCGCGGGATTTTTTCGCCGGAATCGAGGCAGAGACGCGATCGTTCGTGGTGGTTGAACTAGCCGCCCCGCGTGTCGAAGACCCGCCGAAGGCGGGTCGGGGCGGGTCTTCGAGATTTCATCGGAAATTGGAGGTTGGGATTTCATTGGGATTTGGTTTTTAGTTGTTGGGGTTTTACGCAGCGTTTGGTTGCGGCTCTGCTGCGTTATGATTTACTCCTCCAGCCCCTTCAACAGCACTGCCCTGCCGAGCGGGACCACCTTGCAGCGGAAGCTGTGGAGGAATAGCCTGTTCTCGCACAGCCCGCCCGAGACGAAGAGTTTCGGCGGCTTCTCCGCGAAATCGTATACCCTGTCGGCGAGGCCGCGGACAAGCTTTGCTACGCTCCGGTCCACGGATGAGCCGAGGCTGATGAGGTCGAACATCCCGGCCATGCCGAGGATTCCGCAGGTGAACGCTATGCCTTCCCTGGCGGGACGGATTTTCGAGTAGTCGAGCGAGAAGTAGTCGGCGAGCAGCTCGAGCGCGAAGCCCGTCATGGACCCGCAGGAATCGTTCCATCCGCAGCCGGAATACCTGCCGTTCCTGACCCTCACGAACTTGATGTCCCTGCAGCCGATGTCGACCAGGTTGAAGTCGGGTTCGCCCGCCAGCATGAGTCCGCCCCTGGCAAGCGCCGTAAGCTCGTTGACGACGTTGCGGCTGAACCTCGCCGCGTTGTGGCCCGTGGCCGCGTCGGCCTTGAGGTTCGAGGGCGCCTTGTCGGTCCTGTAGATCCGCAGGGTTCCGGATGCCATCACCTTCGTGTAGGCGGTGCCGGCGTCAACGAGTATTCTTCCTTTTCTTCCCAAGGTTCATCTCGAAAAAAGCTTCCACTTTGGCCCTGTCGGCCCTCGTGATTCTGTCGGCGGCCTCTATGTATAGCCCGTTGCAGAGCGCCGCGAGGTGCCTGGCCAGGGCGTTCTTCTGGCAGAACGACTGCGCGTAGAAAACCGTCGGAAGCCCCGGATTGACCTCGCGCTCGAGGCCGAGGTCCGCGGGCGTCCCGTTCTCCAGGCACCTGGTCCAGCCGAAGACGTGCGTGTTCTCCGGGAAGAGATCCAGCAGATTCGGATCGGCCGGCGGAACCCCCCAATAGCCCGCCAAGGCTTCCGCAGGACGGGGCTTCAGCCTCCTGCCGGTCGCTAGCCGCGACGTGATGGCGTCTATCTTCTTCCTGAGGGGATACGCGCTCACGCATATTGGGTATCCGCCGCCCTGCATGTTCCGGTTGCGGGTCATGACGACGTCGAAGCCCGCGTCCTTCAGGATCCCCGACAGGAGCCTCATGCCGTCGCACTTGCCTTCGCCGACGTCAGCGACGATTCTCACCGGCCTGAAGGCCAGCGCGTTCGCGGCTACCGTCCTCAGCACGGCGCAGTACACCCTCGGCAGCAAAGGGTCCGCCCCGCTCGCGGGAACGCCGGGCCTGGGGATGTCCAGGTCGAGGATCCCGTATCCCGAATCCCTGAGCTTCTCGAGCTCCGGCTCCGGCGGATGCCCTGCAATGCCCGCTATCTTCTTCCTCATGGAAACCGTTGACGCAAGCTTACCCGGCCGCAGCCGTCCGCCGGGCCGTGGAAAAAAACAAGCGCTCATTCTAACCCGGATAATTCGCGCAGGAACGTGAATTATCCGGGTTGAACCCCCGACCTTCGGCGCTGGACTCGCCGGCAATCACGGGCTGTAGCCGCCCCGCGTGTCGAAGACCCGCCGAAGGCGGGTCGGGGCGATCACGGCGGCTGAGCGCCGTGGCTACAGCACACCCGCGTCATTCCGGCGAAAGCCGGAATCCAGGACTGGCGCTATGGGCCGTAGGAGCGGGCCGGGGCGCTGATCACGGCGGCTGAGCGCCGTGGCTACAGCACACCCGCGTCATTCCGGCGAAAG
>DYIT01000058.1 GCA_020723505.1 Candidatus Kuenenia stuttgartensis
TACCCAGGGGGTTTTTACGAGAGAATCATATTTAACCAATTGATACAGTTCTTAGATAACCCTGACATCATAATAAAAGCCGAGGCTATTGATAAACTAGGTTCTTTAAGAGATGAGAGAGCTATATTACCTTTACTGAAATGTCTTTGCGATGAGAATTCTTATGTAAGGCTAATCACAGCAAAGACATTTGGGAACCTAGGGAATATATTGAAAGCAAGGAAGATGAAGTAGTAAGGTTTTATGCTTTGATAGCGTTAGCGAATCTAAAAGACATCTCGGCGATTAAACCATTGATAGAATATTTAAATGACGGCGGATTATGGACTAGAAAAGAAGCGAGAAAAAGATTAATTGAACTGGCAGGAAATGATTTGAGGGAATATTCTGATTGGATAAAATGGTATAACAAAATGCGAATGAAATAAGATTACCCTGCCCATTGCTTCTCCTATAAAATCAGTAGTGAATCCCTGGTAGTTTAGGTCAATGCAACCCCTGTGAAGAAAACTCATTGCGATGAGCGAATGAGCGGAGCCATAGCCGTATGATCGAGCGTTTAGCGCCTGAAATGCCTGTATAGGGCTATTCCTGGGACACCATACTTACTAATCAGTGTAAATTGAACTTGACATTTATTATTAAGTCAGAAAATGCTTCTAGGGTCTTCGAAAGGTTCGCCCTCCCCGTTAACCAGGAGGACTTCCGCGAGCTCAGTCGAGCCGTTCGCCCCTGTAAGCTCTGCGAAGCCGAATACTGGTCTGCAGGCGTAGCAGAGTCCCCGTGTTGCTTCGCAACGAGGCACATATAAGCCCGCCGTGAGCGACACCCGCCGGAGTTTGATAAAATATCACGCTTTTCACGAAAGCCCGAGGCCGAAAACGCAGATCGGGAACTTTTCGTCCGCCCGAGCGTCGAAACAGCAGCATGAAGGAATCCGGAGGCGTCCCGCCGGATTCCCCAATATTCATGCCATCCGGAGGATTTCAGGAGGTTCCAATGGCAAGACCTGCGATGATTCTGTTGGTCCTTCTCGCGGCGTGCGGGGCAGCATGCGCGTCCGAGAATCCGTTCCCCATGGATTGGACCGTCTTCGGCAGGATCACAGATCTCGAGGGGAAGGGCATGGAAGGCGTCCTGGTGGTCGCGCACTGCGGATGGGGCACCCTGCTTCCCAAAGGAGAGGCAGCAAGCGGACCCGACGGCGCCTATACGCTGCGATTCGCCCCGGGCGTGTTCTTCACCGGCGGGAAGGGCGTGGTGCAGAGCGCCCAGGCCGCCATAATATCCGCCCGTAAAACAGGATTCCGCGACCGGAATCTCTCAAGGCAGGGGGACCTCCTCATGGCCGAGACCATGCCTGCCACGGAGGATCTCAACGGCCGCGACGCCTCGAAGGTGGTTCTCAAGGGCACGCCATACCGCGTTGACTTCGTCATGGTGCCCACCGCATGCATCAAGACTACGGTCACTGACGCCGATCGCGGGCCAATCAGGAACGCCGAAGCGTGGGTGGACGGCAAAGACATGCCCCCCGCGTCGAGCGCGCTTGCTCAGGCCGTCCGTACGGATGCCGAGGGCAAAGCCGCGCTGGACGAAATCCCGACCGGATACCGTTGGCGGATAAACATCGGCGACGACATGTACGCGGAGGTCGCAATCGAGACTCCTGGAATGCATGAAATCGCCCTGCGCAAGACTACCCATCCTGCCGGAGGGTGGTGGATGATTGAGATAGAATCCCACAGGAACGCGAAGGGCGAATCCGTGAGGCCGTCCGGCCAGGACGAGCCTCCCTGGACCGGAAAGGACGGCATGCTGAAATCCAGGCTCAGGGCGGAGAAGGTGCTGTGGGCGGCCGGCGAGACACCGGTCCTGGCCGCGGATCTCCAAAACGAGAGCGGCAAGGCCTGGGACGTTCCCGCGGACCAGTGCAAGTGGTGGGTCGAAGTCGATGGCAAGGCGTTCAAATGGTCCTTGAAGCACGGTCCGGTGCGGAAGGCGAACCTCGAGGCGGGAAAGAGCCTGGCGGGCACGAAGATCTCCCTGGGCAGAGGATGGGCGGACGAATCGGGCAATGACCTTAAACTCGGCCCCGGCAGGCACACAATCCGCGTCTCTTGCGGCTGCACTTCGCAAAGCGGTTCCACGGCAGCGACGAGCAACAGGGTGACGATAGAAGTTTCGGAATGACGCCCTGTGCAATAAACGGTATTCGGCAAAGATGAGATTAACCACCGAAGACGCCGAAGACACCGAGAATCAAGGAGCTTTGGGGTCGGCTTTGGGGTCGTATATTGAGTGTTGATTTGAAGCTTGGCAACAGGGCCTTTCCAGGGATAGCCCACTTGGTTTCAAGACGGCGAGCCGTGATTTGCCGCAGATTCCGCGGGACTTCGGAATTGCCAAGTCAACAATCAATATACGACCCCAATTACGACCCCAATTACAGCCCGTACGGATTCCTCACTTGTCCGGGAAGACTTCGACCTTGCAGATGTTCACCGACTTCGGAATGGTGATTTGTTCCACGAAGTGCCGCTTCTCTCCCGGTGCAAAGTCAGCGGACAGGGTTTTCTCCCCTACCGCCTTCACGCCGCCCCTGCCTTTGACATAGGGGAGGTAGGTGGAGGCGACAATCATCATTCCGGCAGCAACTTCCTCGTCCGTGGAATTCTGCGCATCGAAGGAAACCTCGCATATCTCGCCGTTCTCGGTCCAGCTTACGCCGGAGACCTGAATCCTGTGTTTTTGCAGGACCATGAGCACAATTGCGGGAACGAGCAGAAGCGGCAGTAGATACCACCATTTCCTCCGGGCTTTCTTCTCGGCCATGTCAGCTCCCCCATCGGAAAGAAACTGCCGCGGGCTTGCGCCCGCGGCTCTGTTGTGTGCAGCACGTATATTGGACTTTCGACTTTCGACCTTGGCCTTCACCAGCCCGCGATTGCCCGAGGTTAAGTCTACTCCCGCTTCCGCTCGTACTGGCTCACCTTGCTGTCGGCCCAGACTTCAATCGACGCCTTCTTTATCAGCTGCTTGACTTTGGGATTGACTCCTCCCGCGCCAGGTATGTCAGTACCGGGCTGGGAAACGATCTTGTCCACGACCTGCATCCCGGAGATGACCCTTCCGAAAGCCGTGTACTTCCAGTTGAGGCCGCTGTTGTCCTTCACCATTATGAAGAACTGGCTGCCTGCCGAGTCGGGGCTCTCGCTCCTCGCGGTCGACAGTACGCCACGCGCATGATCGATGTCATTGAACTCGGCCTTGAGATACGTGCCTTTCCCCTTGTATGAGAAGCCGCCCTGGCCGTCGTTGGCCGGGTCTTCGTCCTTGGTGTTCGGGTCGCCGCCCTGAATCATGAAGTCCTTCATCACGCGGTGGAAATAGGTGCCTTCGTAGAGCCCCGATTTTATATGTTCCATGAAATTGTACACGTGGACCGGCGCCTTGTCGGGGTAGAAGCGTATGTAAATCTTCCCCTGGGTCGTTTCCAGCACGGCCACGAGCTGCTTTCCTTTCTGCTGCTTCAGGGCCTCTATCGCCCTGCGTTTTTCCGCCTCGTAGGCGGCGCCCTCCATCTTCTTCGGGGTCAGGTACTCGACGCGGGTCCCGGAGATGGCCGGCATGCTCTTCGGTCTTATACCTCCGGATGCCGGGAGTTCATCGCCGGGCTGCCTGGATATCGCTTCCGCCGCCTCGATGCCGAAAATGACGCGCCCGAAAGCCGAGGATTTCCCGTCGAGCTCGGGCTTGTCCGCGAGGAGAATCAGGAACTGGCTTCCTGCCGAATCCGGACCCTCCCCCCTCGCCATGGTCACGACGCCGCGGACGTGCTTCTGGTCGCTGAACTCGTCCTTCAGGAACGTGTCCTTGCCTTTCCATGAATGCCCGCCCTTGCCGTCGTCGGCCGGATCCTGGTTCTTGGTGTTCGGATCGCCGCCTTGAACCAGCGAATCCGGCGCGACCCTGTGGAAGCAGGTCCCGCTGTAATAGCCGCTGCGGCAGTGCTGGAGGAAGTTGCGGACATGCTCGGGCGCCTTGTCCCCGAAGAAGGTCAGGCCGATTTCGCCCTGCGAGGTCTCGAGCACCGCCATCGGCTGCCTCAGGCAGTTCGCTGACCCGAACTCCCGGGCTTCGGAGATATAGACGTCGTCCACGGTCCATTCCTCGACCGTGATGTCCTCGATGTACTGGTGCTCCTTGGGATTGACCCCGCCTGCTCCGGGGATGGGCTCCCCGGGCTGCTCCACTATCTTGTCCACCGCGTCCATGCCCTTTATCACCCTGCCGAAAACCGTGTACTTGCCGTCAAGGCCGCTGTTGTCCTTGACCATTATGAAGAACTGGCTGCCCGCGGTGTCCGGGCCTTCCTCGCGCGCCATTGACAGGACCCCGCGCAGGTGCGGCGTGTCGTTGAATTCGGACTTGAGGGTGCTGCTCTTGCCCTTGTAGGAATGCCCGCCCTGTCCGTCGTTGTCCGGGTCGTCATCCTTGGTGTTCGGGTCGCCGCCCTGGATCATGAAGTCCTTCATCACGCGGTGGAAGAACGTCTTCTTGTAGAGGCCCGATTTGGCATGGGAGAGGAAGTTCTTCACGTGTTCCGGGGCCTTGTCCGGGAAAAATCGCAGGGTCACGGGCCCCTGCGTCGTCTTCATCACGGCCACGGTCTCCCTGGCAGGGCCCGCATCCGCTGCGGATGCCGCAGACGGGCAGGCGGCGAGGAGCATAGCTTCGAAAGATGCGGCGATGACAAAACGCGCGACGTTCATCGAAGTCCATCCTAAAGCATACTAGGCCCGGCAATTTCTTTTTCCCCCTACGGGCCCGATGGAAATATTATATATCTTCAGAAGGAGGTTTCGAGTGCGGCGGGCTTCGATCCGCGCAGGCATATCAATAGAAGCAAAGGCTGATTGCCGTAATCAGCTCCCCGGTTTTTCCATTGCCTTCTTTATCGAGTCGGAGATGCCCGAATCCGCGTTCTCGTCGCTCCCGGAAATCCACGGGAGCGCTTTCGTTGCGGCGGCCGGCAGCATGTTCCGGAGCTTGGGCGAGAAATTGCACGCGAGATAGGCGGCGGCCAGGAGCAGGGCCAGGAGCGCGACCGACGCCGCCGCGAGCCTTGCGACCCCGATTCTGCGCCTTGCCTTCGAGAATGCTCCGCTCAGCACGGCAGAGGGCATCTCGGGATTGCCCAGGGGTTTCTTGTTCTCGAGGACCCGCTTCAGGTCCGCGACCACGTCCGCCGGCTTCTGGTAGCGCTTGTGGGGATTGGTGGCCATCATGCCGGCGAGCACGGACTGGTATTTGCGCGCGATCCTCGAGAGGAAATCGTGCTTCACCGAGAGGCTCAGCGGGTTCGTCGGCTTCCGCTCCCTGTTGATTGCGTTGAGGAACTTGAGGTGCACCCTCTCCCTCGGGGAGGCGTTTTCCTGCACCGGGTTCGGCGAATGCCCGGTCCACCAGTAGTAGGCTGTCGCGCCCAGGCAGTAGATGTCGCTCCTTATGTCGGCGTTCGCGGGATTCTCCGCCTGCTCGGGAGCGATGTACTCCGGAGTTCCGAGCAGCATGCAGCTCGAGGCCGTGAGGAACGTGAGCACTTCCTGGAATTCGCGGAGCTTCATGAGCCCGAAGTCCGCGACCTTGGGGATTATCTCGCCGCCCTTGACGGCGAGCATGATGTTCTCGGGCTTCAGGTCCCTGTGCACCGCCCCCTTGGCCTCGATGAAGGACAGGACCTCGGCAACCTTCATGGTGATTTCCACCTGGTCCCTGAGCCCGATCTTCTTCCTCACCTCCGGAGGGGGGACATGCTTGGGAACGAGCTCCATCACCCTGTAGACCCTGTTGCCGGCGGTCTTGCCCTCGGTGAGGGTGAACACGATGTTGGGATGATGCATCCCTATGGTGAACGTCTCGCGCTTAGCGCGGGGAATGTTCGATATGTCCTCGAACGAGACCTTGACGGCGCAGGCCCCGTCAGGGAAATACCCGCGCGATTCTATGAATTCCATCACCTCGGCCCTGACCTTCTTGAGGCCCTTCTTATCGGCGCCCTCGCGCAGGTGCTTGTTGTAGTCGAGGAACTTCGACAGGTCAGCCCCGTCCGCCTCCATGAGCTGGTGGGCGATGATCGGAATCCAGAACCGCGTGAAGTCCATGACCTTCTGGAAGTGCATCTTCCCCTTGAACACGAGGTACTGCCCTCCCGCGCCGAGGAAGTCCAGGAGCTCCACGTACGGCTCCTCGTTCCTGTCCTTGAGGAACCCCGCGTCGTCCGTGACGCGCTTCTTGATGAAGATTGTGCGCTCCGCGAGGGACGAGATCTCCTCTTCGGCGCGCCCCGGGTCCAAATCCGCGGTGGCGAACTGCGTGAGAATCCTCTGCTTGACCTGTGCCAGCTCGTCTCTGGGCATGTCGCTGTTCCGGCAAACGTTTCCTCTGCCGACTAGTCTAGACCCCGGAGGGGCGGGTGTCGAGAAACAAGTGCATAACCCGGACGAGCCGGAACCGAACAGGAAGAAGTGCTGAGCAAAACCTGTTTTATGTGAACAGGGAAGCAGGTGACCAGTAGACCGCAGTTGTGCCGGATTTCCCTCCTGTTCTCCTGTTCTACTGCTCAACTGCTCCGTCATTCCCCCTTGGCCGGCCGGTATGTGATGGACGCCACGGGCTTGCCCGCGGGCATGCCGTCGAGCTCCGAATCGGCGGCGTAGACCTTCCTGTGGTTCGCGTCGATATCGCCCGTTGGCGCGCCCAGAAGAGCTGCCTCGTCGAGCGCGGCGCCCGAGATCCTCTCGAGGTCGTCGAAATCGTCGCTGCTCAGGATGTGGGGCGTGATGAAGATGAAGAGGTTGCGTTTCGTGGTGCTCTGGGACTCGTAGCGGAAGAGGAGGCCCAGAATCGGGATGTCGCCGAGGAGCGGAATCTTGGTGATGCTCTTCTTCTGCGCCGTGCTCGTGAGCCCGCCCAGCACGACGGTCTTGTGGTTCGGCACTGTCACGGTGTTCGAGATTTGCCTTGTCGTCTTCGCCGGAGGCAGTGCAATCCCTCCCACCAGCGAGCTCTCGGTGGCGGCGAACTCCTCGATCTTCTGTTCGATTTCAAGCCGCAGGGACTTGTTCTCGGAAATATGCGGAGTGATCTTGAGCGTGATGCCCGCGTCCTGGAAGCCGCCGAAAGAGACCTGCTGGGATATCGTCGCGTTGCTGGAGGTTGTCGTGGTCGGCACCTGGTTCAGGGCCTTGATTTCCGCCTCCTCGTTCTCGTTGGTGAGGATTCTCGGCATGGAGAGGATGGTCAGGTCCGATTCCTTGCCGATGAGGGTGAGAAGCACGGGTATTTTGAATTCCGAACCGTAGGACAGGCCGAACAGCATGCCGGTGCCGGTCTTCGGCTGCCTTCCCACGGGAATGCCCGGGGACTCGAGCGAAATGGGATTCCCTTCCTTGTCGACCATGTTGGACAGGCCGAACTGGGTGGCAAGGAATCCTCGCGTGCTGTTTTCCGCCGCCCGGTCGATGGCCGCGAGCTCGGCTCCGAGGTCGGCCCCCTTCGTCGTGCTCACCTCGATTATGGCCATTTCGATGAGGACCTGCGGCCTACGCACGTCGAGTTCGTCTATGATCTTCCTGAGCTCCCTGTAGTAGGCTTCCGGGGCGACTACAATCAGCGAGTTGGTGGCCTCGTCTGCAATCGCAAGGGCTTGCGGCTTCTCCGATCCCGAGGACGCGGGCCTCGAGGGGGTCGGCTGGACCGAAGGCGGCCGCGGAACCGGAGCGACCCCGCCTCCCGGCATCGGAAGCCCGCCCGGCGACGGCTGCGGAACGTCGTCGGATATCCTGCCGAGCGTGCGTATGAGCTCCGGATTCGCGTTTATGATTGCGTTCACCGTGTCCACCATCCCGGGTTTCTTCTCGTAGCCCTTGGCCGAAGTGTGCCTGAGCTTGTAGATGTGCACGTAGCTCGGCTCCTCGTCCAGCGCCACGTCGAGCCTCTCTATGAGGATCTTTATCTTCCGCATGTCGTCCGACGCGCCCTGCAGCACGAGCGACCTCGTGCGCGTGTCAGCCACGATTTTCGGCGCAGGGGGGAGCTGCACCTGCATGAGCTGCGCGAACTGGCGCTGGACCTGTATGACGCTGTCGATCTTCGAGGCGGTCTCCTCCGCGTCGGCCCACTTGAGCCTTACGACCTCCCACTCGAGTTGCTCGCCGGGAGTGTCAATCAAATCGAGAATCCTGCACACCCTCTTCATGTTCGGCGCAAGGTCGGTGATGACGAGGACGTTCACGTTGGGAATCGGCAGTATGTTCCCGAACTGCTGGTTCACGACCTGGCGCAGCGAGTTCGCCGCGATGCGCGACTCGGCGTATCTGAGGTGGTAGACCACGGTCACCATCTCCTCGTCTCCGGGGAGGATTTCCGGGTTGACCCTGAGCTGGTCGCCCGAAAACGTGGGCGTGGGTTCGCTCTTGATTCTGTTCCTGTCCAGAATCTTGATTACTTCCGCGTCGCCCGATCCGGTCCTGACGAGCGAGTATCCGTTCAGCTC
Source organism: Candidatus Kuenenia stuttgartensis (assembly GCA_020723505.1). Lineage (GTDB taxonomy): Bacteria > Planctomycetota > JAKEIC01 > JAKEIC01 > DYIT01 > DYIT01. The sequence goes on from DYIT01000058.1 coordinate 8,561, forward strand.
GAGAATCGACTTGAACACCGAGAAGAGCGCAGCCTTCGGAATCTTCGTGCTGCCCTTCATGTAGACCTTTATCTGCCTGATCTTGTCCTCGAAGAGGAAGACCTTGCCCGTCTGCTTCTGCACGATTTCCATAACGCTGTCGAGGTTGACGCCGTTCAAGTCAATCTCTATGTATTCCTCTCCGCCTTTCTTGGATACCTTCTCCTGGCCTTGCGCAAGGGCGCAGGCGAGAAATACGAATGAGAGACAGGCTGCGGAAGAAAGAATCCGGCGCATCGGTTCACCTGTGCCTTTCGGATGACAATGCCGCGCTCTGAAGCTGGTCCGGGAATCGCCCCGGGCGGTCGCACCGTTCCGGATAAACGATTGCCCGCCGGCAAAGTTTGTAATATCATCAATACCCGGACGAGCCTGAACCGGACGGGGATGCGGTTCAGGCTGGTCCGGATCATATCACGCGCTTCGCGCGTGCAATGCGGATTATCCTTTCAATTTCAGCAACGTCTTTTGCGGGAAACCAGAGTCGTCCGAGCCGGATTTCCGGCGGGAGCCTGAACCTGTGAACGAACTGAATATCGATGGATTCCGGATACTCGAGAAAATCGGCGGCGGGGCCACAGGGGACGTATACAGGGCGATCCAGCTGAAGATGGATCGCGTCGTAGCCTTGAAGGTCATTCCGCCGGTCCTCTCAGCAAGTCCGCAGTATGCCGAGAGGTTCATGTCGGAAGTGCGCGCACTGGCGGCCGTAAGGCACGAAAACATAGTCGCGGCATTCGACGCCGGGAGATCCGGCCTATTTCTTTATCTGGCAATGGAATACGTCAAAGGCAACACGCTCGGCAAGATTATGGAGCGGGGCGGCGCCCTTGACGAGAAGCGCGTGGCGAGGATTGGACTCCAGGTTGCGTCCGCCCTGAATTGCGCGTACAGGCGCGGGCTTGTCCACCGGGACATAAAGCCTCAGAACATCCTCCTTACATCAAGCGGCGCCGTGAAACTCTGCGACATGGGATTCGCCCGCCTGATGAATGCCGCCGACGCCCAGGCCAAGGAAGGATACACGTTGGGCACGCCGCTATACATTTCGCCCGAACAGGCGAAGGGGGAGGTCGAAACCGGCACGCAGTCCGACATATATTCTTTAGGGGCAACGCTTTATCACGCAGTCACCGGAACTCCTCCTTTTTCAGGACAAAGCGCCGCCGAGATCATGCTGAAACACATCATCGAGTACGTCGAACCGCCGCATGAAAGGAATCCTGCAGTATCTGAGGGGCTGTCCTACATCATAAAGAAAATGATGCGCAAGAATCCGGAAAAGAGGTACAAGACCCCTGCAGCGCTCGAGGTTGATTTGACCGCCTTCATCGAGGACAAATTCGTCATTCCTGCCAACTGGTTTTCCGATTCGTCGCTCAATCTGAAGCCTCAGAAGGTGAGCAGCGAAGAGGTGAAGGCAGCCGAGGAGAGGAGGCATCGGATTAGCGGGCTTCGAAAGAAGCGGAGAACAGGATAGATGTCCCGACGGAAATCAAAACACGCGCAAACACCAGAACCGGTTGACGTTGCGTCTCCGACAGCCTCTGCATGCCCCGCACGGGGCTTGCCTGAGCTGTCAATTCTTTTCATATCCGGAGCCGTGATGATGGCAGTGGAACTGGTCGGAGCGAGAATCATTGCCGTGAGCTTCGGGTCCACGATTTACGTCTGGGGCTCGCTTATCGGGATTTTCATGGCAGCCTTGAGCGCAGGATATTATCTCGGCGGGAGGATTGCAGACAGATGGCCGACAAGAAAGATCATGGCCCTGCTCACCTTGTCCGGGGGCGTTTCAGTATTGCTTATCCCCTTGGCAGGCCGTGAGTTGTGCGAGCAGGTGTCAAGGAACCTCCTTCCGGGGAATCCGGTCTTCTCCGGCTTTATCAACCCCATGCTGGTAATGCTTGTGCTTTTCACTGCGCCAGGAGTGATCATTGGAACATTATCACCTTTCGGTATCCGCCTTTTGGCCGGGGACTTGAAGGGACTCGGCAATGTCTCGGGAAAAGTATATGGAATCTCGGCCCTGGGCGGCATAGCCGGGTCCCTGATTGTGGTCTTCTTTCTGATGTCTTTTCTCGGGAACAGCGTAATCCTGTATTCCTCCGGGGTATTGATGATTCTGGCTGCAGGGGGCCTGGCAATGACCGGCGGCATGCACAGGGCATGCGAGGAAGAACAATAGTCACTCTTGATCTTCTTGTTTTTTTTCTTTTTTTTTTTGGAAAACTGTACTTTTCCCGGAAATCGATGCAACCAAGAGACTGACGCAGCATGTAAGAGCGGATATACAAGGGTGTAAATGGGTTCTTACAAAAAAGGGGGCTGCGGGCAGGGGCCTTGGAGTGGCGAGCGTAACCTTAAAAAAGGCAATGAGTTAGCGAAGTCATCCCCGTGCTGATAGGCACGGAAATTGCAATTAATAATTTTTTAAGGAGTGGTTATGAAAAAGGCATTCATTATCGGGGCACTGGTCATCGGCGCGATGGCGTTCGTCGCGGCCGATGCATGGGCAGGCTGATGCCCGGGCGGCGGTGGCGCTGCCCCGGGAGGCAGGCCGTCAAGCGGTGGAGGCGGGGGTGGAGGATCAGGCGGCGGTGGAGTCAGCAAGCCTACGCCCACCACAACTATTTGCAACAGCGATGATTACAGCGGATCGGTGACATGGGTCAATTCGACCGGCAAAGCCGCGGCCAAGGAAACAGGGGAAACGAAGGAAACCGCGGAAGAGCTTCATGAACTCGGCGCAGCCCGCCAGGAAATGAAGCCCATCCTGATTTTCTTCGCAAAGTCCAGGAACGTGCTCGAGTTCTCCGACAAAGTGAAGGATCCTGAGGTCGAGGCTACGGTCGAGTTCGACAAGGAAATCTTCGGCCGCGCCGCAGTAACCCAGTTCGCCAAGGAGTTCATCTGCATAAAGGTCGACCTCCGCAAGGCGGACATGGGATTCCTCGCAAAGACGTACAGCGTGAGGACCGCACCGGTCATCATCATCCTCGATTTCAACAACAACGTGCTGTATCGCCTTGCGTCGAACAAGCTCGGATTCAGGCAGGTCGCCAAGTGCATGGAGACCGCGCTGAAGAGGGTCGAGACCGACGTGAAGAACCTTGCAGGCAGCAAGGAAGATTCCCCGCTCGTGAAACGCGCCCAGGCCAGATTCGCGGAAATCGAGATGAGGGACGACTATGACAAGGGCATGGCCCTTGCCTGCGACATGAAGTTCGACCTTGCCGAAAAGAGCTTCAAGGAAGTCCTTGACCGCAAGGAAGAGAACAAGTGGAAGAAGGCTGCCCAGGACGGAATGGTCGAAGTGAAGGCAGGCAGGCTCTTCGTCGATGGCGAAGCCGCCTACAAGAACAAGCAGTATCCCAAGGCAAAGGAACTGCTCGACCAGGTGATTAAACTCAACGAGTCCCAGTTCTGGAAGCCCCAGGCAATCGAGCTCCTCAAGAAAGTCAACAAGAAGCTCGCTTAACCTGGAATTGCCCCCGGGGGTCGGGTGCTGACGGAACCATTGCGAACGGAACGGCCAAAACGGCCGTTCCGTTCGCTCGTTTCATCTAGGAGGGTGTCATGAAAGGTAAACTTCTTATCCTGAGCCTGATGGGCGCGGCAATCATGGCGCTGATTGCGCTATCCGCCGCTCCCGCGAACGCGGGCTGATGCCCGGCCCCCCAACCGAAGCCGCCGAGTCCGGCTCCGCCAGCACCAGCACCTGCACCTGCTCCTGCTCCAGCACCTGCTCCTTCTCCTGCGCCGTCGCCTGCGCCTTCTCCTTCCCCGACTCCGTCGCCTGCGCCGGCTCCGGCACCTTCGCCTTCGCCCACCCCTGAACCGCCCGGAGGCGGCAGCAGGGGACCCGAATCGCCCGGAAGGGGTTCCGGGACGCCGGTTCCGGGTTCCAAGGGCGGCGACACGGGCGGAGGAAGCGGAAGCACGGGCGACAAGCTTTACCCCGTGCCTTCAGGCAAGATAAACTGGATATACCTCAAGCCGTGGCCGAAGCCCGTAATCACGGGCGAGGGCGAGAAGCCCAAGACCGTCCTGCCCCACGAACACATCGTGGAGTTCAAGGCGGCGAGGGACAAGTTCCTGCCCGTCATCTTCTACTTCTACTGCAGCGACAAGACGTTGCAGGAAGCGAAGTACTGCCACAAGCTGAACGCGAAGGTGTTCACTGCAGACGAGGTGGTCCTGAATTCGAAGAAGTTCGTTTGCTTCGCAATCGACACCGTAAAGCTGCACAAGACCATCGCCGGCTCGTTCAAGGTCACCCAGGCGCCGCTCATGATTTTCACCGATTGCTTCGGCAACTTCATGCAAAGGCTTCCGGACTGCTATTCGATGTCGCCGGCGGCCTTCGAGAAGATTATGGTCGCGTCAGTCAAGAAGAACGAAGCCGCTGTGAAGAAGTACGAGGCTGAGCTGACCCGCGAGAAGAAGGCCATCGAGACCCTCAAGGCCGACTTCGACAAGGCCGACAAGCTCATGGACGAAGGCAAGTTCGAGGAAGCCAAGGCGGCCTACCAGAAGATTGCCGCCAACAACCTCGACAAGAACATGGCGGAATACGCGGGCATAAGGCTCACCGAAATCGGCATGGGAGTGCTGTACTTCGAGGCCGTAAAGGCCCTGGAAGAGGGCAAATACGACGATGCCGAGAAAAAGCTTGCGGCAGTGGCCAAGTCGCGCAGCGACCGCTACGCCGACAAGGCTGCCGGCCTGCTCGAGGAGCTTCCCGCTGCAAGGCTGTACAGGGAAGCGATGGATGAGATGAAGGCAGGCAAGAACTTCGAGGCCATGCAGAAGCTCGAAAAGCTCCTGGAAATGGAAAACGCATCCTCCTACAAGGAGAGGGCCAACAAGGCTCTGCAGGAAATCAAGGAAGCCTGGAACAAGAAGGGGAAATAGGTAGTTCCATTCAAGCTCAGGATAAGTCCGAAAAGGGCGGCCGTTCCGGCCGCCCTTTTTCTTTCAGCCATCATTTCGCCGTAAAAATCCCAGGCGAAGCAGGGCCGCCGTGCTCGCCCCAGCCCGCCTTCAGCGGGTCTTCGACACGCGGGGCGACTACAGCAGCGGTAGTAGCCGCGGCACGGAGCATGTCCGCCGAAGCCTACACGATGCACACCTGACGAAGGCGGGGCGGGATTCGCCGATCGGAACCGATTCGGCTAAAACAGATGCTACCCTCGGATGCAAACACGGTCATTCATCGCTGCCGTCCGGGATTTTCTGCGGTTGCCGCAGACGGTATTTGACGGGTATAATCGTGATTTCGACCCTTTCTTCTGATTCCATCGGCGTCGTTTCCACTTTTTCCGGCGCCATTGGAACGGCAAGGCGGCATTTTCAAATCCGGGTCTGAGAAATCTGCTGCTTCGAGGGCTGACCATCGCAGAGGACAATCCTGGCCGGGACTCGCTTCTCGGCAGAATAGCCGTTGATGCAGGTTATGCGACTGCCGAGCAGATTCGGGAATGCGTCAATCTGCTCAAGGGAGGGGACAAATCCCTGGGCGCAATCCTGGTCGAAAGACGGGTCATTACGAAGCTCCAGCTCAACGAACTGCTTGAGATGCAGAAGAAGAAGGCTTCCGGCAGGAGCGATGCCGCGAAACCGGCCGTGCCCTTCTTCGGCCGCACGGCCGTGAAACTCGGCTTAATCTCGTCCGGGCAGCTCAACGACGCCCTCAAGGTCTACGAATCGGCGCAGGAAAAGGGAAGCGAGAAGAAACTCGGCCAGGTGATGGTCGAGCTCGGGCTCCTGACCCGCGAACAGGTGCGCCAGATCCTCCTCGCCCAGAAGAAGGACATCCTCGCCTGCCTCTCCTGCGGAGCCCAGTTCAACGTGCCTAGAATCGACATCGAGGAAATAAAGGCCAAGGCCTGCGCGAAATGCGGAGGCAGGCTCGAGAGCCCCAGGGAGCTGAGCACGGTTTTCGCCGAGGAGACCGGCCGGCTAGCCGAAGCCGTCAAGACCGGCAAATTCGACTTGAAGGAAAGGCAGGAGAAGCTTCTCGAGGACATCATCGGCAAAGAAATCGGCAACTGCACGATAATATCGAAAATCGGCGAAGGCGGCATGGGCGTCGTATACAAGGCCGTGCACAAGCGCATCAAGCGCGAGGTCGCCCTCAAGGTCCTGCCGAGGTGCTGAACCCGAACCAGGAGAAGATAGCCAGGTTCTTCACCGAGGCTCAGTCGCTCGGCAAGACCGTCTCGCCCAACATCGTGCAGATATACAACGTGGGCGAGGAGCCGGGCGTCTATTTCATCGAGATGGAGTACGTAGGCGGCGGGGACCTCGAAGGCATCATCAAGGATAAGAAATCCCTGAAAATGGACGAAGCCCTGCCGATTATGAAGGAGATTTGCTCCGGGCTCGCGGCAGCCCACGACAAGAGCATCATCCACCGCGACCTGAAGCCCGCAAACATACTCAGGTCCGGCGACGGCCACTTCAAAATCGCAGACTTCGGCCTCGCGAAGAACCTGGAAACCACGGTCCAGCTGACTCAGGACGGGGCGCTCATGGGCACCCCCCACTTCATGTCCCCCGAACAGTGCAGGGGAACCAACGTCGACAAGCGCTCGGACGTCTACTCCCTCGGCGCCCTCTTCTACTACATGCTGGCGGGGAGGAGACCGTTCGAGTCCGACAATCCCATGCTCATCGTCCTCATGCACATGAACGAGGAGGTACCGCCGCCGACAACCTATGTGCCTGACATCCCCGTGTCCTACAGCAACATGATAGAGCGCATGATGGCCAAGAACCCGGCGGAGAGGTTCCAGGACGCGGGAGAGGTCCTCAGGGCCATCGGGGACATCGAAGGCGGGGCGGAAGTCGCCTATACTGCGAAGAGAATCAGAAGGCGCAGGTTCAGGATTGCTGCCGGACTCGTCATCCTCGTCCTCTCGAGCACTGCAGCCCTCATCGGCACGTTAGCCTACCTCGACTGGCTCGAGGAAAAGAAGGCCCAGGCCAGGACCGAAGCCATGGAAACCCCCCGCGACAAGGCGCTACGCCTGCTGGGGGAGGCGAAATCGCTTTTCGATTCCGGCGACTACAAGGGCTCCACGGCCAGGCTTCACGAGGCACTGGGAACGTGGTCACAGGCGCCGGGGGCGGACCGGCTGCTCAAGCTTTCCGAGTCCCTGGACCGCATCGAGACGGCGCTCTCGGCGGGCGAATGGGAGCGCTGCAGGGACCTGGCTGCGGCGCACCGGAAGGGATTCCCGGACGACAGGGCTTTCGCGAGGTTCGAAAGCAGCGCGCTTCTCGCGGTTGAGGCGAAGGACTTTATTGCTTCGGGGAGGTTCGCCGAGGCCAGGGATACGGCCGCGAGGGTCCAGGCGGCTCTTCCCGGCAACAAGGCGGCCATGAAGCTCGAAAGGACTGCCTCGGTCCTGGTTTCCGCGGAGTCGGACATGCGCGAATCACGGAAAATACCAGCGCTCATGAACGCCGAGGCCGCGCTCTCCGCCGATTCCGGCTGCGCGGCGGCGCGGGCAATCAGGGACAGGCTCCTGTCCGAGCTCGAATGGGAGCTCCGGCGCCGGACGGAAGGCCGCGAGCTGGAGTCGGCGCGCAGCCTCGCGATGGAAATCCTCAAGGCCTCGCCGGACGCCCTTGCGGTGCTCGAGGTGCTCAAGGGAATCGAAACCTCGCTGGCCAGGTTCGAGGAATTCATGACCGAAGGCATGAAGCTGCTCTCCGTGGAGGATTTCGAGAAAGCCATGGAGCTCTTCGGCCAGGCGCTGGACTTGAACACGTCCAGGGAAGCGGTCATGAAGACCGGGCAGGCGAGGCTTGGCCTGGCTCTGAAGAACGCGGCGGCGGCGCTCGAAGCCGGCGATTTCGAGAAGGCCAAGGCGTGCTACGACGAGGCTGCGAAGCACTCGGACTCGCCCGAGGGGATACTCAAGAAGAAATCGGAAGCTTCCCGCATGCAATCCGAGGCGCTGCTCAGGCAGGCGGAGGATCTCGTGAAGTCCGGCCGGCTTGAAGAGGCCGATAAAATCCTCGCCCGGGCCGATGCTCTGCAGCCGGACGGCGAACGCGACCCGGCCGCGCTTGGAATCGAGGCGGAGATTGGCAGAAGGAAGTCCATTCCCCCAGGGTTCGTCTACGTCCCCGAAGATGCCTATCCGGTCGGGATGCCCGAGGGTGATCCGCCGAAGCCCGGACCCGCGCGCGTCGGACCGGTCTACGTCGCAATCTCGGAAACCACCAATGCCCAGTTCAAGGAATTCGTGGACGCGGGCGGATACGACAACCGGCAATTATGGGACGAGGAGGGCTGGGCGATGAAGAGCCAGTTCCTGGACCGCGACGACCGCCCCGGCCCGGGAGGATGGGCGGGGGGGACTTATCCGTCCGGGACCGCCGACCTGCCCGTGAGCGAGATTTCCATCCACGAAGCCATGGCCTACGCGGCGTTCAGGAAGGCGAGGATTCCGACAAGGGAGGAATGGATGGTCGCCGCCGGATGGTCGCCTTCCGACCGGAAACTCAGGGCTTTCCCGTGGGGGGACGAATGGAAGCCCGAGCTGGGGAATCTGATGACCGGGCAGGCCGAAAGCTCGGCGAAGAAGCCCGGGACCTTCCCCATGGACATGAGCCCCCTTGGCTGCATGGACGCCGCAGGGAACGTCGCGGAGTGGACATCGACGCCCCATCCGGACGCAGGCGGGACGTATTTCGTGAAGGGAGGCAGCTTCAGGCACAACTCGCAGACCTCTTCCGCCATAACCAACGACAAGGCCAAGGCGCATCGCGCCATGAGATGGGAGATGCTGGGGTTCAGGATAGCGATTCCCGCCGCGGCGGCGCCCCGAAAGAGCGATTCCGGCGGCAGGGAGGGCGGCGGATCCGAGGAAGACCGCGGAACCGGCGAAGGAGGCGGCGAATGACGGCCGTTTCGCATCATCGTTCCGGATTGCCGCCGGCCCGTGCGGGGTTGCGTCGTCCGGCCCCGGAACCCGCGCTCCGCGCGGCTTTGCCCATGCTGCGCGCCTCGGTTCTTCTCGCGGCCGTCTGCGTGCCCCTGCTTCACGGCTGCGGCACTGAATTCGTATTCGACGAGGACGAGCGAGTCGTGGAGGCGAAGAAGAGGATTTCCTCCCCCCTGCCGTTCAAGGCGGGGCTTTCGCCGCTCAGAATCACCTTCGATCCGGGCAGAGAGAATCTCGCCGCGAAAAGGCGCTTTTCATCGACGCCCAATCTCGCCGCCCTTCACGCGGACCTGCTCGACTGCATCCGGAGGACGGGAATCCTCAAGTCCGCGGAGGCTATTTCGCAGGACAGCGCCGACAAGCCGGACGGGCCGTTGGAAGCGGCATGGGAGAAGGAGCTCGATTTCCTCATCGAGATTGATTTCGGCCGCTGGGACGCGACATACAAGGGCGTGAATTTCTGGTTCATCCCGAACCTGATACTCTGGTTCCAGTTCTGGATTCCTGCCGAGTTCGTGCCCGACGAGGAATACGCGGTCGAGATTGACGCCGCCGTCACGGTCAGGAGCGTGCACACCGGCAAGGTCGTACTGAGGAAGAACGTCTCCGTGTCGTATCAGGAATCCTTCAGCAATCTGGGCCGCGGATGGCAGTTCCTCGGAATGTTCAGGTCTCCGGATTCGCTGGATGCCGGCAACTGGGAGAAAATCTCCGAGTCGCTCGCCGCCGGGGCGATTCACGAGCTCAAGGTCGCGGTAGCCTCCATGCTCGCCGCCGATCTCCCCAGGGAATGCGCGTCGCCTTCGTTCGGCGATTCCATGCGGAAGAGAATGGCGCTGGTCATGGGCGTATCCAACTACCTTCACCACCGATTCCCAAAGGCGATATTCGCGAGGGACGACGCCGAGTCTTTCGGAAGGTTCCTCACGGCCGAAACCGGGGCCGGCATCCCGGGAAGGAATGTGAAGCTGCTGCTCGGCGAATCCGCCACTCATTCGAACTTCCGGAACGTCTTCAACGACTTCATCCTCCGAAGGGCAGGACCCGACGACGAGGTCTATGTCTTCTTCGCGGGACTAGGCGCGCTGTCCGCCGAACCCTCCGGGACAGGAGACGCGCAAACCGGACGCAGAAGGCTCCTGCCCTCGGACGCGGTGCCTGACGCAATAGCCGACACGTCAATCAGCATCGATGACCTGCTCCGTAGCCTTAGGTCCTGCAAGGCGAGGTCCGTGCTGTTCATCGACGCCTCGTTCCTCCCCGCCGGCGGGAACAGGTCGTTCCAGATTGCCGGGTCCGGTGAGTCCGGGCAAACGCCGGGGCCGGAGGAGGCGGAAGGCCGGATAACAATCCTGATGGCTGCGGACGCGGGTCAGGACTGCGGATTCATGGAAGCCCGCAGGCACGGACTGTTCTCGTACTTCCTTGTCCAAGGGCTCGAAGGAAAGGCGGATGCGAACGACGACGGAGTGATAACGCTTGCCGAAACCTTCAAGTACGCCAAGAAGAACACTGAAATCCAGGCGTTCGTGGAAGATGGAAGGCAGCAGATACCGGTGCTTTCGGGCATGCCCGCTGCGGACGTAGTGATAGCGCGCAAGGGACGGAAATGATGTCCTCCGCGCTCCCGAATCACCTTGATTCTCGATCCGGATAGGCACATGATCTGAGGGGCAATATTAGTCACTAACGAGAATATTATGTAGACATTGAAAGAATCAGAGGAAGGCACGCGCGTAGCGCGTGATATAACCCGGATAAGCCTGGACTTGCATCAATGTCTTGTTCCGGCTCGTCCGGGTAGTGTATAATGGCTGAAGCGAACATGTTCGCAATCGGATGCGGCCCATGAAGTTCCCAATACCTGCACTGTGCCTCGCCTTCGCCGTCCTCGCCAGCCTGATTTCGGGCTGCGGCCTCGCGCTTGAAGGCGGCGCAGTGGCTCTGTTCCTGTATCTCAACGATGAGGAAGAAAATCCGCCTCCATCGAACTCTCCGCCGGTCCTCGTCTCGGCGCAGGTCGTGGAGACCGGATTCTTCAGGAACGGCGTGCAAATCCAGGCAGTCATTTCCGACGCAGAAGGCGATTCGGCCGACGTCCTCATCGAGTATTCCACCGACTTCGGATCCTCGTGGCTCGCAGGTTCGTTCATAGCAGTCCCGCCGGGAGAGGCTCCGCTCGGGCTTTCCGCCGCTCCGGGGGGGACCGCGCACACGTTCATCTGGGATTCGCCCGTCGATGCTCCGGTTGCATCGGCCGGATGGAACAAATCCGTGATGGTCCGCCTGACCCCGTCGGATTCGGTTTCGGGCAATGCCGGGTCGGCATGGGAATCCTCCGAATTCGCAATCAACGTCAATAACCCGCCTCTCGTCACCGCGCTCACCCCGCAGGGAGGGGCCGATGAAACCGCCGTCCGCTACATCCTCATCGACCCGGAATCCGATGCTGCGGATCTGGTCGTGGAGTTCTCCTCCGACGGGGGGACGAACTGGCTACCCGCCACCATGGGCGAGGGCGGCCAGGGGACCACGGCGGTTTCCGCGTCCCCGGGCGGCCTCGGACACCTGTTCGTATGGGACTCGCTCGCGGATTTGCCCGGTGCTTCGGGACAGAACGCACTGGTCCAGGTCAGGCTTTCCGCTTCCGATCCTGCGCCTCCCCCGATTGCGGGGAACACGTGGATGTCCCTGCAGTTCACGGCGAACGTCAACACGCCGCCTTCGGTTTCCGCAGCCACGCCCGCGGGGAATTTCCCCCTGGTGGTCAGGTTCGCGTACACACTGACCGACGCAGAGGCCGACGACGCCGGCGTCGAGGTCGAGTACAGCGTCAACACCGGTTCATGGTCTCCCTGGGCGGCGGCGACGGCCAAATCGTCCGATCCCGCGCACGAGGGCGCGGGTCCCCTGGCAACATCCGTGACCGGCATGAGCCATACTTTCGTATGGGATTCATCCACCCAGGTACCGGCGCCGTCCTCCCTGGTGAAGCTCAGAATCCGGCCGTCGGACTGGCAGTTCGGCGCGATTGCCGGGTCATGGTTCGAAACCGGGCAATTCACGATTAACACGAGTTCCGGAAACCTGCCGACCGCTTCCGGGTCGACTCCCGCGGGAGTGCAGATGTTCGACGTCCGAATCTCCTACGTCCTCTCCGATCTGTCGGGCGACCCGGCGGACATAACGGTCAGGTATTCCACGAACGGCGGGGGGCAGTGGTTCGACGCGTCTGTTTCCTCCTCTTCGCCGGAAGGGACGGTCGGTCTTGCGGCCAGCCCGGGCGGGTCCCCGCACACGTTCGTCTGGGACTCCTGGTCCGACGTTTCCGCGGCTTTCTCGACTTCCGCCAGAATCCGAATCGAGCCGAGCGAAGGAGGTCTCGCGGGCATCGCGTGGGAATCCGGGGACTTCATCCTCGACGACAGGAGGATGGTGTCAATCGGGGGGTTAGTCAGCAGCTCGTTCTCCTCGCCCGTCGGCGTCGCCCTCGACGCGGACGGCAATATTTACGTCCTGGATTCCGCTCTGCACCAGGTCAAGGCGTTCAACACGCAATCGTCCGCCGCGACCCTGGCGGGAGTCGCAATCCCTGCGGGCGAGGTCCGGGTCATCGCAGGCACCGGTTCCGCCGGCTACAACGGGGACGACATGCCGGCGGTCAGCGCCAAGTTCAGCTCGCCGCAGTCCTTCGCGCTGAGCGGGTCCAACCCTCCGGATATCTACATCGCCGATTCCGGAAACCACAGGATTCGGAGAATTGATGGAATAACGGGTTACGTTACCACGGTCGCCGGCACGGGCACTGCAGGGAAGAACGGCGACGACGGTCCAGCCCTGTTCGCCCAACTCAAATACCCTGCGGGAATAGCTGTATTGGCCTCCGGCAACCTGGTCATCGCGGACCGGGACAATTATGTCCTCAGGCTCGTCAACAGGCAGGGCGTGTCCGTGACGCTGGCAGGCACCCAGGTCGGCCCCGGGAGGCTCAGGACCGTCTGCGGCACTATCGGCCAGCAGGGATTCACACTCGATTCCGTGACTGAAGCCTCCCCCGCGTCCGTGCTTCTCCATCTGCCCGTATTCGCGGGCGTCGACTCGTCGGGCAACGTTTTCTGGAGCGAGGACGAATGGTCCGCGGTCTTCGTCATCAACGCCCAGGCCGCCTCGATATCGGTGTGCGGGAAGACCGTCGGGTCCGGTATGGCCGCCCTCGTCGCCGGTGACTATCCCTGGGGCGACGCCGGAGACGGGGGGTCCGCGCAGTCCGCGCGGCTCGGAAAGGCGCTGGGCGCGTTCGCGTTGGCCCCGTCGGGAAACCTCTTCGTCGTGGACAAGGGGAACTCGAGAATCAGGCTCGCGAACAGCCAGGGCTCCGAGATTACGGCTATCGGGGTCGCTATACAGTCCGGATGCATCGACACGGTGTGCGGAAAGGCGACGGCGACCAAGAGCCTGGGGGACGGCGGACCGGCGATCAACGCAATCCTGAGCGGCCCCGGCCAGGCCGCGCTCGACTCCGCCGGCAACCTGTTCCTGGCCGACGCGGGCAACCGGCGCATACGGGCGGTGAACGCCCAGGACACCGGGCAGGTGCTGGCGGGCAAGACCATACCATCGCACTATATCGACACCGTGTGCGGGGGCGAATCTCAGGCTTTCGCCCTGTCCGCGCCCATGAGAATCTCCCTCTCGTCCGGCAAGGTCCTCATCGCGGATTCCTCCCTGCACAAGGTCCTGAGATTCGACCCGTCCTCCGGAACCTGCACGGTGGTCGCCGGGACCGGGACGAAGGGCTTCTCGGGCGACGGCCAATCCGCCCTGAACGCCACGCTGGACTCGCCCGAGGGGGCTGCGGCCGACACGAACGGCAACGTCTACATAGCGGACACCCTCAACGATCGGGTGCGCGTTGTCAACACGCAGACTATCTCGATTACGGTCTGCGGGGTCCTCATCCCCGCGGGCTGCATCCAGACCGTTGGGGGCTCCAGCACCTTCGATGATCCGAGCGACGTCTTCGTCCTGTCGTCCGGCGACGTCGCGGTCGCCGACAAGCGCAGGCACAGAATCGCGCTCATCAACGCGGCCACGGGCAACGTGACCACCATCGCGGGAACACTCGGAAGCACGGGATCGACCGGAGACGGCGGCGCGGCGACCTCCGCGAAGCTCAGCCAGCCCACCGGCCTGTTCCTCGACGCGGCCGGCAACCTGTACATCGCCGACACGGGAAACGACAAGGTGCGCGCCGTCAACCGCGGAAACGTCGCCGCTTCCTTCTTCTCGATCTCCATCAATCCCGGGTGTATCGCGACCGTTGCCGGCACGGGCTCGGCTTCCTACGGCGGCGACAACATGCCGGCCGTCTCCACCGGCCTCAGTTCCCCGCGCGACGTCTGCCTCGGCCTCGGAGGCCGCCTGCTGATTGCCGACATGTCCAACAACCGAATCAGGTCGGTAGACTCCGCTGGAATCATCCGGACGGCCGCAGGCACCGGAGTCGCTGGATACGGCGGAGAGTTCAAGCCCCCTTCGAATTCCGATCTCAACCTCCCCTGCGGAGTCGCGGCGGACGGGCTGGGCGTCGTCTTCGTCTCGGACACCGGCAACCTGGTCGTCAGGAGGTTCGGTGAATAGGCGGATGAACCGAAATGCATGCAGGATCGCAGCCGCGATTGCCGCGCTTTGCATTTCCGCCGCCTCGCCCGGCTGCGGGCTCATCCTGGAAACCGGTATCTGGTACGCGCTCACGGCGGCCGGCAAGGACGACCCGGCGCCGGAAAATACCACTCCTTCCGCTTCGCAGGGACAGGTTATTTCCCCGGCACCGCTCCGCCTGCCGGTCGAATACAGGTACAGGCTTGCTGACGCGGAGGGCGATCCGGCGAATGTTCTATTCGAATACTCAACGGATTTGGGACAGACGTGGCTCGCGTGCTCCGAGTCGGCCGGGCCGCCTGGCGAGGGGCTTTCAGGCCTTTCCGCTCCGGCTGCGGGCGCCCTGCATACGTTCCTGTGGGACCTCCAGTCCGACCTCCCCTCGGCCTCCAACTGGAACGTGCGCGTCAACATCCGCGTGTCGCCGTCGGGCGCCGCCTCCGGAGAACAGGGATCGGCCTTCATATCCCCGCCCTTCTTCGTGAACGTGAACCACGATCCCGTGGCCGCCGGCTTCACGCCCGAGGGCAACGTCCATGCGCCCGTCACGATGCAGTACATCCTCATCGACCTCGAGGACGATGCCGCGGACATCTCGCCCGCTTTCTCGATTGACAACGGGGCCTCCTGGAATCCGGCTTCCAGGTCCGGTGCCCTCGGGGAGGGGACGACCGGGCTTGCCGCATCCGCCGGCGGAAGCCCGCACGTGTTCGTCTGGGATTCGGCCTCGGACCTGCCGGGTGACGGGGGACAGAACGCGGACGTGCAATTCAGGCTCAGGCCTTCCGACCCGTCGATGGGGTGGACGACCGGCAATGAATGGGTTTCAGGCGGATTCATCGCAAACTACAACGCCGTCCCCGGCATCGAAATCTACACCCCGAGCGGCTATTTCCCGACTACGGTTACCTTGAACTACACCCTTTCCGACGCTGAAAACCAATCCGCCGACGTAGACATCGAGTTCGCCGTGTCTACCGGGCCTTCGACCTTCGGCCCCTGGGCGACGGCGACGGACGCGGGGGGCGCGTCAGAAGGGAAGACCGGCCTGAGCGCCCCCTCCGGTGGCGCAGCTCACGTGTTCGTCTGGAACTCGTCGCTCGACGTCGCCGCGGCCGGCGCCGAGGTCAAAATCCGCGCGCGCGCACGGGATTCGGCCTATGCTTCCGTCGTTTGCGCGTGGTCGGAAACCGAACCCTTCTTCATAAACAACTCCAGCACGCTGCCGTGGGCGACTGTCCTGACGCCCGCAGGAGCGCAGGTATTCCTCGTGACCGTGAACTACTCGCTCTACGACCTTGCATCGTCGCCCGCCGACGTCGCGGGGTGGTACTCCGTCGCAGGCGGGGCCTGGAAAGCCGCCACGCTTGCGGCAGGCGCGCCTGAAGGGCTCGCCGGGCTCGCGACTTCGCCCGGCGGAACAGCGCACGTCTTCCTGTGGGACAGCGTGGCCGACGAGAAGGGTCTATGCTCCGCGGATGTGAGATTCAAGATTATCCCCTACGAAAGCGGCCTTCCGGGATCGCCGGGGATTTCCGGCAGGTTCACGCTCGACAACAAGAGAATCGAGACAGTATCCGGAGGCGCGACCGGGCCCTTCAACAATCAAGGAGGGATAGCCGTCAGCCCGAACGGGCTTATCTTCATCGCAGACACCAACAACCATAGGATAAAGGTCTACAATTCCGGCACTTCTCAGAAGAACATCGCCGGAATCTCCGTTCCCGCGGGATCAATCGCCGTAATAGCAGGCACGGGAAACGCAGGATTCAACTCGGACAACCTCCCTGGAACACAGACGCATCTCAATTTCCCCTCCGGAATCGCGCTCACGGGGTCCGCTCCGCCCGACATTATCGTGGCCGACAGCCTCAACAGCAGAATAAGGATCATAAACGGGGTCTCCGGCTACGTCTCCACAATCGCAGGCACGGGCAAGGAGGGCAAGGCCAACGACGGCAACCTTGCGACCACGGTTGATGTCCGCCAGCCCAGGGGGGTTGCGGTCGGGCCGACGGGCCTCATATACGTCGCGGACACGATGAACGACTGCATAAGGCTCGTCAATACCGGAACGACAGCGGTCACCATTTGCCAGACCACGGTGAACGCCGGATGCCTCGGCACGGTGGCCGGCGTTCTGGACGGCAGCGGATCGACCGACAACTGCACTGCATCCACCGCCAAGTTCCTCACCCCGTGGGGGATAGCGGTCGATCCCCAGGGGAACATGTACGTCTCCGACACCGGAAACCACTGGATTAGGGCGGCGAACGCGCAGACCGTCTCGATAACGGTCGGGAACGTTTCCATTCCCACCGGCTTCGTACGCAAAGTCGCCGGAGGAAACGTAAACTCTGCCGGCTATGCGGGCGACGGCGGGTCAGCCGTCGCGAACGTCGTCAGGCTGAACGAACCCAGATCGGTGGCCCTCGACGCTTCGGGGAACCTGATTATTGCGGACGGTCAGAATCATATCCTGCGCGCGGTCAACGCCGCGAGCTCGGGTGGCCTGACCATCGGCGCGGTCGGCATCGCGTTCGGGAACATCGCTAGGATTGCAGGCACCGCAACGACATCGGGTTTCGGGGGCGACGGATCGCCCGCGGCTGCGGCAGGCGCGCTGCTCGACGGCCCGAGGGGAGTTTTCATGCTCTCCGGAATCATCTACGCTGCGGATACCCGCAACAGCCACATAAGGGCAGTCAACTCCGATTCGAATTCCTCGAACTTCGTGACCATCGGCGGGGTCAACGTCTACGGGACCGAAATCGAGACCATTGCCGGAAGCGGGGGAGGTTCGGCGGTGTTCTCCTCCCCGAGGGGCCTGGCGCTCGCCGGTCAGGAAATCTACATAGCCGACCCTGCCGCGGACAGGATCTACCGGCACAACCGTTCGACCGGGGTGCTCTCAGTGGCCTACGGATCCGGAGTGGAGGCTCTGGGCGGCGATGGCATGGCCGCGACGGCGCCCCAGGTAAGATTCAACAATCCCGAGGGAGTGTCTACCGACTCCTTCGGCAACGTCTGCATCTGCGACACGGGCAACAACAGGCTCAGGATGGTCAACAGGCAGTCGGTCTCGGTGACAGTGGGTGCGGTGACGATACTCGCGGGCAACATAGACACGATTTCGCCGCTGGCATCAATCAGCGGGCCCGTGTCCTGCCGGGTGATTTCCTCGGTCTCCCAGTCGAATCCCGTCCAGTTCATCTGCATCGCGGACACGGGCAATCACAGGATTGCGAGGCTCGACGGATCCACGGGCGTGCTGACGACGATCGCGGGAACGTCCGGAACCTCGGGCTTTTCCGGCGACGGAGTAGCTGCGACCTCCGCCACGCTCAACGGCCCGACCGGGATTGACGTGGATTCCGCAGGAAATCTCTACATCTGCGATACTGGCAACTTCAGAATCCGTGCAGTCAACATGCAGGCGGGCCAGGCGACGATTTGTGGAGTGCTGATTCAGCCCGGATGCATCGCCACGATAGCAGGGACCGGCAGCCAGACATGGAACGGCGACGGCATCCCGGCGACCACGGCGAACCTCGGAAAGCCGTGCGGCATTTCTCTTCTGCCCGGAGGGGACCCCTGCTTCGTCGATTCCCTGGACCAGAGGATTCGCGCGGTTTCGGCATCGTCCGGAATCATCCGCACGGTCTGCGGCACCGGCACGGCAGGCTACAACGGAAACCTCATTCCTGCCGTAAACTCCCAGGTGAACGGCCCCGAAGCCATGACCGCGGATGCCGCAGGCATGATCTTCTTCTCCGATACCGTCAACCTGCTCGTGAGAAGGTTCTTCCCGTAGATTCCCCTGACTATTCCCGCCTTGCTCGATACTGCTTCCGGCGGGAATGGTCAGGAGAATCGGTTGGTCTGGATTCCGGCTTTCGCCGGAATGACGATTCCGCACGAAGCATGGGGCTTCGCATGTCGAATTGATTCTGTGGGAGTGTTAATCGGCGGAGTCCGGGCTGACCGCGCGACGATGGCCCGGACATCCGCCTCCCACAGGATTTAATTGCCATTATGTGCCTTGTAGCCGGCACTTCGTCGATTGCTCGACTCTCGCCTCATCTACCCATCCACCCATCTACGCATCCACACTCCATCTCCCCTACCACTCGACCCTCGACCCTGAACCCTCCACCCTTCTTATGACCCTGGACCCTTCGACTTCCCTGCCGCCACGAACGACCGCGGGCTTACGGTCTCATTCCCGGCACATACGGTCAACGGTTGCATTCCAGTCTCGCCACGGTCTGCGGCTGCTCAGTGCTGCACGTATACCCGACGGGAATGATCGACCGCGGGCTCACCCTGCTTCGCCTGAGTGCCAAGGCTAGGGCTACGCAGGGCAGGCTGCCCGCCCCTACTTCGCCACGGTATCCCGGAGAGGCTTCGTAGGGCATAAATGGGCTCCGATTCGCCTCGGTTCACACCGAATCGCTCTGAGAAGCGCTTGTCGCTGTATCAACGCGGAGCAGAGTGTTGATTCTCTCGTAAAAACCCCCTGGGTATGCTAGCTTGTTCCCGCGTGAGGAGG
>DYIT01000059.1:0-6299 GCA_020723505.1 Candidatus Kuenenia stuttgartensis
TCCTTGTAGAAATTGAAAAGATTTGCGGTAAGGCACGCGCGAAGCGCGTGATATAACCCGGGCGAGCCTGCATTTTACATCCATGTTTGGTTCCGGCTCGTCCGGGTTATGAAGAGGACATGCGCATGATTATGTTCATACGCTTTTCAATACCTGTTCTATCGGCCGGGTTTGCCGCGCTGCTGCTCGCGTTACCGGCAGCCGCATATGCAGGGGAATCCGGCCCGGCCGGACGATTGTTCTCCGAAAAGAAATACGACGAGGCGCTGGTTCTCTTCAGGGAATCGGCGAAAGCCGACCCGAAGGACTGGGCTGCGAGGCTCGGCGTCGCCGACTGCCTTGCGATGCTCAAGCGGGATGGCGAGGCGGAAGCCGAATATTTCGCCTTGATGTCCGAGGCGCCGAGGAGCGAATTGGCTTCCGGAGGATCCCTGGTCCCTCTTTATGCGTCGTGGTGGGCGCTATACGCGAGGGACAGGAGATACGCGGAGGCGGGGGAGAAGCTCGCCGGGCTCGCGAGGAGGCTAGAGGGCGACCTTCTCACGCTGCAGTATCTGGCACTGGCCATGCACATTCAGTCGAAAAGCAGCGAGGCTCTATCCGCGTACGCAGAAATCCTGAAGAGGCACGGGGAGAACGAATGGGCGAGGCTGAACATGGGACTGATACTTGAAAGGATGGGCAGGCACGGGGAAGCAGCCGATTCGTATGTCGCGGCGATTGCCCTGAATCCGGGCGGGACTGCCTCCTACCCCGGCGCTTCGGATGCCTTCGAACGTCTGAACTCAATCTGCTACAGGTGGTCGCAGCAGAGGAGATACGCTCAAGCGAGGAAGGCATGGTCATCCGTGGCATCCCTGGACGCGCTTCCGGCGGGCAGGAAAGCCGCGACATTCGTGAATCTCGGGATCCTGTCCATGAACGAAGGACTTGCCGAACGCGCAGGGGGCGAGTTCAGGAAGGCTATGGAATCCGATCCTACATCCGCGGACGCGGCAAACAACATCGGTCTCCTGATGTGGAGCCAGGGCAACCTCGAAGGCGCAAAGAAGGAGTTCTCCGCTCTGGTTGGCGAAGGAGGCTCTCTGAGCTTGAACGGCTACGAGAACATCGGGAACCTCGAGCTCAGGGCCGGAAATCCGGGCAGGGCCGTGGTATATTTCGAAGCCGGCCTGGGGAAGGCGCTTGCGCGGCTCGATTCCGCGTCGTCGGCGCTCAAGGAAGCGCTGTCCCGGGGCGGAATGCCGGAATCAGCGGTCTATAAGCTCCGAATCGACGCGGAAAACGCCGAATACGCGGTGTTCAGGTTCCGCGCATATCTCAGAAAAACCGCGGAACTGAAGGCGCGCAAGGGCGGCGATTGAAGCTGGAAAATCGGCTTGACCCGACCCGGCTGTTCCTGTATTGTGAAGGGTCAAACCGGAGCCTTGCAGATGCCTGGCCGTGATTGACCGCGGACAGCGGCGGCGGAGGGCCGGAGCCGGGATTCCTGTCCGGCATCCTTCCAGGCAAGGCCCCGGCGTAGCGCCGGAGTATTCGATGAAAACTGCGTTTCTTGCGTTACTGACCGCATCCGCATTCCTGGCATCGGTAGCGGAACCGGCTTTCTCTGACGAGATTGAACTAATCGATGGCTCGGTAATCCAGGTCGCCGTTCAGGAAGTCCAGCAGTTAATAGTGGTTGTGGTTTCCAAGCCCGGCGATCTGACACTGCACATCCCCAGGAAATACCTGTCGCCAATGCAGAACTACAAGCTCAACGTGTGGCGGCTCCAGAAGAACGACCTGAATCCCGCTGATCCCGAGGTGCAGCTCGAATACGGCAGATGGTGCCTGGAAAACGCCATATATGACGAACGGCTCATCGAAAAAGCCAAGTTCCACATGGACGAGGCCAGGAAGCTGAATCCGGAAATGGCCGGAAGGATTGAGCAGCTCATCGCCCTGAAGGGCTTCAGGGAGCACCCGTCAGATCCGTCGAAGGGCTGGGTCTCGGAGGACGATTGGCACAAGATTCAGGGGCATACCTGGGACGCGGAACTGCAGAAATGGCTGACGAAGGAGGAGAAGGAGACGCGGGACAAGGAGCGCGAGAAGGACATGAAAATCAGGCTCCTGCCCGGCACAAAACCCGAGGAGTTCATTTTCACTACGCCTGATCTGATACGCGGCTGCCTGTCGGATTACGGCGAGAAGAAAGTCAGGCTCTGGGGCAGGATCGTCGCCATTCAGAAGACCTTCCCCGCCGAAACCGCGGCAAGGGTCAAGTTCGAAGAATCCAAGTACCTGAAGGTATCGATAACCGGCGACGACTGCGCGGCCATATATTTCGACCTCAGGAAGCCTGATGTGAAGAAGAAAATCGAGGGCTTCAATGCCGGCGAGCGCGTCGTTATTTACGGGCAGGTCAAGGCGGAAGGCATGAGGTTCGCGGTCGAAGGACTCGACATCATACTCAAGTGATTTCGGAGTTCCCCATGGCTCGAATGACCCGGAGGACATTCCTGAAGGCCGGCGCCGCGGCGGCCGCGACGCTTGCGTTCCCCTCCATAGGTTTCGGCGAATGGAAGAACGCGACCAAGACGGTCATTGTGTGCTTCGGAGGCGGCGTGCGCTACTCCGAGACGTTCGGCGACCCGTTGCTTGCGAACCTCCCCGGCATAAGGAAGAACCTTCTGCCGCAGGGCACGCTCTACAACAACTTCTTCAATGACGGATCCACCAGCCACGTGGGGGGGATGGTTCAGCTCCTGACAGGAAGGAAATCGACGGGAGAGGAGAAAATCCCCAAGTCTCCCACCATATTCGAGTATTACAGGCAGGCGAAGGGCAACAAGAGAATCCCGGATTCCAAGGCTTGCATCGTCGCGCATACCACACTCGACGTCGGATTCGCCGTGAGCGAACATTCGGATTTCGGAACGGCGTTTTCCGGCCTGGTCTTCTCGCCGAGACTCCTCATGTACGACCACCTCCTCCAGGTCATGACGGCTGAGGAGGACACGACATCCGACATATACAGGCAGGCCAAGGAGCTGAGGGAAAGAATCTGGGTGGAGGAGGATTTCGAGCATATCGAGGACCCGGACCGGACTCCGCCCCAATACGCGGGCGATGCGCAGAACTTCGTCCGCGCCGTCCTCGACAAGGCCAAGGTGCCGCAGCTCAAATCCGAGGCCCTCGGCGACGAACTGGTCTGGTACTTCGCAGAAACGGCGATGTCGACCATCAGGCCCGACGTGCTGGTCATAAGCTTCGCCGGGCCCGACATCGCGCACAGGGGATCCTTCAGCGACTACGTGACCAGAATCCAGTGCCTTGACGACCTGGTCCTGCGAGTCTACGGCGAAATCAGGAAGAACAAGTATTACCAGACGGGCACTCTGTTCATCGTGGCGCCCGACTGCGGCAGGAGCCTTGGCGGGCACGGACAGGGCGGATTCACGTCCCACTGGAACGGAGACGATGGATGCAGGCACCTCTGGGCGCTCGCGATCGGGCCGGGCGTCAAGGAAAAGAAGATCATTTCATCCGTGTGTTCGCAGTACGACATCGCCCCGACAATAGCGGAAGCCATGGGATTCGCCGCACAGCATGCAGAAGGAAAGCCGCTCCCGTCCTGAGAAACCGTTTTCCCGGAGATGCGCCATGAACGTGTCCGCACGCGCCGAAGTCCTGGTCCTGGCCGCCGTCCTCATGACCGCGGGTGCTTCCCTGGGCCAGCAGGGCGAATTGAGCCCGGTGCCGGTGCAGAGGCATGTGGAATATCTCGCGTCCGAAGCCGGTAAAAGGCTCGGCACGACCGCGATGGGCGAGCTGATGGACATCGCCAAGAGGTGGGAAAGTCTCGACGCGAAGACGAAGGAGTGGATGGAAAAACTGCTCAACGTCCTCCAGGAACTCAACGCCGGGCAGTCCGAGGCCATTTTCAGGCCTATCGAGGCCAAGCCTGAAGCCCAGAGACGGGACCTCGTTAAGAAGGCGTTCGACGACCTCGTGTCGGGGGCATCCGTTCCCGCTGGAATAAAGGAGATGCCCGCGGTTTGCATCGTAATCATCGGAGCCGGAGTCGACCACAAGTCCGGACTCGGAGACATGGAAGTCTGCGCTCCGAGAATCGCCGCCGAGATTGCCCCCTTCGGAACGTTCCTCCAGAACATCTCGTCCGTGTGGCTGGGATTGAAGCAGAGACCCCAATGGATAGGGGAACTCCTGACCGGAAAGAGGATGGGCTGGATAGTATCAGACAAGGACGTCTTCAAGTTCATGTCTCCGACCGTCCTCCACTTCTTCCGCAAGGCGGGCGGGACGCGGCAGGGCAAGGCATGGATAATCACCTCGGGCGACAAGGAGAACATCATCTTCGACGCCCTTCCTCTCCATCCCCAGTGGGACGAGCTCTACCGGCCAGTGGCGGTCACGTCCGTGCACCTCCGCAGGTACGATGAGGCAGTACGGGACCATTTCCTTTCGCAGCTCCGGTCAATCAAGAATCCGCTCGCGGTCCAGAAAAACCTGCCATCCAGCCTCACGCCCGGCAAACTCAGACTCGACACGGACTTCGACGACGTCTCGGCCAGAGAGGTAATCAAGGACGCGATCGCCATGCGAGGCGGAAACACATGCGACTCGAACGCCTTCGTCCAGGAACTTGCCGCACAGCTGCTCCTTTCATCCATCAATCCCGAGCTCATAATCGTCAGGTTCGGCCCGGACTGGAGGATTGACTCCGAAAAGCAGCAGAGGAAGCTCAAGGATTTGATGACCCGGAAGATGAGAGACGACGACGAGGCCGCGTTCAACGTATGGACCGCCTTCCGGAGGAATCCCTACTACCGCAGAAACGGTTACTTCATCCTCCTTGCGGAGGGACACCCCGGATGCATAGTCGTCGGTCCGGACATTCACGTCGGCCTCGTGGTCGGCGCGAGGTTCAAACTCGAGGAAATGCTCCCCACGGTAGCCCACATGCTTAGTTTCGATTGGGCCAAGTTCACCGAAGGCTTCGGCAAGACTTCGGGCCCCATAGAGGCGCTCTTCCGGAAGAAATAGGGTGCGCGTCCATGCCGGGGCAGCCGCCTTGAAGCCGCATGAGCTTTCCCATGTCAGAACGCAGCCGATTCGAACCCGAAGCGGATTCATTCGCGGTTTAATCAGCGGGAATGGCATTTCCAGCCATGAAAGCTCGATTCCTCCGGTTTCCGTACGTCCGGGTCATGCCATGACGAAACAATTCCCCGCCGAAAGGTATTTATTTGATAGTATCTTGGCAGTATTTTACAGGGTATCGGTTCGTGTCAGGCGTTGGAAACGGAATTCGCGTTTCGAGCGGATACCCGGATGCTGCAAATCCGGCGCCGGGAACCGCCAAGACAAAGGACCTTGCATTGAACGGACCTGTTGACCAGAACATCGGCAGAATCCTCGGGGGCTGCAGGCTGGACGAGAAGATCGGCCAGGGCGGCATGGGTTCGGTCTACAGGGGCGTTCACCTCGGCCTAGACAAGGAAGTGGCGGTTAAAATCCTTCCGGAGAGCATGACCTCCGACGAGGACTCGGTCAGGAGATTCCTGAGGGAAGCGAAATCGGCGGCGAAGCTGGACCATCCCAACATCGTTTCAGTCATGAACGTCGGCAGGAAGGACGGCTCCTATTTCATCGTCATGCAGTATATCGCGGGGAGAAGCCTTGCAGACCTGGTGGTGGAGAAAGGACCGTTGCCCGTGGCGCGCGCGCTCGAAATCACACTGCATACCGCGAACGCCCTGCAATTCGCGCATGAAAGGAAGATAGTCCACCGGGACGTCAAGCCTGAAAACATCCTGATAACGAACGACGGAGCCGTGAAGGTGGCGGACTTCGGGCTGGCCAGGGATGTCGAGCAGAAATCGTCGATTTCCTCGCCCGGGAACATCATGGGCACGCCCTTCTTCATGTCTCCGGAGCAGGCAAAGGGCGACAAGGTTGATCATCGTTCCGACATATACTCGCTCGGCACGACGTTGTACTACATCCTGACTGGAATCCTTCCGTTCAAGGGCGAGACCGCGGTGGCCACCATCCTGAAGCACATCTCCGAGGAGCCGGTTCCACCGGCGAGGCACAGGCCTGAACTGCCGGAAGAGGTTTCCGGCCTCGTTATGAAACTGATGGAGAAGGACCCTGACCGAAGGCCTGAGTCCATGTCCGAGGTGCGCGCCGCCATCGAATCCATCGCCCCGAGTGTCGGGCTGCAGACGACCCAGAGGACCGAAATCGTCCGCGAACCGCGCTCATGGGCGCTGCCGGTTGCGGCGGGG
>DYIT01000059.1:6330-10422 GCA_020723505.1 Candidatus Kuenenia stuttgartensis
TCGAGTCGGCGGAGGCCTTCGCCCTCGAGCATCCCGACAATCTCGATGAAATCATAAGGCGCTACGATGCCGTCCTGTCAGCGCATCCGGGAACTGAATGGGCCGCGAAGGCGGGGGTGGAAGCGGGGCGGTTCAGGCGGCAGTCCGAGGACCGGCGGAAGGTCGGCGAATTGACGGTCCTGGACGCGGCTCACAGGCTTATGGCCGAAGGGAAGCGCGCCGAGGCGGTCCGCGCACTGAAGGAATACGTCTCGAAGGCGGGACTGAAAAAAGCTCCAAAGGGGGAGGTCGAAGCTCTGCTCCTTTCGATGGAGGCGATTGACCTGGCATTGTCCGAGGCCGCGGCGTTCAGGTACGAAAGGGGAATGGACGCTCTTGGCGCATTCCCTGCGGAATACGCGGAGACCGGACCGGGCCGGGAAGTCGCCAGGACCGCCGAACGCATCAAGGCCTGCGCCGCCCTGCACAACATCGCGGTCAAATTCGCGGAGGCGCTTTCGGCCGGCGACGCGGAAAGGCTCTTCAGGATGCTCGCGAGCCGGAAGCGGAACGCGAGAACTGGGGCAGAAATCTACCTGGCCGCCTTCTCAAAGATTCGTTCGGTTTCTGCAATCAGGAAGTTCGGGGTGGAGAAGCTCGAAATGGGCGGCGACCTCCGCTCGGCCGCGGTGCTATACGCCGTGGAAATCGAGCAACCGAAGCCGATGGAATACCTGAGATTGTCGGAGAAGCTGCCGTGGTCGCTCACCGAGGAGGGCTGGAGGCCGGAATTCCCGGTGCAGCACGGCGCGGTGAACCTTGCGATGACCTACGTGCTGGAGGATCTGCGAAAGGAGCTCAATTCCGGAGACGACGAGAGGATTCGCGGTTTCTTCTTCATCGAGGGCGACAAGGCCCTGATCGAGCGCTGGATGAAGGCCTTCCTGTTTGGATTCCAGAAGATAGTGGATCGCGGATTCCGGGTGGAAAGCATCACCCTCGAAAGCCTGGAGATCTCGCAGGAGAACTGGACAATCAAGACCGAAAGCGTCATAACCACGAATGCGCCAGGCGCCCCGAAACCCAAGAAGACGCCTTTCCAGTGGGTTGTGAAGGACGGCAGATTCCTGATATTCGTGCCTGAAAACAAGCAGGGCCCCAAGGGTCCTGGACACAGGAAGGACTGAGTTTGAGGATTCCCGCGAGGGTCGCCTGAACGGCGCGGGAACTCAGGACTTCACGTGCTCGAGAATCCGCTCGATAATCCTGTCGGTTGAAATGCTCTCCGCTTCCGCGTGGTAATTCGGGATTATCCTGTGTCTCATTATCGGGAGCGCCGTGGCGAATATGTCTTCCGGAATGACTGCGTGCCTCCCGTGGAGCATGGCCCTCGCCTTGCCGCAGGTAATCATGCACTGCACTGCTCTCGGGCCCGCGCCCCATTGCACGTAGTCCCTGACAACCTGCGGACAGCCGTCGTTGCCGGGGCGCGAAATCCTGGCGATGGTCACTGCCAGTTTCATGCATTCCTCGGGAATCGATACCCTCCTGACCAAGCCGAGTAGATTGAGGACCGTTTCCAGCCCGAGAACCGGTTCAAGCCTTGTCTCGAGGTTGGAAGTCGTCCTCAGGGCAATCTCGTACTCTGATTTCGGGTCGGGATAGCCGAGATTGATGTTGAACGTGAACCTGTCCAGCTGCGCGGCGGGGAGCGGGTAGGTGCCTTCCTGCTCGATTGGATTCTGGGTCGCGAGCACGAAGAATGGCTTCTCAATTTCGAATCTCGACCCCCCGCACGTCACCTGGTATTCCTCCATCGCCTCCATCAGAGCCGCCTGGGTCTTGGGCGGCGTGCGGTTGATTTCGTCGGCGAGGAGTATGTGCGCGAATACAGGACCGCAGACGAACTTGAAGACGCGCTCGCCCGGTTCCGGGTCGAAATTGATGATGTCGGTACCGGTTATGTCCGACGGCATCAGGTCGGGCGTGAACTGGATTCTCCTGAATTCGAGGGACATCACCTCGGCGAGCGAGCGTACAATCAGCGTCTTAGCGAGCCCCGGCACCCCGATGAGAAGGCAGTGGCCCCCTGCGAAGAAGCACACGAGGAGCTGCTCTATGACCTCCTCCTGCCCGATGATCCTCTGAGAAAGCTGCCTCTGGATTCCCTCGTACGCCTCCTTAAGGCGGGCTATGGCTTCTTCTTCGCCCTGGGTCGACGCATGTTCGGCTGTCTTCATCGCTCAATCCGGAATCTAGGATGTCTCCGACGGCCTTATGATAACAATTTAAGGGCGACTAGCCCCGTCCAAAAAAAGGCGCCGCTCCCGCGGTGCTCCCGGGTGCCGGCTAGAACGCAGCGTTCTCAGAGTCGAATTCGCGTCCAGATTATTCTGCACTCCTTAGCAGGTCCCCGTGGATTGTGGTTTCGAATCGGAACCTCCTATATAATTCCCGTCATGGCGCTGTCAATCAGGATTGAATCGGTTTCCGCTGGATTCAACGGCAAGCCGGCGGTCAGGGATCTCACGTTCGAGGCCGGAGCGGGAAAAGCGACCGTCATACTCGGCCCGTCCGGATCCGGCAAGACTACCACGCTCAGAATCATCGCCGGCCTTACGCGGCCTGATTCCGGAAGGGTTTTCATCGGCGATTCGCTCGCCAGCGGCCCTGGAATAATCATTTCGCCGTCGCGCAGGCGCATCGGCATGGTCTTCCAGTCGCTCGCCCTCTGGCCCCACATGACCGTGGAAGGCAACCTCAAGTTCGTCTCCGACAGAACCGGGAGGGACGGAAGGATTGAGAAAGCCCTCTCGCTGGTGGGCCTCCTCGACCGGCGGAAGAACTACCCGGCCGAGCTCTCCGGCGGCGAGCAGCAGCGCGTGGCACTCGCGCGCGCACTCGTTTCCGAACCCGAAATCCTCCTGCTCGACGAGCCGCTTGCCAGCCTCGATGACGCGCTCAGGCGCAAGATGCTCGATTTCATGTCCGACCTTAGAAGCAGAATCGGCGTCACGGCCGTGCTCGTAACGCACAACAGGGAGGAAGCGCTCGCCTTCGCAGACTCGATAGTGGTGATGAAGGACGGATGCATCCGGCAGCAGGGATCGCCTTCCGATATCTGGAACAGACCAGCCGGCAGGTTCGTGGCTTCGCTTCTCGGCGAGAACAACCTCCTCGACGCCGAATTCGTCCGGGAGGGCGTCGTGAAGACCGTCCTGGGCGAATTCAAGTCTCCCTCCGGCATGACGGGGAAGAGGGTCTGCGCGGCCATCAGGCCTGCGGACCTTGAAATCGGCCCCGGCGGCGGGGCACGCATCAGCGGGAGGGTGCTCGGATCCGCCTTCAGGGGAGGCAGATATCTGGTCAGAATAGACGTATCCGGCGCTGAAGTCGCTGCCGAATCGCACAATGCTTTGCGTGAAGGGGAGATCGTCGGATTGTCGCTGAGGCGCGATCCCCAGGTTCCCGAAGATGTTTGAAAGGAATCCCTAGGCATGAACAAGGCTTTTCATGCGGCCGCAGCGGCCGCGATTGCATTTGCGGCGGCTTGCCCGTCGATGGCGGAGGATGACGCCGAACTCGTGAGCCGCATCTACGACCTCAGGAACATCACCGCTCCGCATGAGGATTTCCCGGCCGCGCGCTATTCGCTCGACCCGTCGGCAGGAGTCAGGGAGGCCATTCGCGAAAGCGAGGATGGGGTTCCAGCTGAAGCCGGCAAAGCCAGATTCCTGGGGGAGGAAGAGGTGAAGGACATCCTTGCGAAGTCCGTCGATTTCTTCCGGGCGGGGGGCGATGTGACGAGGGGTCTTTATATCGAAAACCGGAGGCTTTTCGTCAAAGCCCCGCGCGATGCCGTGGCCGAGATTGAAAAGATTCTGGCGGCGCTGGAGGCCGAGGCGTGCAGGTCGGTTACGATTCACGCCGTGATGTTCGAATACTCCGCGGAAGTCAGGAAGGCGTGCCCTCCTCCAGAAGGAGGCGCCTGCATAGTTTCGAGGAAGTTCTGCGATTCCCTGCTCGCCGCCCTTGCGGCAAATCCGTCCGCCGTCTCCGAGCGAGCATCGACTTCCGCGCTAAACGGACAGAAGGTGAGCGTTTCCAGGGGCA